>NZ_PDIG01000035.1:0-374461 GCF_004745185.1 Escherichia sp. E2661
CCCCAGACGGTCATGCAGCCGGGTATTAAACAGCGTATTTGCCGCCTGAATATTGGCCAGATAGCTACCAATTTCCGGGCGATACAGATGTTTTCTAACAGGCGGTTCTGGTGGTTACAGGTGGCTCAGGTGTCACAGGCGGTTCTGGTGTTACAGGGGGCTCAGGTGTTACAGGTGGCTCAGGATCGGGTTCCGGGATGACGGGGAGTACCGGGGTATACGGTCCAGCGGGAATTTCACTGGTTAAAAACCAGTTCTGGTTGTCGCTTTTTACCACGTTGTAGTCATAGGGACCGGCAACAATACGACCTTCTTTACTGAAAACGCCCTCTGACAGGCCGCCAACCTCGACAATTTTTATCCCTTCCAGAGTATCCGCGCCCAGACCGCCCGCATTGTTGACCATAACGCGGGTACTACCGGAAGTATCCCCTTTTACGATGAGCTTATCAGTCGCGGAATTATCATCGCCGAGCTCGGTACGCATAACTAACAAACCATTATTAGCAGTGTAATTACCATTAATGGTGAGTGTGGCAGGCGTGAATTTGTCGCCATTTTTTGAGGAAGACAGTGTTGCTGTACCCGCCAAATCCAGTGTATTTAAGGTTTGTGAAAAACCGTCTAAATCGATATTCCCTTCACTGTCGACAACATAATCGGAGTTTGGGCTGAAGGTATCGTTGATACCGGCGCGCAAGGTGCCTTTATTAATATTTGTTTGGCCAGAGTAGGTATTTGCGCCAGTCAACGTCGTGACTCCGGAACCTTCCTGGTTAACTTCGCCTTTGCCAACTATATCTGCAGCCAGGATAAAATCTTCGCTGGAGTGGTTAAAATTAATTTGGGCAGTACTATTCCCGACATTGCTTCCCATATGGATAATCGGCGTCTTGATGATCCCCGCTTTCTGTTCTGCTTCTCCCTGCGCTCCACCAATGTTTAGAATACCGGTGCTGGTTTCTGCTATCCCAAGCCAGATAAATTGATTAGCACTGACCGTAGCATTATTACTAACGGTAAGTATCCCCTTGGCCTCGTTCTGCAATGAACTCAATCCCCCGAGGTTGATATATTCATTCACTGTTAATGAAGAATTATCGCCATCAACCAGCGTTTCACCGTATCCAGTCCCGTGAAAATCAGCTGAACTTCCAGTAAAACCAATGAGCACATCCTTTGATGCTGTAAGACGACCGCCATGCGTGATTTCGAGTTTACCTGTTCCCTGATCGCCGACCATCACATACGTTGCAGAAACGGAAGAACCCGCACCGTCAATTATGACTTGCCCTTGTGCCTGGTAATCATATTCACCGATTCTAAATTCATTTAAATCGGTGATAGTACTGCCGCTAAGCACCATTAAGGTTCCTGAACCACCATTGATACCTAAATAAATATTGCGTTCATAAGGCGATGCCTTATTAATCGTCAGATGAGCATTGTTTTCTAATTTCATTATCCCTGAAGTTGCATTACCGATTGTGATTTTGGAGGTGGTCAGATCACGCCCATCTATATTTAACGTTCCTTCACTTGTTGCTCCAACATTAAGATAACGAAATTGATCCCAGGTTGATGAATTATTTTCGGATGAGGATAGCGTTACAACATCATTATTGTTGATAGTAACATCACTGTTGATACTTGTTGGTGGTGCCCATGCCAGTGCAACGGGTATTGATAACACGGTCGAAATAGCTATTGCCAGCGTTGACAAGGGATGCTTTTTGATGTTCATAAAGTTCCTTCTCATCCTTATGATTTATTTTTAGATAAATAATGAACTCACAGTAACTACGTAAGAAAATTAGATTTTAACGTCTTTGGAACAGGTTACTGTTTCTTCAAATGAAGAGTAGTGCGTGAAACCAATGTTTATAAATCAGTTTAATTTATGGTTAATTTAATATTAATTTATTTTGATGGTTTAGGTGTTGTGCTAAAAAATAAGTTGCATAGTTTTCTGTAGCAAAAATCTTTAAATATCTTAAGTGGTAAAAAATGATAAAAAGAAAAATGAGGAAAATCATTAAGATATATGATGCCGATATTTTTTGAATTTAATAAAAGTGACGAATTAATTGCATGTTTATTGTTTGTACATTTTCTTAGAAGGGGTAAACACCAGGATTTTTATCAAAAAAATAATATAAATGTGATTTCTGTGTATCGATAAAACGCATAAAAATATGAGATAAAACACACGATTCTTAAGAAGAATATAAATACATTGTCTATTTTTTTGATTGCAGAACTGTTTATTAAGCAACTCTCAATAATGGCATCATTTGGCGTTGATTAAACAACCGTTTACAGAATGAGCATATAAAAAAGGGAGCTGCAGCTCCCTTTGACAACCTTAGTGCGCACCGCCTCCGCCGCCACCTGCGCCAAATGGCGGTTTAGCAAACCACACCAGCCCCAGCAGGATGAGGAATATCCCGGCTGACATCCAGAAGATCTCATTGGCGGAAATAATCAGCCCCTGATTGGTGATCTGCTGAGCAATCCAGCCCGATGCCTGCTGTTGCGTCATCCCCAGACCTTCCAGTTGACTGTACATCGCCTGGGCGTTCGGGTTATACGGGTTCACCGATTCGGTCAACTGAGCATGGTGCATCGACTCGCGGTTAGTCCACATCGTCGTCGTTATGGACGTACCGATAGACCCCGCCAGCGTTCGCGTAAAGTTGGAGAGGCTCGACGCCGCCGCCAGTCGTTCCGGTGGCAGACCAGACAGCGTAATGGTGGTCAGCGGCATAAAGAAGCAGGCCACTGCGAAGCCCTGGATAAACTGCGGCCAGGCCGACGCGCCAAAATCCATACCCGGTTCAAAGGTATAGGCACGCCAGTAGAAGCAGACGGCATACATAATAAAGCTGAACGTCACCAGCCGCCGCATATCCAGTTTATGCGCAAATCGACCGATAATCGGCGACAGGATCACCGGAATAATCCCTACCGGCGCAGAGGCCAGCCCTGCCCATGTTGCCGTGTAGCCGTAGACTTCCTGCAACAGCTGCGGCAGCAGAACAATAGCGCCGAAGTAGAGCATATACGCGAGGCTGATACACAAGCAGCCGATGGTGAAGTTGCGCGACTTAAACAACGACAGATCGACTATCGGGTTATCATCCGTTAGCTCCCAGACAATCAGGAAGCAGATAGCCACCACCGCCACCACGGTAAGGATAATAATTTCCTGTGATGAGAACCAGTCCAGCTCTTTACCCCGGTCGAGCATAATCTGTAGGCTGCCGATACTAATCACCAGCAGCGCCAGCCCCACGGCATCAATCCGCCGCCGCTCGGTACGGGTTTCACGTCCGCGCAGGGTTTGCAGTGTCATCAACACAACGGCTACGCCAATCGGTACGTTGATGAAGAATATCCAGCCCCAGTGGTAATTATCGCTGATATAACCGCCGAGGATTGGCCCGCAGATAGGCGCGACAATCACCGTCATCGACCACAACGCCAGCGCGATAGAACGTTTGGCAGGTGGGTAGTTATTCAGTAACAGACTTTGCGAAAGCGGGATCAATGGCCCGGCGACAATCCCCTGAATCACGCGGAAGAAGATCAGCATATTCAGACTGCTGGAGACACCACATGCCCACGAAGCAATGGCGAAGGCGATGGTCGACCAGAGGAACAGTTTCACTTCCCCGAAGCGCTTTGCCAGCCAGCCGGTAAGAGGGATCGAGATGGCATTCGCCACCCCGAAGGAGGTGATTACCCACGTTCCCTGACTGAGTGATGAACCCAGGTTCCCGGCGATAGTGGGGATCGCCACGTTAGCAATGGTGGAGTCCAGCACCTGCATGAATGTCGCCAGCGACAGCGCAATCGTCATAATGACCAGTTGCGCGCCTTCCAGCGGTTTTTGCTGTTGCATCACACGCACCTCTGGATTAGCCAGCGTTAGCTTTTACGATGTCGTCGATCAGTTTATTGACAGGTGCCAGGCTGATTTCACGCGCGGTGCTTACCGCGACCGGTGTGGAGCGTACTTTGTTTGCCAGTACCTGGCCGTCACGGTTAGTGGTATTGACGCTCACCAGCGTGGATAAACCGATACGCAGCGGGTATTGTTCCAACTGTTTCTGGTCCAGTTCGATACGAACAGGCAGACGCTGAACGACTTTGATCCAGTTACCGGTGGCGTTTTGCGCCGGAAGCAGCGAGAACGCGCTACCCGTACCCATATCCAGACCAACCACTTTACCGGTGTATTTCACATCATCGCCGTAAATATCGGTGGTGATGGTAACCGGCTGACCGATGCGCATATTGGCAATCTGCGTCTCTTTAAAGTTAGCATCCACCCACATATTCGTGGCTGGAACGACCGCCATCAGCGGCGTGGTTGGGCTAATTTGTGCACCAGGCTGTACTGCGCGACGGGAGACATAACCAGTCATCGGGCTGACAATACGGGTACGCTCCAGCGCCAGCCAGGCATTACGCACTTCAGTGGCAGCCTGTTGCACGGCAGGCTGATCTTCCAGTTTAGTCCCCAGAATCATCGCCTGATTGGCATTGTATTGTTGAATGGCGACATCCAGCTGCGCCTGGGCGCTGGTGACGGCGTCGCGGGCGTGTTGCAGCTCTTCGCGGCCAATCAGGTTGGCATTGCCCAGCGGCACGCGGCGGTTGTAGTCACTCTGAGCTTTGGCGAGGGCGATTTTCTGCACCTCAATATTTGCCTGCAACTGTTTGCTGTTAATCATCAGTTGGTGGGTTTGACGTACGCTGGAAGCCAGCGCAGTTTTGGCTTTTTCAAACGCCTGGCGAGCATCCGTCGGGTCGAGAGTGACCAGCACATCGCCTTCTTTTACAAAATCGGTGTTATCGGCCCAGACTTTCGTCACACTGCCTGACACCTGAGACATAATTTGAATCTGATTTCCTGCCACGTATGCGTCATCCGTTTCTTCGAAATGACGCAGTACCAAAAACCAATAAATCCCTATCGCTACGGCAATAATAATAAAGAGCAAGGTGAGAAGGAGGAGCAGACGCTTACGTTTGCCGCTCTTCTTTACCGGTTGCTGCGGGGTTTGTGTCTCCGCATTTGCGCTCATAGTATTCTCCACGATCTTCTTAACTCATCGGCTGAGCCGACCTGCTTGCCAAAAAGGCCAGCACGTTGCGATGCTGGCCGGTCAGTTTTTCTTTTATAAGTCTGGATTTTTGAGCGAGATGACGCGTTAGCTCATCGCTTCGAGAACAGCACCGTCTTGTTCCATCTGATCGAGACGGGAGAGCAATTTGCGGGTGATTTGCTCGAGCTGATCTTTTTCTGTTGTGCTGAGCGCGGACCAGAGTTGATGCAGGCAGTTATGCTGCGGCGGTAAAACCTCGCGCAAAAACTCGTGACCTTTTTCCGTTAATTGCAGATGCAGGCAGCGGCGATCGTTATCGCTTTCACGACGTTCGATCCAGCCACGTTTTTTCCAGCTCATCGGCAATACGCGTCGCATTGGTACGGGATGATCCAAGAGCACAGCTCAATTCAGAAGGCTGAATACTGTGGTTTTCCTGAGACTCCAGCGTAATCAACGCCATAAACAACGTCTCGTTAATCCCCTGAGCCTTCAGCATTTTATTGCGGTTCTCCAGCAGCTTGCTTTGCATATGCATACAAAGACGGGTCAGAAGGATCTCCTGATAAGGAAAATCTTCGTGGCGGCTGGCGCGAAATTTTAGCATTTGTTCAATGGGCGTAAACGAACTATCCATTTGGGTATGACCTCATTAATTTCAGCCGATATAGTAACGACAGTGACAAATAAAGTAAATGTATTGTTTTAGAAAAATGATTCTTGTGGTCTATAGAAACGTCATCACTTTCCACGTCAGCCCGTAGGCCAGCGCACTCAATAAAGTGGGAATAATGATGCTGCGTGTTTTATAGAAACTGGCTCCCAGTACCGCAAAACCGACCAGCGTGGGTACGAAACGGCGTGAATCGTGTATCACTTCTGGTGCGGTAGAGACAACCAGCAGAGCGCAAATCGAGGCGATGCCAATGGTGTCGAGCAAAATACCCACTGCGCCACGCTTGGTTGGGCGGGCATTGCCCACTCGCAGGCGTAGGGGTAAATAGCGGAAGCAGTAATTCGCCGCGCCAACCAGTAATCCAAGCAGCAGAACCTCATAGCTCATCAGGTGCTCCTTGCCAGAATGACTGGATTAACGCAGTGAGGCAGCCAAAGACAATGCCGGCCAGAATGGCGACGGGAATAGAAAATAGCGTTACGCCAGCAAGGGCACCAACTAACGCTGCGGTAACGCAAAGAGATTGTTTGCGCTGGAAAGAGGCGAGCAGAAAACTCATAAAGAGTGCCGGCAGCATAAAGCCTAATGCTGCTTCGACGGCTGGATAACCTTGCAGCAAACCGCTGCCCGAAAATGCCCCTATTACCGTACCAAATACCCACGATGACCATGAACTGAAGGCAATGCCGATCATCCAGTTTTCGCTCCAGCGGCGATTATTACGTACCAGTTTTGCCGTTGCTGCGGCAAAAACTTCGTCCGTCAGGCCAAACGCCCACAGTGCGGTTTTCGATTTTTGCAGGCGTTGAACAATGCGGCTACGCAACGATGGACCATACAGTACATGGCGAACATCCATTGCCATAACGGTCAATGCGGCTACCCACAAGCTACTACCAGCTGCCAGCATTGCGGTGATGACAAACTGGCTCGCTCCTGCATAAATAATGCAGGAGAAAAAAACGCTTTCCAGGGGAGAGAATCCCAGACGGGTCGCATTCAGACCAAATGCAAAGGCCACCGGAATATAACTAATAACAATCGGTAAACTATCTTTGCAGCCTTCCATGAAGGTCGCCGAACCAGAAGCAGGCAGTGGAGTAGGGCTTACCATAGAGTGTACGCTTAACGATTGTTAATATTATTAATAGTCTGGATGAATATCCTAACCTTATCAGACTGATGGGATTCTTAACACCCTTATAAGTGTAAAGCCACGAAAACGGTTGCTGATTGCTTAATTTGCGACTTCCTGACGATGAAAACCTCGCCACCAGACCAGTAAGTTAACTAGGGCAATCGTCGCGCCAGCCAGACAAACGCCAGCCCAACCGGCATGTTGCCAGGCGGATGCCGAGATCAGCGAACCAGCAGCACCGCCAATAAAGTAGCTGGTCATGTAACCTGCGGTCAGGCGATTACGCGCATCAGGATGAATACGATAAATCACGGTTTGATTGGTGATATGCACGCCCTGCACGGTGAGATCCAGTATCAGAATGCCGATAATTAGCGCCAGTACGGAAGCGTGGCCAAACCAGATCGCCAACCATGAAAGTAACAACAGCAGCAGACCAAACGTTGTTGTGAGATGCGATTTGCCCTTATCGGCAAAACCGCCCGCCGGGCGAGCGCCCAACGCCCCGGCAGCTCCCGCAAGTCCAAACAGACCAATTACGCCATCGCTGTAATTAAAAGGCGGCGCGGCGAGCAAAAAAGCCATTGATGTCCAGAGAATGCTGAAGTTGGCAAAAGTCAGGCAGCCCAGTATCGCGCGGGTACGCAGGATCTTATCGCTGATAAACATGCTGAAAACGGAACCAAGCAACTGTGGGTAGTTGAGGTGGGTTTCAGATTTCATTTGTGGCAGGCCGCGCCATAACGCCAGTGCCATCAGTGCCATTAACACCGATGCGACCCAAAAGACGGTGCGCCAGCCGCCGAGATTCGCCAGCAACCCGGCAACGGTACGCGCCAGCAAAATCCCCAGCAGCAGGCCACTCATAATGGTGCCAACCACCTTGCCGCGTTTGTCCGGTGAAGCCAGCGTCGCCGCCAGCGGAACCAGAATTTGTGCCACGACAGAGAATAAACCGGTTAATGCCGTACCGAGGATCATCATCGCCAGCGACTGACTGCTGGCGGTAATCAACATACCGCCTGCTGCCAGTAAGGTCATGGTGACAATCAGGCGGCGGCGTTCAAACATATCACCGAGGGGAACAAGAAACAGCAGACCTGCGGCATAGCCCAACTGCGCGGCGGTAACAATAAAGCCCGCCGAACTGGCGGAAAGGGAAAAGTTACGCGCGATGGTGTCGAGCAATGGCTGTGCGTAATAGTTGCTGGCGACCGCCAGACCGGTGGCGATCGACATTAGCACGATCAGCGCCGGGCTAAGCTCATGATTGGGTTTAGTCATTATTTTTGTTCATCAGGTGATGATTAAGCTGGAAATCAATAATAGCGGATGTTGATGAATATGGGATGAAAGATAGATTGTTGAAATGTGCGGTGTGGTTTTGTAGGCATGATAAGACGCGGCCGCGTCGCATCAGGCATTGAGCACAGAACGGCGGATGCGGCGAAAACGCGTTATCCGCTCTACGGAATGAGTGTGGTTTGTAGGCCTGATAAGACGCGGCGCGTCGCATCAGGCATTGTGTACAGAGCGGCGGATGAGGCAAAAAACGCCTTATCCGCCCGAATAAAAATTACTTCTGCGCTGCCAGCGCCTCATTCACCCAGCCATCGAACTGCTGCTGGTGGGCTTTGATCCAGCCATCAACGTGGCCCTGAATATCGCCTTCTGAGGCTTTGCCGTCATGCATAATGGCGTTCTGGGCGTTAATATCTGCCACTGGCAACTGCATAATGGCAAACAGTTTCGCTGCCGCCGGATTTTTCTCGGCCCAGGCTTTGTTGGCAACGATATGCATGGTGCTGACCGGGAAGCCGTAATTCGCGCCATTCGGCAGTTTGGTATCGGCATTTTTATCGCCCGGCAGTGCAGAGAACGGCACCTGCAACCAGACCACATCTTTCCCTGGCTTCAGCTCATTACTCACCCAGTACGGCGTCCAGGTGTAGTAAAACACTGGTTTGCCCTCTTTGTAGCGACTGATGGTGTCGGCCATCATCGCCGCATAGTTCCCCTGATTATGCGTCACGGTATTGGTCAGTTCATACGCGGCAAGCTGGTGGTTGATGGCACCTTCGCAGCCCCAGCCAGGATTACAGCCGGTTAAATCCGCTTTACCGTCGCCGTTGGTATCGAACAGTTTGGCGATCTTCGGATCTTTCAGTTGCGCGATGTTGGTGATTTTGTACTGGTCGGCAGTTTTCTTATCGATCAGGTAACCTTGTGCCGCGCCGTTAACAAATACCCCTTCACGATAAAATTTCTTATCGCCACCGGCAGCTTCGTACATGTTGTCATGCAGCGGCGTCCAGTTCACGGCGGTAAAGGTTGCATCGCCGGAAGCAAGCGAGGTATAGCCAACGTTGTAATCCACTTCGCTGGGTTTATTGACGGTATAACCTAATTTCTCCAGCGCACGACTAACCAGCAGCGTCTGGAAGGTTTCTTCAGTGATGGTGCTCTGAATCGGGTTTACGGTAATGCCTTTGCCCGGCAGATCGGCAGCAAAAGTTTGTGTAGAGATAAGCGTGGCAAACGCTGTCGCAAAAAGTACGCTATGTCGCATTGTTATTCCTTTTTTTGGCAGGGTGATATGCCCGGCGTCACCGGGCAAGTGCAGAGTTACTTAATGAATGGGCGGGTCAGCAGACCAACAGGGCCAGTGGTGTACCAGCGGCGGTTGCCGCGACTGCGTGAGTCACGCCCAACGGCCTGCGTCAGGCGGTCGAGGATAATGGCGAGGATCACAATCCCGACGCCGCCAACGGTGGCAAGCCCCATATCCAGACGACCGATACCGCGAAGTACCATCTGACCCAGCCCGCCGACGGCAATCATCGAGGCGATGACCACCATAGAAAGGGCCAGCATCAGCGTCTGGTTAACGCCCGCCATAATGGTCGGCATCGCCAGCGGTAACTGAACTTTGAACAGCATCTGGCGCGGGCTGGCACCGAATGAGCGCGAGGCTTCAATCAGATCCGCCGGAACCTGGTTAATCCCCAGAATAGTCAGGCGGATAATCGGCGGCAGCGCAAAGATGATCGTCACCACCACGCCCGGCACGTTACCGATACCAAACAGCATGACGATTGGCACCAGATAAACAAACGCCGGCGTGGTCTGCATGGCATCAAGCAGTGGACGAATAATTTTCGCCGCTCGCGGACTTCTCGCCAGCCAGATCCCCAACGGCAAACCGATGACGATACAGAACAGCAGGGCGGTTAACACCAGCGCCAGGGTAACCATGGCCTGCGACCAGGCACCGATTGCGCCGATGGCAATCAGCGAAACCAGCGTCGCGACGCCCATTCCGACACCGGAAATTTGCCAGGCGATGAGAGCGAATACGATAATCGCCACCGGCGCGGGCATACCCAGCAGCAATTGCTGGAAACCGTTGAGGATGTAATCGACCGGAACGCGCACGCCCTGGAAGACGGGACGGAAATGGGTAACGACCCAGTCGATCCCTTCAGTGACCCAACTGTCGAGTGGGATCAGTGTCTTATGGAACGGATCGAGAATGTTAAAATGCTCGGCGTTTGGCGCAGGCGTGCTGGTCAGCCAGTCGGCGCCGCCACCGTCAGTCGGTGTAGCAGCCGGTGTACCCCAGGCATCTGCGGATTGTGCGGCACTGTCCGCCGCTGGTGTGGTATCCCACGGATTATTTTGATCAGCCATTATTTACCCCCTCACGATCTAAAGCGCGCAGCAGCATTCCTTTCGAAATGATGCCGACATACTGTTGGTCCTCGTCGACCACGGGCACCGCACAGGGTGCCTGTCCGACATGAGAGAGCAACTCGCTAAGAGGCGTTTGCGCATCGACCGCTAACGGCGCATCAATCAGCGCCGCATCAAGACCTTGCTGCTGCGTTAATGCGGCCTTAAGCGAATCGATAGAGACTGCGCCGACAAACTTATTACCGCGTTCGATAACGTAGCCATATTCGCGATCTTCATCCTGCAATAATTTCAGTGCCGAACGTGGGCCGAAGCCAGGGGTTTTACGAATTAAGCCATTAGGGCTGCGGCGGGCAATATCTTTCGCACTGAATACCTGACTAATATCGACGCCACGGAAGAAGGTACGGACATAATCATTCGCCGGATTATTGAGAATTTCATCCGGTGTGCCGACCTGTACCACTTCACCATTTTGCATAATGGCAATTCGGTCGCCAATACGCATGGCTTCATCGAGATCGTGGGAAATAAAGACAATGGTGCGCTGATGTTTCGCCTGTAATTTTACCAGCTCATCCTGCATCTCGGTGCGAATTAATGGATCGAGCGCCGAGAAGGCTTCGTCCATTAATAATATATCCGGATTAATCGCTAATGCACGGGCTAATCCCACACGTTGACGCATCCCGCCAGAGAGTTCATCCGGGTAGCTGTGGGCATAATTTTCCAGCCCGACCTGACGCAGTGCATCAATGGCTTTTTCCCGGCGTTCTTCGGCATTAATTCCGGCCAATTCCATACCGAACGCAGTATTGTCCAGCACGGTCATATGCGGCATTAAGGCAAAGGACTGGAAGACCATCGCAATCTTTTTTCTGCGCACCTCACGGAGTTCGGTGTCGGATATTTTGGCAATATCCACACCATCAATCAGCACTTGCCCGCGGGTGGGTTCAATCAGGCGATTGAGAAGGCGTACCATTGTGGATTTACCCGAGCCGGATAATCCCATGATGACAAATATCTCGCCTTCTTCAATGGCCAGACTGGCGTCTTTTACGCCAAGCGATAGCCCAGTTTTTTCCAGAATTTGTTCTTTTGAAAGTCCTTGTTCGATATATTTGAAAGCTCGCTGTGGATGCTCGCCAAATATTTTATAAAGATTTTTAATTTCTAATTTAATTGCCATGCAATAGAAAGATTCCTGTTATTTGTTTATGTCGATATATTACCCAATGGAAATAGTCACTTTTTTCTACCCTAACATACTGAGAATCTGAGGCAACCCCTGATGGCAAATGTGGCATGAATATTGATGCGAGCAAATTGCCGGAATTTCCCATGATATAAGGGCTGAGAGCAAATCGAGAAAGTTGATATTTTTTGTCATAGATAGCGAAAAAAACGCCTGAATATTGTAGTTTCAGGCGAATAATGCAACAGAGTATCAGTGTAGATCACCACAAAATATTTGCGTGATAAAAAGCTATCTGGCAGGAATTAATTCCCTGCTGCGGGTAGTGATATTTTTAAAAATAGCCCCGTCAGAAATTCCAGTCTTCATCTTCTGTTTCGACCGCTTTCCCCATCACATAAGAGGAGCCAGAGCCGGAAAAGAAGTCGTGATTTTCATCGGCATTCGGCGAAAGCGCGGCGAGGATTGCCGGATTCACTTCCGCCATTTCTGCGGGAAATAACGGTTCGTAGCCCAGATTCATCAACGCCTTATTGGCGTTGTAGCAGAGAAACGCTTTTACATCGTCAGCCCACGGGGTTTCGGCGTACAGCTCATCGGTGTATTGCAACTCGTTGTCATAAAGTTCCAGCAACAAATCGAAGGCGAAACTCTTCAATTCTTCACGTTGTGCCTGGGAGATCTTTTCCAGGTTTTTCTGATATTTATAGCCGATGTAGTAACCGTGGACTGCTTCATCGCGGATAATCAGTCGGATCAGGTCTGCGGTATTGGTCAGCTTTCCGCGGCTGGAAAAATACATCGGCAGCCAGAAGCCAGAATAGAACAAAAATGATTCAAGAAAGACACTGGCGATTTTCTTTTTCAGCGGATTATCGCCGCGATAATGTTGCTGAATAATCTGAGCTTTTCGCTGCAACGGTGCGTTTTCTTCACTCCAGGCGTAGGCGGCATCGACATCTTTGGTCTGGCACAACGTCGAGAAAATCGAACTGTAAGAGCGGGCATGAACCGCTTCCATAAAGCTGATATTCGATAATACCGCCTCTTCATGAGGCGTGAGCGCATCGGGCATCAGCGAAGGCGCGCCGATAACATTTTGCAGCGTGTCGAGCAGCGTCAGGCCAGTAAAAACGCGCATCGTCAGTTGTTGTTCTACGGCACTTAACGTTTGCCACGCAGGAACATCGTTCGACAGCGGCACCTTTTCTGGTAGCCAGAAATTGCTGGTCAGGCGATTCCACACCTCCAGATCTTTATCGTCAGATATCTTGTTCCAGTTGATGGCGCTGATACGTGAGAGTTTCATAGATATTCCTTAAAGTGCACAGGAGACGCAGCCTTCAATTTCAGTGCCTTCCAGCGCCATCTGACGCAGGCGGATGTAGTAGAGCGTTTTGATGCCTTTGCGCCAGGCGTAAATCTGCGCTTTGTTGATATCGCGAGTGGTGGCGGTATCGGGGAAAAACAGCGTCAGCGACAGCCCCTGATCGACATGGCGAGTCGCTTCCGCGTAGGTGTCGATGATCTTTTCTGCGCCGATTTCGTAAGCATCCTGATACAGCGCCAGATTCTCGTTAGTCATAAACGGGGCAGGGTAGTAAACGCGTCCTGTTTTGCCCTCTTTGCGTATCTCTACTTTCGCCACAATCGGATGAATACTCGACGTAGCATGGTTGATGTAAGAGATAGAACCGGTTGGCGGCACCGCCTGAAGATTCTGGTTGTAAATGCCGTAGCGCATCACGTCGTCGCGCAGTTGCACCCACATCTCACGGGTAGGTAACGTAATTCCGCTGCGGGCAAACAGTTCGCCAACTTTCGCCGTTTTCGGCTGCCAGTTACCTTGCAGATATTGGCTAAAATATTCACCGTTGGCATAGCGTGACTGTTTGAACCCGGCGAAGGTTTCACCGCGTTCGCGCGCCAGCAACATCGAGGTACGCAGTGCGTGCCAGGTGATGGTATAGAAATAGAGATTGGTGAAATCCAGTGCTTCCGGCGAACCATAAGCGATGCCTTCTCGCGCCAGATAACCGTGTAAATTCATCTGCCCCAGACCGATGGCGTGTGAGGCGGCATTTCCGGCTTCGATGGACGGCACGCTGCGGATATGACTCATATCTGACACCGCTGTTAAACCGCGTACCGCGGTCTCTACCGTGCGGGCAAAGTCGGGGGAATCCATGGTGTGGGCAATATTCAACGAACCTAAATTGCAGGAAATATCATGGCCTGTGCGGGCATAGTCGAGATTCTCGTCATACTCTGATGCGCTGTTAACCTGCAAAATTTCTGAGCAGAGATTGCTCATATTTATGCGCCCGGCGATAGGGTT
This sequence comes from Escherichia sp. E2661, assembly GCF_004745185.1. Lineage (NCBI taxonomy): Bacteria > Pseudomonadati > Pseudomonadota > Gammaproteobacteria > Enterobacterales > Enterobacteriaceae > Escherichia > Escherichia sp. E2661. Next base: position 14,158 of record NZ_PDIG01000035.1, read on the forward strand.
AGCACGGTTAACCGTGTCTTCATACATGATGTAGGGATAGCCGGACTCAAACTGGATTTCTGCCAGTCGCTGGAAGAAATCACGGGCGTTGAGGTATTTTTTGCGGATGCGTTCATCGGCAACCAGTTCGTCATAGTGTTCACTGATGGCGATATCGGCAAACGGCTTGCCATAAACTCGCTCAACGTCATAAGGCGAAAACAGCGCCATCTGCGCATTCTCTTTTGCCAGATGGAAAGTGATATCCGGGATCACCACGCCCAGCGACAGTGTTTTAATGCGGATTTTTTCGTCGGCATTTTCCCGCTTTGTATCGAGAAAACGCAGAATATCGGGATGATGGGCATGTAAATAGACTGCACCTGCCCCCTGACGAGCGCCGAGTTGGTTGGCATAGGAAAATGCGTCTTCCAGCATTTTCATCACCGGAATTACGCCAGCAGATTGATTTTCAATACGTTTAATTGGCGCGCCTGCTTCCCGCAGATTCGACAGCAAAAATGCCACGCCGCCGCCGCGTTTCGACAGTTGCAGTGCGGAATTTACCGCCCGACCAATCGACTCCATATTGTCTTCAATACGCAGTAAAAAACAGGAAACCAGTTCGCCGCGCTGCTGTTTACCGCAGTTGAGGAATGTCGGCGTGGCTGGCTGAAAGCGTCCTGACAGCATCTCATCAGTCAGTTGTAACGCCAGCGTCTCATCGCCTTGTGCCAGCGTCAGCGCCACCATCGTGACTCGATCGGCAAAATCTTCCAGATAACGCTTACCGTCGAATGTCTTTAACGTATAGCTGGTGTAAAACTTCCATGCCCCGAGGAATGTCTGGAAACGAAAACCGCTGGCGTGCGCGTGGGCAAACAGCGTAATGACAAAATCGCGAGAGTAGCGATTAAGAACGCTTTCATCATAGTAACCTTCGTTGACCAGCCAGTTCAGGCGCTGCTGCTGGCTACTGAAGGTCACACTGTTCGGACGCACATGCGTCGCCATAAAGGCGTCAACAGCCTGGTGGTCTTTATCGAACTGAATGCGACCTGCGCTATCGTAAAGGTTAAGCATCGCATTCAGCGCGTGGTAATCCATCGTGTTCTGCGTCAGGCGTTCTGCGGTTGTCGTTGCCAAAATTCGGTTACTCCTTTACGAACGTTTTCGATATCGCTTTGCGTACCCATGAGCTCAAAGCGGTACAGCCACGGCACGCTGCATTTCCGGGCTATCACATCTCCGGCGCGGCCATACGCCTCACCAAAGTTGCGATTACCCGAAGCAATCACGCCGCGAAGCAACGCCCGGTTGTGCTCGTCGTTTAAAAAGCGAATTACCTGTCGTGGCACCGCGCCAGCCGTACCGCCGCCGCCGTAAGAGGGCACGATCAGGATGTAAGGCTCGTCTACCTGAATCTGCTCCCGCTCATTGAGCGGGATGCGCACCGCGGGCAGCCCTAAACGTTCGATAAAACGCTGCGTATTTTCGGAGCTGCTGGAAAAGTAGACGAGCTGGCTCATGCACTGGCCGCGTGTGGCGCTGGATGCAGACGATTGATCATGTCCGGGCGGAAACCAGACCAGCTAAGATCGCCTGCAATCACAACCGGCAACTGACGAAAGCCCTGAGCACGCAACGCTTCTGCCGCTTCAGGAACGCGATCGACATTAATCATTTCAAAATCAAAGCCCCGGTTTTCCATCGCCCGTTTGGTGGCGTGGCACTGAACGCAATCGTTACGAGTGTAAATAGTAATGCGCATGATTCGTATTTCCGTTTAAAATGAAGATACGGCGCGATGATACGCGTCGGGTTGTCTCTCTGTTGATACAGGGATACTAGATGTAGTTGAAAAAAGATTCAACCACACAATATATAGCAAATAGTGGTCAGAATTACCCTGGATATGAGCGTGACGGGGTAGGGGGATTGTTGTTCTATAGCCGGGTGATTACCCGGCATCAAGAAGTTACACGCGCATGGAAACGGCCAGACGGTTAAAACAATTCATCAGCCCGATGGCAAAGGTTAAGTCGCTGATCTCTGCTGCACTGAAATATTCAAGCAAAGGCTGATAAACCTCGTCTTCCGCATGGGTTCGGGCAATATCGGTTACCGATTCCGCCCATGCCAGCGCCGCCCGCTCGCGATCGTCAAAATGATGGCTTACGCGCCAGCCTGCCAGGGCGTCCAGTTTGTGCTGCGGCACGCCGGATTTGCGTAATGCTTTGCTGTGCATCTCCAGACAAAATGCGCAGCCGTTGATTTGCGAGACGCGCAAATAAATTAACTCCATCAGCGTGGTATCCAGCGCGCTATTTTCCAGTGCTGTTTTGGCCTGCACCAGTGCGTTATACACTGCCGGGCTAAGTTCGTAGTAAGGCTGACGTAATGTAGTCATACTGTTTCTCCTCTTATTAACGCCCGCAATGTAGCACTATAATGGACTGCTAAAGAGAGCCATAAATTACGTAAAAAAGCAGACCATATGCCACGTTATCAGGATATCGCCCGTCAGTTAAAAACGGCTATTGAGCAAGGGGAACTGAAACCTGGCGCAAGGCTACCTTCGAGTCGTACCTGGTCGCAGGAACTGGGTGTGTCTCGATCCACTGTCGAAAATGCGTATGCTGAGCTGGTGGCGCAAGGATGGCTGGTCAGGCGGGGACAGGCTGGCACATTTGTCAGTGAGCAGTTACATCCGCAACAATCTGCTGTGGATGTCGTGGCTTTTGCTGGTGAAAGTCAGCAGCCACTGCCTTTTCAGATGGGGTTACCCGCACTCGATCTCTTTCCGCGAGAGCAGTGGGCGCGGGTGATGGGCCGCCGTCTGCGTACCCAGACGCGCTTTGATTTGGCATTAGGTGATGTCTGCGGCGAGGCAGCCTTGCGTGAGGCAATAGTTGATTACTTACGCGTTTCACGCGGGATTGAATGCCAGCCAGAGCAGGTCTTTATCACTCACGGTTATGCGGCCTCAATGGCTTTAATTCTGCACGCGCTGGCGAAACCGGGAAACGGGATGTGGATGGAAGATCCCGGCTTTCCACTGATTCGCCCGATTGTCACTCGCCACGGTGTGGAAATTTTACCGGTGCCGGTTGATGACAACGGACTGGATGTCACAAGCGGAATACAAAATTATCCTGATGCGCGTTTTGCTCTGATTACGCCGGCACACCAGAGCCCGCTGGGTGTGGCGCTCTCTTTAGCGCGCAGGCACCAGATACTGGAATGGGCAGAGCGTAGTCAGGCATGGATTATTGAAGATGATTACGACAGTGAGTTTCGCTATCACGGTAAGCCGTTACCGGCGCTGAAAAGTCTCGACGCACCGCAGCGGGTAATTTATGCCGGAACATTCAGCAAATCGCTATTTCCTGCACTGCGCTGTGCGTGGCTGGTGGTGCCGGTGGAGCAGATTACGCAATTCCGCCAACAGGCGTCACTGGAGCCATGTGCGGTACCCGTACTGTGGCAGAACACACTGGCAGATTTCATTCGTGAGGGGCATTTCTGGCGGCATCTGAAGAAAATGCGTCAGCACTATGCTCAACGTCGGCAGTGGATTGAGCAGGCGTTGACGCAGCAGGGATTTCAGGTTGTGCCGCAAAAAGGCGGTATCCAGATGGTTATCAGCATGGTGGGCGACGATATTGCCCACGCGCGTAAAGCCAATGCTGCTGGCCTTGCGGTGCAGGCACTTAGCGACTGGCGTATCCGCTCAAATGGGGAAGGAGGATTGCTGCTCTCGTTTACCAATATCGTTAGCGAAAGTATGGCGCAGCAGGTGGCACAACAATTACGCAGTGCCTTAAGTTAAAAACCCCGAAGTCAGGCTTCGGGGCCAGGGACGTGTATATATTATCATTGTTTCACTACGATTTACGCATGCTTAACAACGCGCCGATAAAAATACCTACCGCAGCAGCTGTTCCCACACTACACCAGGGTCTTTCACGAACAAAAGAGTCTGCGCAGCCAACAGCATCGCGCGCGGCTTGCTGGACGCGAGTTCGACCATGCATCCGCGCCCTGGTTTCTTTCAGTAAAGCCTGAGCTTTACTGCGTGCGGCTTCGGCTTCCCCTTTAGCGTCGCTGCCCCAGGACTTCAATACAGATTCCAGGCTGTCAGCTAATTGATTGACATCATTCTGAATATCCTGCACGCCATCATCGACGTCGTTGCGGTTCGGTCTGTTAAACATATGATCTCCCATCAGGATTCAATGTAATTTTCAGTGTAGACCATAATTTTCTTAACAGAGATTCATCGTGGCTTTATGGACTTTTCTGAAAGCGTTGTGAATGCTCAATCAGGTAAGGTAGGGCCGCGGTAGATAATAACGAGGATAAAATATGTATTTACGACCAGACGAGGTGGCGCGCGTACTTGAGAAAGTCGGTTTTACCGTCGATGTGGTAACCCAGAAAACTTATGGTTATCGCCGTGGGGAAAATTATGTCTATGTTAATCGCGAAGCGCGAATGGGACGTACCGCACTGGTAATTCATCCCACGTTAAAAGAACGTAGTTCGACACTGGCAGAACCGGCTTCCGATATTAAAACTTGCGATCATTACCAGCAGTTCCCGCTCTATTTAGCGGGTGAGCGTCACGAGCATTACGGCATTCCACACGGTTTCAGCTCGCGTGTTGCGCTTGAACGTTATTTACATGGATTGTTTGGCGAAGCCAATTAAAGACGCGACTGGCATTGCCAGTCGCGACAAAGAAGGATCAGGCTTTTACCTGCTGGTAATTGCTGACTTTGAACAGGCGGCGGCAGTAATCAAGGAAGTAGCCATAGACCGCACCCATCAACATCGAAACGACGATGTTTGAACTGACCGCTGCCATAATCTGGTGCCAACCCGCGCCCACGACGAGTAAGATTGCCATATATACCGGTGACTGGAACGTCACATAAGCCAGAATATCCGCAAGATTTTTTACCCAGCCCGACGAGCCAACTTTGCGTGCCATTCGCATAAATAGATCGCGGTACATACCGTATGGCCATGCAATTAAGATGTTCACCGGAATCGCTACCAGTCTGGAATAAAGGGACTGTTCGAAGCTCATTCCGGAGAGAAATACTTCGATAAACATGTTCACGACAGAACAGTAAACAACCATCGCGAACGTATCTGCTACTGCATGACGCAAGCGTGACTGCGGTGAGAACATGCCCATGCTCCTTAATAAACGCGAAATCGGATGAATGTGAATGCAGTGGTTTAAATTACCGTTTGCACTTTCGCATAGCGTATATCGCTGGCTATGACTTATCAATTAGTGAAAAAATTTTTATTTCCTTGGTTTTTGTAGATAAAATATTCCGTAGTGGCGCATTTTTTGTACATTCTGGATTTTTTTATGTCTTAAAAGATAATATTATTTTAAATCATTATGTTATGACGTAGTTCTGATATTTTTTAGCAAAGTGTACAAGGTGTGTTTACGCAGCAAAGCGTAGAGAATTCGGCTTAGGGGCGCGCCTGGCCTCATTCCGCATCTTTTATGTTGTAAAGCCTGTAATGGCAGCACAAAGTTTCAAGTTGACATGGATAATATGTATTCTTTTTATATGCATATTTATGCTGATTGTGTGTTCCGTTATCGGCCGGGAGGTTGTATCGTACGCCGGAACACTCACCAGTAGCTGTAATAAGTAAGTTAAATGGCTGCTATATAATTTGCATATAAGCATTAATGTGTCAGCAAATAACGCACGAAATAATATCCCTTCGCGATTGTAAATATATTAAATTTTGTGGAAATATAATAAGTGATCGCTTACACTACGCGGCGAAATACTTTTTGTTTTGGCGTTAAAAGGTTTTCTTTATTATGTCCGTAATGTTACAAAGCTTAAATAATATCCGCACCCTTCGTGCAATGGCTCGCGAATTCTCCATTGACGTTCTTGAAGAAATGCTCGAAAAATTCAGGGTTGTCACTAAAGAAAGACGTGAAGAAGAAGAACAGCAGCAGCGTGAACTGGCAGAACGCCAGGAAAAAATTAGCACCTGGCTGGAGCTGATGAAAGCTGACGGTATTAACCCGGAAGAGTTATTGGCTAACGGCACAGCTGCACCGCGTGCAGGTAAAAAGCGTGAACCGCGTCCAGCAAAATATAAATTCACCGACTTCAATGGTGAAACCAAAACCTGGACCGGTCAGGGCCGTACGCCGAAGCCAATTGCTCAGGCGCTGGCAGAAGGTAAATCTCTCGACGATTTCCTGATCTAATCCCTGGCGCCGGATGCCGCCTCTATGGCGCATCCGGCGTTGCTTCTCAAGTTCGCTGATTCCACGGCATCTTGTCTAATAGCCTTGCCATCCCGCAAAAACCGCTGATTCCTGCAAACATTAATCCTGCGCCGACAAATCCACTTAATAAGAAGAAGCTGCTATTAATGGCATAACCCAGTACGACGCCGATTAATATTAAGCCGCCAGCGGCGATCTGTACCTGACGCATTAATGGCAACGGTTGAGATTTATTTTCTGCTATCGGCAATCCCGCTTTTTTCCAGCCATCGATCCCATCTTCCAGTAAAAAGACCTCTGCGGGGGCGGCAATCGCTGCTAATTTATCAGCGTTATTACGGGTGCGTTTACCCGCCTGACAGTGGAATATAATTTGTTCGCTACGTAATTTATCTGGAAGACCGGACTGTTCTATCACGGATAATGGTGCCAGAGAAGCTGCTGGAATATGTTCACGAAGATATTCGTCGGCATCACGAATATCGATTAACTTTGCACCACGCGCGATTAATTCTTGCGCGTCATGCGGTGAAATTGTTATCAAAGCCATCGTCACTCCTTACGGACAATAGATATTTTTCAGGGTGGCGATAATGGCATTTACCGCCTCATTTTTAATGGAATAAAGGATGCGTTGGGCGTCCCGCTGGCTGTCAATAAGTCCCTCGTCACGCATGCGAGCCAGATGCTGTGACGTGGCGGAGGCGCTAAGTCCGGTAATGCGAGCCAGTTCTCCGGCGCTGGTCCCAGGTGACCCGCAAAGCATGCACAGAATCAACAACCGTTTGGGGTGACTCATTGCTTTCAGTAAGGCCGCAGCCTGTTCGGCGCTGGCCTGTAGTTGGGCGAGTTCAGTCATAGTTATTTAAGTGTTTTCTAAATTAAGTAAATTCTAAACTAAAAGTTCAGCGTATACCAGCGTCAGCAGCGTAAATGAGGGTAAACGCGTAGGCTGAAACTGGCAGGTTCCGCTAAAATTATTTCGCTTAGGAGATAAAATCTCTTTTTAAACAATGGTTAATTTTCTTATAGGGAGTACATATGGGTTTCTGGAGAATCGTCATCACCATCATTTTGCCGCCGCTCGGCGTGCTGCTGGGCAAAGGATTTGGTTGGGCGTTCATCATTAATATCTTGTTGACGCTGCTTGGGTATATCCCTGGTTTAATTCACGCTTTCTGGGTGCAAACCCGCGATTAACTCTGTGCTTACTCCGCGGCGTTAGTGCGCCGCGTTCCTCTGCTACACTTTCTGAGTGTTTCCGTTAACGAACGAGGTAACTATGGGTCTGTTCAATTTTGTGAAAGATGCCGGAGAAAAACTCTGGGATACAGTTACTGGTCAGCATGATAAAGACGATCAGGCGAAGAAGGTGCAGGAGCATCTGAACAAAACCGGCATTCCAGATGCCGATAAAGTAAATATCCAAATTACCGATGGCAAAGCGACGGTGACTGGTGATGGTTTGAGCCAGGAAGCGAAGGAAAAAATCCTTGTTGCGGTGGGGAATATTTCTGGTATCGCCAGCGTAGACGATCAGGTAAAAACTGCGACACCAGCCACTGCCAGCCAGTTTTATACCGTTAAGTCTGGCGACACGCTTAGCGCCATTTCCAAACAGGTCTACGGCAACGCCAATCTGTACAATAAAATCTTCGAAGCGAATAAACCGATGCTGAAAAGCCCGGATAAAATTTATCCGGGACAAGTGTTGCGTATTCCAGAGTAATGGCGGTTAGTCCGCCATCGCCTGCTGGATAATGGGAATCGGCGTCAGCAAATGCTGGCGCATTAACTCACTGGCGCGCGCGGCATCCCGCGCCAGCACAGCTTCGGTTAAAATTTGATGTTGGTTGTGTTTATCCTCCAGCATTTCCACCGAAAGCACTGTTCGCCGCAGCCAGATGAAGCGATAGCGCGCCGCCAGATCAAACAACCGTTCACGCATTTGCAGCAAATAGTGAGAACCACAGCCTGTCACAATTGCAGTATGAAACGCCTGATGACGCAGGTCCCACTCATCAAGCATTTTCTCACTGGCGTCACAGGCCTCAAGCTTACTGAGCAGATGCGCCTTCGCAAGAACGTCTGCCTCCCACTCATCGCCACCGCGGGCAATCGCCAGGCTTACCAGCATCGCTTCCATATTGGCACGGGCATCGAAAATATCGAGCAACTCCTGCTCTGACATAGACGCCACCCGATACCCTTTTTGATTCACCACCGTGACCAGTCGTTCTGCCACCAGTTGCGAAAGCGCTTCCCGCAACGGCCCGACGCCAAGTGCATAACGCGATGTCAGCAAACTCATCCGTAATTTTTCATCCGGCTGAAAATTGCCGCGAATAATATCGTTCTTCAACCAGCGATAGCCATCCAGAGAGGTAATGGTCATGGTGTGACTCCTGATCATTATCAGCGCGTATTATGAATGGGTGTTTTTTGCCACATTATCAGCTTTTTCCAGCGAGCCATAATTGGCACGGTACAGATAATCCCTATCGCTAATAAGCCGGTGGAGATCACTTCTAACTGTTGAGCCGGACGGAATAGCATCACCACCAACACAAAAGTAATAAAGCCAATCACCAGCCAGGTGAGCCACGGATAAAGCCACATGCGCAGGCGAATATCGCCGCCTTCCGCCAGTAGGATTTTACGCATCCGTAATTGCGAAACGGCAATGACTAAATAAACCAGCAAGGCGATAGCGCCGGAGCTGTCGATCAGGAATTTAAACACTTTCGCAGGCGCGTAATAGTTCACTACCACCGTTAAAAATGCCGCACCGGTGGAGAGTAATACTGCCACGTACGGGGTTTTACTGCGGTTGATTTTACCCATTACCGCGGGCGCATCACCGCGACGGCTTAAGGAGTAGAGCATCCTTGACGCGGTATACAGCGCCGAGTTCAGGCAACTGGTTACTGACAGCAAAATAACGCAATCCATAATGAATTTTGCATGCGGAATATTCAGCAGCTCCAGCACGGAACGGTAGGAACCCACGGTTTTCAGTCCTGGCATATTCCACGGAATGAGAGCCACGACGACAAAAATAGAACACAAATAGAAAATAGAGATACGCCAGATAACCGAGTTGGTGGCGCGAACAATATGTTTATCCGGCGTGTCGGATTCTGCGGCGGCGATGGTGACAATTTCCGCGCCCATAAACGAGAACATGGTGATCAGCATCGCGCTTAATACCGCCCCGAAGCCGTTAGGCATAAAGCCGCCGCTATCCCATAATCTTGAAATACCGCTCACTTCTGCATATGGGTAAAAACCGCTAATCGCCACTGCGCCGAGGAAAATAAATGCCAGGATGGCAATCACTTTGCATATCGCCAACCAGAACTCAAATTCACCGTAGTTTTTAACGCTTAATAAATTACTGCCGGTTAAGGCGAGGGTAATGACCAGGGAAAACAACCAGATGGGAATGCCGGGAACCCATGAATGCAGGATCATAGCGGCGATGTTAGCCTCCAGTGGGATAACCAGTACCCAAAACCACCAGTACAGCCAGCCGATGGTATAACCTGCCCAGCGGCCAATTGCCTTGTCGGCATAGGTGGAAAAGGAGCCGGTATCGGGCGTAGCAACCGCCATTTCCGCCAGCATCCGCATGATCATAACCACCAGTAATCCGGCGAACAGATAGGCCAGTAATACCGCCGGGCCCGCTTCGGCGATGGCGACGCTTGAACCGACAAACAGACTTGCACCGATAACACCGGCAATAGACAACATGGTGACGTGGCGTGATTTCAGCCCGCCGCCTAACTCATGTGGTTGCGATGATTGCCCCATCCTGAATCCTCTCGAAAGTGTGTCACTTGGGAGAGCGCCCCGACATTTCCCGCGTCGGGTCACGCGTTTAATTGTTATTGATTCTTTTGCCGGAGAGCGGCTCCGCCTTATCCGGCCGACATAGATTTATTCCTGTTCACATACAGATTATCGGATACGGCGTAAACGCCTTATCCGACCTACATTTCCGTGGGCCGGACAAGACGCAAAGCATCGCCTCCGGCATGGTGCGGGGCTATTGTTTCGCCTCATCAAAACACTGGCCGATGATCTCCAGACCCTGACGGATCTGTGCGTCTTCAATGGTGAGCGGTACCAGGATGCGCAGCACGTTGTAATACGGGCCACAGGAGAGAAGAATCAGGCCCTTATCGCGGGCGCGCGCCACGATGTCGGCGGTGAGTTTGGCGTTCGGTTTACTGTGATCGCCATCTTCAAACAGCTCGATGGCGATCATCCGCCCCCAGCCCGCGTACGTCGCCGATCTCAGTGTGTTTTTCGGCGATCGCCAGCAATCCGTCTTTCAGCTTCTGCCCCAGGTCGTTGGCTTTTTGCAGCAGATTTTCCTGCTCGAACACCTTCAACACTTCCAGCGCGGCCACGCAGGCAATCGGGTTACCCGCATAGGTGCCGCCCAGGCCGCCCGGTGCGACAGCGTCCATCACTTCGGCGCGCCCGGTGACGCCCGCCAGCGGGAAGCCGCCCGCGATGGATTTCGCAAAGGTGGTGAGATCCGGTGCAACGCCCATCTGCTCCATCGCAAACAGCGTGCCGGTACGCCCCGCCGCCACTCTGCACTTCATCGGCAATCAGCATGATCCCGTGCTCGTCACACAGCGCGCGTAAACGTTGCATAAAGGCTGGCGTCGCGGCGTAGAAACCGCCTTCGCCCTGAACCGGCTCAATCACGATGGCGGCGATATCTTCCGGCGCCGCGTCATTTTTGAAGATTCGGTGGATACTGGCGATAGCGTCGTCTTCACTGATGTCGTGCAGCGGGCAAGGATAAAGCGCGCGATAAACATGGCCCGGCATCAGCCCCATACCCGCAGAGTACGGATTCACCTTGCCGGTCAGCGCCAGCGTGTAGTGCGTGCGCCCGTGATAAGCGCCGCTAAAGGCGATGGTGCCGCTGCGTTTGGTGGCAGCGCGGGCGATTTTTACCGCGTTTTCCACCGCTTCCGAACCCGTGGTGACCAGCAGCGTTTTTTTGGCGAAATCGCCCGGCACCTTCTGATTCATTATTTCGCACAGCTCCAGATACGGCTCGTAGGCCAGCACCTGGAAGCAGGTATGCGACAGTTTTTTCAACTGCGCTTCCACTGCCGCAACCACTTTCGGATGCAGGTGCCCGGTATTGAGCACCGCAATCCCGCCCGCGAAATCGAGATACTCACGGCCTTCAACGTCCCACACCCGGCAGTTTTCCGCGCGGTCAGCGAAAATCGGGTGAATTTGCCCAACGCCACGAGGAACTGCCTGACTGCGGCGCTGCATTAACTCTTTATTGCTGCTCATTCGCGTTCTCCAGTTAAAGACCGATGCACATATATTTGATTTCTAAGTAATCTTCGATGCCATACTTCGAACCTTCACGACCCAGACCCGAGGCTTTGATACCGCCGAACGGGGCCACTTCATTAGAAATAATGCCGGTATTGATGCCGACGATGCCGTACTCCAGCGCCTCGCCCACGCGGAAGACGCGGCTTAAATCACGGGCGTAGAAATAGGCGGCAAGACCAAACTCGGTGTCATTGGCTTGCGCAATCACATCAGCTTCATCTTTAAAGCGGAACAGCGGGGCGAGGGGGCCGAATGTCTCTTCTTTCGACACTTTGGCGTTAGCCGGAACGTCCACCAGAATGGTTGGCTGGAAGAAGTTGCCGCCGCGTTCGTGCGCTTTACCACCGCAAACCACGCGCGCGCCTTTCTCCAGCGCATCGGCAATATGCTCTTCCACTTTTGCTACCGCTTTTTCATCGATCAGCGGCCCGATGGTGACGCCTTTATCCAGCCCGTCGCCGATGTGCAGTTTGCTCACCGCCTGCTGCAATTTTTCGGCAAAACGGTCATACACGCCGTCCTGCACGTATAAACGGTTGGCGCAAACGCAGGTTTGCCCGGCGTTGCGGAATTTCGAGGCCAGCGCGCCTTCCACGGCTTTATCGAGATCGGCATCGTCAAAGACGATAAACGGCGCGTTGCCGCCGAGCTCCAGCGACACTTTTTTGATGTCTTTCGCGCACTGTTCCATTAACTGGCGGCCAATTTCGGTCGAGCCGGTAAACGACAGTTTGCGTACCAGCGGGTTGCTGGTCAGTTCGTTACCGACCGCGCCCGCCGAACCGGTGACCACGTTAAACACGCCTGCCGGAATGCCCGCGCGAATCGCCAGCTCCGCCAGCGCCAGCGCAGAGAACGGCGTCTGACTGGCGGGTTTCAGCACCATCGTGCAGCCTGCCGCCAGCGCCGGACCGGCTTTGCGGGTAATCATCGCTGCCGGGAAGTTCCACGGCGTGATGGCGGCGGTAACGCCAATCGGCTGCTTGATCACAATCAGGCGTTTATCGGCCTGATGACCGGGAATGGTGTCGCCATAAATGCGTTTGCCTTCTTCGGCAAACCACTCAATAAAGGAGGCGGCGTAGCTGATTTCGCCTTTCGCTTCAGCCAGCGGTTTGCCCTGTTCGAGGGTCATCAGGCGCGCTAAATCGTCCTGATGCTCCATCATCAAATTGAACCAGTTGCGCAGAATGTTGGCGCGTTCTTTGGCGGTGAGCGCACGCCAGGCGGGCAGGGCGCGGTTGGCAGCGTCGATAGCGGCGCGGGTTTCATCAGCGCCCATTTTCGGCACGCTACCCAGCTTGTCGCCGTTCGCCGGATTGGTGACGTCGATGACCTCGCCATTGTTGGCGTCCAGCCATTCCCCGTTAATTAACGCCTGCTGGCGGAATAAGTTACTGTCGTTAAGTTTCATCGCTACATCCTGTTTTCAAAGGTTATTGATTAAACGCGGCGTGTAAGGCATCCACACTACGTGCCGCTCGCAGCGTGCGTCCGGGGTTACTCTGGCTTGCCAACAGCGTTTGTACCTTGCTGACAATATGCGCACCAATAGGAATTGCTGATGTCGCTGCCGGGGAGGGCGCATTGCAGGTGTGGATCGTGCGCGGGGTGGTGACAAATAGAAAATCGTCAATCAGCTTGCCGTCCGGCGATACCGCCTGCGCCCGCACACCGGCAGGCCAGGGCTGGAGATCGCTTAACGAAAGCCGGGGACAATACTTTTGCACCAGCCGCAGATAGCCGCTTTTGCACAGCGAGTTTTTCATCTCGCCCAGTCCTGAGCGTAGATGGTTTTGCAGCACCCGGCGAATCCCCGACGAGCCCAAAATCTCCAGCGTGTCGCTAAATGAGAAGTCGCGCTTGCGATAGCCTTCGCGTTTGAACGCCAGCACCGCGTTTGGCCCGACGGTGACGCTGCCGTCGATCATGCGGGTGAGATGCACGCCCAAAAACGGCATTGCCGGATCGGGAATGGGGTAAATCAGGTGGTTAACAATGTGGTTATGCTCCGGCGCAAGGCGGAAATACTCGCCGCGGAACGGGCAGATAATAAAGCCAGGTTCGAGGCCGAGCATTTTCACCAGCCGGTCAGCCATCAGCCCGGAACAGCTAATCAGCGTCGATGCTTCATATTCGCCGCCCTGGCGGGTACGTATCACCACGCCGTTTTTATGCTCATTAAGGCCGCTGACTTCGGCGTTATAAATAATCTCACCGCCTCTGGCCTGGAAGATTTTTGCCATCGCCGCCGTCACTTCGCGGTAGCTGACAATACCGCTGGACGGCACAAAAATACCGCCGAGCCCGGTGATATTCGGTTCGCGCTCGCGCAGTTCGTCGGCGTTTAGCCATTCGCGCTCGATACCGTTCGCCGCTGTACGTTCCCATAACGCGCGCATCCGTTCCATTTCGAGATCGGACGTGGCAACCAGCATCTTGCCGCAGTTGTCGTAGCGAATGCCGTTTTGATCGCAAAAGGCTTTGGTGGCGCGATTTCCCGCCAGGCAAAACTGCGCCTTCAGGCTGCCGGGCGTGTAATAGACCCCGGCATGGATCACGCCGCTGTTGTGGCCCGTCTGGTGACAGGCCGGGCCGGACTCTTTTTCCAGCAACGCAATGCGGGCGTCCGGATAGAGATCAATCAGTTGCATGGCGGTCGACATGCCGATGATGCCGCCGCCAATAATCACAAAATCATACATCCGCTCAATTCCTTTGCGCTTACTGATGCGTCTGGTAGTGGTGAGTGGCGTAAGCGAAATAGCCGCGTTGGCGCATCAGTTCGCGACGCAGATCCGGATGCGCGGTAAAGCGGTCGCGACCGTGCAGCCAGAACAGGTTGTTAATCAACAGGAATTTGCCAACGGGAACGGGAACAGAAAGAATGCCTTTGCTGGTTTCAATGGCGTCCGAAAGCTCGCTCAACCACACGCCTTCTTCGAAGTCTTTCGGCTGGACGAACTGGTCGATATAACGCATCACCGGGCGACCCTGCTGATCGACATCGAACACAGGATGGAAGACATCTTTGCTGACGTTTTTACTCGGCGGCGCGGCAAAACGCATTGGGCGACGTGCCAGCGGATGGCGGAAATAATGGTCCAGATGTTCCCAGTCATCGAGATGCAGCAGCAGCGAGTTTCCGCCCTGCATGTTCTGCTCGTCGATTTTCATCATCAGTACGTAATCAGTGATTTCTTCGACGTAGGTGCCGTCGTTGTGCAGCTCCATTACGCGGTGCGGCTGGCGCAGATAGCTGTCTGAGTTATCAACATTTTTCACGACAAAAACGCGCATAATACTGACCGCTCATGGCATCGAAATTGGAACGTCCAATCAGATGCGCCACCGCCGTCGCCAGCTTTACCATCTCATCTGCCTGCGCGACATCATCGACGCCCACCGCATTGATCAACAGCGCACCCTCAGCGCGGTTTAGCAGCGTTTTCAACAGCAACGGTTGCAGCTGGTTCGCACAGAGATCGTCAAGAATTTTACCCACACGAAAACGCAGAAACGATTTGTACTCCAGCGCCTGCACGGGCCACTCGGCAACCTGCTCGAGGAACTGTTTGGTCGTCTGTTCGGTGAAGGTGAGTTCCAGCAGACGCGGGGATTGCGCCGACGGGGTGAGGGTGAATCCGCTATAGTCCTGGCCTGAATCGACAGCGTTATTTTGTACGGCGGTCAGTGCATTCATCAGAAGCGATCCTCTTATGAGATGTAGGGTGACATGGCGATGCTCATTTCGTAGCCATAATCTAAAAATATCTACATTTCTGAAAAATGCGCACAAAAGTTACATATTGTTTTCTTATTGTGATCAAAAACAACAAATCAATAACAAAAAATGTAAGGGATAAAAATTGGGCTGAACATAAATATATAATTAAAACAATATATTAATTTCGGTTTTATCCAGTTTTCGGCCAGATGGCATTTGTTTGCTCATCTGTTGAAATGCTATTTAAACTACTTTTTCAGAGTTCGGAGTTACTTCAACTTACTGAGTTCCGTATCGACTAATGTGAGTAAGAACAATCCCATTCAACCGATGTTATTTGATGACATCGATAACAATCTTAATGAACAAACAGATTCCGGGAAGACTGGCTATGGAGGCTAATTTTTCTATTTCTGGCAACGGGTTAATGACAGTTACTATTTTTCGAGAAGCTGATACTGACCTGAGGGATGCTGTATATGTCTGGACTGTAATTGAATGGGGTTTACACACGATGGAATCTGGACCAATAAAAAAGCCCGCATCAGCGGGCTTTAATGTCACAGGGAGTCGCGACTCCGTTGCGTATTCCTTTTTTGTCCTCCCCACCGTCTGGTCGGTGTCCTGATGAGACTTCTAACTTCCTGTTTTTGTTGGTGTTGTGATAACACCATCCAATCATGATTGGTGGAGCTGGCGGGAGTTGAACCCGCGTCCGAAATTCCTACATACCATTTTTACCATAACAAAAACATTAAGTTTCATTTAAAATCAGTCTGTTATTGTTGTTTTGTGTTTGTCCGTTTTACGCTTTTTTAATGCTCTGCCGCCAAAATGCCGCCACATTGTAGGTATTAAGTCTACTATTTATCACCTGTTGTTAAGACACGCGGGCATCGTACCCATACAAGTCTTGAAAGCATGAGTAAAACAATTCTTGATTGTTGAGTTCGCCCTTTGTTTCCGGTATTTCACTCTGTAGAAAATTTTTATTAATTGTCCACTCAATAGCTAAAGTATTAGTGTAGTTTGTTGAACTACTAATTTTAGCATTATTAGGATGAAAAAGTTGCTGTATAAATTCAATATCTGAATCAAGTGAAATAAAATGTATGTTTGCATTATCTTTTAATCTATCATCAAATCTAAGTTGGATAGTGGTTTTGTAATGATTAAAATCAGCAATTGGGTTATAAGATGAAAAATTTTTACTTTTAAATTTTAATATCTTCTCAGCTCGTTGGCTTCCAAAGATATACATCAGAGCTACAATTGTAAACGGTTGGTTTTTAAATTCATTAAACTCGTTTACTATCTCTTTAAACTCATAATATGTATTCTCTCGTTGTTCTACTTTCTTTGTTTCCCCTATTTTTTCTTGTAGCTTATCAAGGAATTTTGTTTTTTTATCTATTAATCTGTCAGTTTCTTTTTCATATATTATTTTTGATAGTTTATTTACATTGGATGTTAGGAAATCATAATCAGTGTTAGCTTCTTTAATAAATGATTTTACAATTTCACTATCCTCTATAATTAATTTTCTTATTTTTTTATTAGGTGTTTTTATGATTTCTAATTTGCCGTTACTGTCAAGTTTTTTTATGGGTTTTTCCTTCTATTATTGATAGTAAAGGTGAGAAAGTATTTCCTTTGATATCTAATGCTTTTAATTTATTAAGCATATCAATTCTATTAGGTTCTGGGATATTAGAAGAATTGTTGTGCTTATTCATTAGATCAATTATGTTTCGATCTAAAAGGTAGAGCTCTGTCATAATAATTACCTTTTAATTAGTAGAAAAAAGAGTGGCTAAAGGATTTTTTGTCACCGCATCTTCAAGATGCTCTGGTGCGAAATGAGCATAAATCATGGTCATTTTTATATCGGTATGGCCTAAAATTTCTTTAAGCACAAGTATATTACCGCCATTCATCATAAAGTGGCTGGCGAATGTATGGCGTAGCACGTGGGTGCATTGTCCTTCTGGCAGTTCGATACCGGCCCGCTTTACTGCCCGCTCAAAGGCTTTTCTGCATGGTGTGAATAATTTCCCTCTATTTTTGGGAAGTTCGTCATACAGATCCTGAGATATTGGCACGGTACGGTTTTTCTTGCCCTTCGTCTTGGTGTATGTGATGCGGTATTTTGACAACTGGTGTCCCTGCAGATTTTCTGCTTCACTCCAGCGTGCTCCGGTGGCCAGGCATATTTTTGCAATCATCAGCAGGCTGGGGCTTTGAGAATCTGCGCAGGCATCCAACAGGCGCTTGATTTCGTCCATGGAAAGAAAGGCCAGCTCACCTTCAGCAATTTTAAATGTAGGAAGTCCTGCCAGTGGGTTTGGTGCTGACCAGTGTCCCAGCTTTTTCAGTGTGCCAAAAACCGATGACAGGTTGCGTTGTTCAAGATTTACCGTGCGGGGCTTAACAGGCGACATAAGCGCGCCATCTTCATTTCGCACTTCACCCTTTAGCCGTGCTTCCCGGTATTTCGTAAAATCACCGGCGGTCAGTTCTGAAGCGATGGGATCGCCCAGACCATTACAGATAATTTTAAGTTTCGCCATCAGGCGTTTGGGGTCAGCAAGCGTCTGTCCGTAAAGTGAGTACCATTGTTCAATCACTTCTGACAAATGTCGCCGATCTTCCTTTTCCCCCAGCCACGGTTTTTTGTTCACTTCTTCCATTGTGAAACGTTCAAACGCAATGGCTTCGCCTTTTGTCGCAAATTGTTTACGTACGCGTTTGCCATCTCGCCCGTTTGGGTAGCATTCACATAACCACTTTCCGTTCGGCTGTTTTCTGATCGTCATTATTAGATGCTCTTAATCACTTTTACCACACGCCCTACAACGGCTACGTCATCAACTGCACATTCAAAGGTTGTTTCTTCCTGATGAACAACAAGCTTATTTCCGGGAATTCGAGCTACTTTTACGATGCTTTTCACTCCATCAATATCAACAAGCCAAGAGCCATTACTGATCTGTTTTACAGATACATCAACAATAAAACTTTCTGTTGTCGTTTGTATGAATAGATAGTTTGACGAATCGCCCTCAACCAACCTGCTATCTAATAAAATTTCGTCATATGATTGAAGTTCACCATTTCTTAATTCTGTGTATTTGATACTGGGAGCTACGATTTTAGAAAGTGGTCTAATTGTGACGTCATTATCATTTTTGAGAATGTTTGAGTCACAGTTATCTGCATACATATCACCCTGTCCGGTTGCCAACCAAAGAAGCGAGATCCCGGTTTCTAGAGCACATTGAATTACCCACTCTGCTGGAAAGCTATCTCTTAAGTATCTGTTTGCCATGGTGCTTTTAGATACTTTTAAGTGTTCGCAGAGTTGTTGGCGTGAGCTGAAATTGTAGGCTTTTATCAGCCTGTTGATGGCATCACGACCCCCACTATCGTTTCCACCCTTGATTAGACTCATAATCAAACCCCTTGACGCATATAAAATGAGATCTTAATATCCATTCATGGTTTGAAAAGCAAAACCAAACCACATAAAACGAGATGATACGATTACAAACTAAGAGATACTGCACTATGAGCAACGACATTTCAATTCGTGTACCAAAAGTGATGGCGACACCAGCTGAGTTCGCGGAATGGGAAGGCCGCTCTCGCGGTTCGGTATATCAAATGATTCATAATGGAAAACTCGCTAAATTCTTGGAAAGAAAAGAAAAACCGAAAGACAGAGTATGTATACGTTACCTTGAGTACAAAAAGGAACAAGTCAGGAAAAACATGGGCCAATCCAATTTCAACTTTAATGTCATCGTTGGTGACTAAGTTCAATTATGAGAACTTTCTAAGGGGGCAGCATGTTTGATTACAAGATTTCCAAACATCCGCATTTTGATGAAGCCTGTAGAGCTTTTGCACTACGTCACAATATGGCGAAGCTGGCAGAACGTGCAGGAATGAATGTTCAGACACTGCGAAACAAACTCAACCCAGATCAATCGCATCAGCTCACCGCACCAGAAATCTGGCTGCTTACCGATCTGACTGAAGATTCAACGCTGGTAGATGGCTTTCTGGCACAGATTCACTGCCTGCCATGCGTACCGATTAATGAAGTGGCAAAAGAGAAACTGCCGCATTACGTCATGAGTGCAACTGCAGAGATCGGGCGTGTTGCTGCAGGTGCGGTATCTGGCGATGTAAAAACCAGTGCAGGTCGTCGTGATGCTATCAGCAGCATTAACTCTGTAACACGATTGATGGCGCTGGCGGCTGTTTCATTGCAGGCCCGTTTACAGGCTAATCCTGCGATGGCGAGTGCAGTTGATACCGTGACTGGCCTCGGTGCTTCATTCGGTTTGCTGTGAGGTGCTTATGCTGACGAAAGAACCATCATTTGCATCGCTGCTGGTAAAACAAAGCCCGGCAATGCACTACGGTCACGGCTGGATCATGGGTGAGGATGGTAAACGCTGGCATCCGTGCCGTTCACAAGATGAATTGCTGTCTGAATTGACCACGGGGAAACGGAGAAAGTCAAAATGTATGCAGCGGAAAGTGAAGTGGTTTATCAGTTTCGTTACAGAGGGGAGAGTTATTCAGTACCTGAAGATGATTTGCTCTGTTGTTATCCGTCGTTGTCGGGCGATGGCAGTTACTTTTTCACGCTAAAGGATGGGACGTTTTTACGGGGAGAGCAGGTTAAAGAGATGATACGAAAAAATATATCTCCTCTTGAGCGTTACCGTAAGAACAAAGAGCGATAGTTGCGTTTTGGGGATATGAATTATGGCAATTAATGGCGCTGCGGCGACTGTTCCATTAAGCCCAGGTGAACGCCTGAATGGACTTAATCATATTGCGGAATTAAGGGCGAAAGTATTTGGCCTGAATATTGAGTCAGAGCTTGAGCGGTTTATTAAAGATATACGTGATCCACGGGATGTTAATTATGAACGAAATAAACGGGCACTGGCTGCTATATTCTTTATAGCAAAAATTCCAGCTGAACGTCATAGCATCAGCATTAATGAGCTGACCACTGACGAAAAGCGGGAGTTGATTAAAGTAATGAATCATCTTCGTGCAGTGGTGAGCTTATTTCCCAGACGGCTAGCCATGCCGAATTAACCAATTAATGAAATTCATGGCGTAAACCCGCCGGGCATTCCTTTATCTAAATTCAGGAGAATTGATTATGCGTAATATTGAAACCCTCTCGACTAAAACCGGACCGGATGACGCAGGACTTAATATTTTACTGACAGAGGCTCGTCTGGAAGAACGTCGGGCAAGAGCTGAAGCAATGGCAGCTCGCCTTGATAGCCTTGCGTGCCATATCACATCCCGCCAGCTAAACCACGTTGAAGCGGCTGAACTGCTGCGTGTGGCAGCTGAAGCAATCCAGAACGAAGCGCAGGAGATCCACTAATGGCTGATGCAATGGATCTCGTACAGCAGCGCGTTGAAGAAGAACGCCAGCGTCATATCCGTGCCGCCCGTGCCAAAACGCCGGGCGTGTCCCGCGTGCTTTGCATTGAGTGTGAAGCGCCAATTCCGCCAGCACGCCGCCGTGCCATTCCGGATGTGCAGCTTTGCATTACCTGTCAGGAAATCGCAGAGCTGAAAGGCAAACATTACAACGGAGGTGCTGTATGAGCACCATCCTGAAATGGGCGGGAAATAAAACCGCCATTATGTCCGAACTGAAAAAGCATCTTCCTGCTGGCCCGCGACTGGTTGAACCTTTCGCGGGTTCCTGTGCAGTGATGATGGAGACGGAGTACCCCAGCTATCTTGTTGCGGATATTAATCCTGATTTAATCAACCTCTATAAAAAGGTTGCTGCTGATTGTGAATCGTTTATATCTCGCGCCAGAGTTTTATTTGAGATCGCAAACAGGGAGGTGGCTTATTACAACATAAGGCAGGAGTTTAATTACTCAACTGAAATTACTGATTTCATGAAAGCGGTATATTTCCTGTATCTCAATCGTCACGGTTACCGTGGTTTATGTCGCTATAACAAGAGCGGGCATTTCAACATTCCCTACGGTAATTATAAAAATCCGTATTTCCCTGAAAAAGAAATTCGCGCATTTGCAGAAAAAGCCCAGCGAGCAACGTTTATCTGCGCCAGCTTTGATGAAACGCTGGCGATGTTGAAGGCGGGGGATGTGGTGTATTGCGATCCGCCGTATGACGGTACGTTTTCCGGCTATCACACTGATGGCTTCACTGAGGATGACCAGTATCACCTGGCATCCGTTCTTGAACATCGATCATCTGAAGGTCATCCGGTCATTGTTTCTAACAGTGACACATCCCTGATTCGTTCGCTGTATCGCAATTTCACTCACCACTACATCAAGGCAAAACGCAGCATCGGCGTGTCGGCTGGCGAGAGTAAATCTGCAACAGAAATCATTGCTGTTTCCGGGGCGCGCTGCTGGGTGGGATTTGATCCTTCGCGTGGCGTGGATAGTTCTGCTGTGTACGAGGTGCGTGTATGAGTCATGACGATATGAGCAACTCTAGCGGCTTTAACGAGGCCGCAGCAGCATTTTCATGGAACGGCCCGAAAAAGGCCATTAACCCTTATCTGGACCCGGCGGAAGTTGCGCCGGTTTCTGCGCTTTCAAACCTGATCACTCTGTACGCTGCCGATAACGAGCAGGAACAACTGCGCCGCGAGGCACTGAGTGATCAGGTCTGGGAGCGTTATTTCTTTAATGAATCCCGTGATCCTGTCCAACGCGAAATGGAGCAGGATAAGCTCATTAGCCGGGCAAAGCTGGCGCATGAGCAGCAGCGTTTTAATCCAGATATGGTCATTCTGGCGGACGTCAATGCCCAGCCTTCCCATATCAGCAAGCCGCTGATGCAACGTATTGAATACTTCAGCAGCCTGGGCAGGCCAAAGGCTTATTCCCGCTATTTGCGTGAGACGATTAAGCCATGTCTGGAACGACTGGAGCATGTACGCGACAGTCAGCTATCCACTTCTTTTCGCTTTATGGCAAGCCATGAAGGGCTGGACGGCCTGCTGATCCTGCCTGAAATGAGTCAGGATCAGGTGAAACGCTTGTCTACCCTTGTCGCTGCGCATATGAGCATGTGCCTTGATGCAGCTTGTGGCGATTTGTATGTCACCGATGACGTTAAGCCAGAAGAAATCCGCAATACATGGGAAAAGGTGGCAGCGGAAACCCTGCGTCTGGATGTCATCCCGCCTGCGTTTGAGCAACTCCGCCGGAAAAGAAACCGCCGTAAACCCGTGCCCTATGAACTCATTCCGGGTTCGCTGGCGCGTATGTTGTGCGCTGACTGGTGGTACCGGAAATTATGGAAGATGCGTTGCGAATGGCGGGAAGAGCAGTTGCGTGCTGTCTGCCTGGTCAGCAAAAAAGCATCTCCCTATGTCAGCTATGAAGCCGTGATGCATAAACGTGAGCAGCGCCGTAAGTCGCTGGAGTTTTTTCGTTCTCATGAACTGGTGAACGAAGACGGCGACACGCTGGACATGGAGGATGTGGTAAACGCCAGCAGCAGCAACTCTGCGCATCGCCGCAATGAGATGATGGCCTGTGTTAAAGGCCTGGAGCTTATCGCGGAAATGCGCGGTGACTGCGCCGTTTTCTACACCATCACCTGTCCGTCACGTTTCCATTCCACGCTAAATAACGGCAGGCCCAACCCGACCTGGACAAATGCGACGGTAAGACAAAGCAGTGATTATCTGGTCGGCATGTTTGCTGCATTTCGTAAGGCGATGCACAAAGCCGGATTGCGCTGGTATGGCGTGCGGGTGGCTGAGCCGCATCATGACGGTACAGTTCACTGGCACCTGTTGTGTTTTATGCGCAAAAAAGATCGCCGCGCCATTACTGCTTTGTTGCGTAAGTTTGCCATTCGTGAAGACCGCGAGGAGCTGGGGAATAACACGGGACCACGCTTTAAGTCTGAGTTGATTAACCCGCGCAAAGGAACGCCGACAAGCTACATCGCGAAATATATCAGCAAGAACATTGACGGGCGTGGTCTGGCTGGCGAGATCAGCAAGGAAACGGGTAAATCTCTGCGTGATAACGCTGAATACGTTAATGCCTGGGCGTCTCTGCATCGTGTTCAGCAATTCCGCTTCTTTGGTATTCCGGGGCGTCAGGCTTACCGTGAACTGCGATTGCTGGCTGGTCAGGCGGCAAGGCAACAGGGCGACAAAAAGCAGGTGCGCCGGTACTGGATAACCCGCGCCTTGATGCCATCCTGGCTGCTGCTGATGCTGGTTGTTTTGCCACTTACATCATGAAGCAGGGTGGTGTACTGGTTCCCCGCAAATATCACCTCATCAGAACTGCTTATGAAATTAACGAAGAGCCGACCGCCTATGGCGATCACGGCATTCGTATTTATGGCATCTGGTCACCCATTGCAGAGGGCAAGATCTGCACTCATGCAGTGAAGTGGAAAATGGTTCGTAAAGCCGTTGACGTTCAGGAGGCGGTAGCCGACCAGGGCGCTTGCGCCCCTTGGACTCGTGGCAATAACTGTCCCCTTGCTGAAAATTTGAACCAACATGAGAAAGATAAATCAGCAGACGGGGATACCAGAACGGACATTTCCTGCATGGATGACAAGGAATTGCACGATTACCTGCACAGTATGGGCAAAAAAGAGCACCGGGAACTGGCAGCAAGATTACGCCTGGTTAAACCGAAACGGCGTAAAGACCACAAACAGCGAATTACAGACCATCAGCGTCAGCAGCTCGTCTATGAACTGAAGTCCAGAGGATTTGATGGCAGCGAGAAAGAAGTCGATTTACTGCTTCGTGGCGGCAGTATTCCGTCAGGAGCAGGCCTGCGTATCTTCTATCGGAACCAGCGTTTGCAGGAAGATGATAAGTGGCGGGATCTGTATTAATTACGCGGGTTAACAATTCGTGCTCTTAATAATACCAGGCATATCAGGCTGATGAACGTAAAAAAAACGTTTTACATCAGTAAGATTATTATATACTGTAAATATAAACAGTGGTTATATATACAGTGTTGCGTATGGTGTTATAGGAGGAAAGATGCAGGACTATTTTTGGGAGTCTTTGAAGCTCCAGCGCATTGATTTTTTTCTTAAGCTTGTAGCGGCTAGTGAGTGTAGCGATGAAGAGAAGGGGCTGGCTCTGCAGTGGGTTTCTGAATTGACTGATGAGTTGATGGCGAAAATTCGAAGCCATGAATACAGTAGGTCGATGGATGTAATCAGTTGAGCTTGTTTCGTTAGGACTTGATAAGGGAACCGAAAAGGGGCATTAAGCCCCTTTCTCATAAGTTGATTTAGTTGTTCCCCAAAGAGCCGGCCATGGCTGCATATTTAATTTCTTCGCTGGGTATTTCAGGATGTAGTTGAATTTGCCTGATGACATAGCCAGGAACTTCGTCACTCCACAGTTTCGCCGCGTCCTTACAGACCTTATACGCGAAGTCTCTATTCTCAAAGGCATAGGATTTTCCGTATGCATATTGCTGACAGGCATGAACATAAGCTCCGAAGTCGCCGTCTTTATCTGGCAAAGCACATCCAGCCAAGGCTATGATGATTGCTACTAACGTAAAGGAGAAAGTTATACGTTTCATGGTCTCTTTCTAAGCGTTTAGCATTATTTAACTAAGGGGTATCTGCCGTGATTTGGTAGTCCCTGATATATATTCTCAGGGACTATGCTGAAGTAGCTTTAATTTCGATTATTTAGAAAGGTACTTATCTCTAAGTTGATTCAGTCTGTCAGCATCGCGTTCTGAAAACTCGGCGTCACCATAGATCGATTTCCCATCTGCGTCTTCAAGGCCAATGACTGTGACGGTAAATATAGCATCAGCCGGAACTTTAAGTTTTCCCCAATCAGAGTATCTATTAGGGGCTAATTTCCAGTTGGCTTTCTCACCTGGTTCCAGACCTCCAGAAATTTTATAGTTGAAGACGTCAGAGAACCAAGGGACGCTTCTTCCTGGACTGGCAATAACTCCTTTGAAGAATACTCTGGCAACCGCTTTGTCTGTTCCGTTTTCAACGCTAATATCCAGAATTGGCTGATCATTGCCGTAATCCTCTTTCTGGAAATAAAAACGGGAACGTTCGACCTTGAAGGCTTTCATTTTTTCCGCAGCCTGTGTTGCAGAGGTTTGTTTGGCTTCCAGTTCTTTTATTTCTTGCAGAGCCTGTTCTTTCTCTCTCTTCTCACGCTCAAGGCGAATAGTTTGTGCGTAATTTATAACCTCATCACCAGTTTTACCTTCCAACGCTGACTTAATTTTTGTTTCGTAGACGTCCCCAGAAGACGTTCCAGCCTGCATTAGCTCTCTCATGTTGATTTGGCTAAAGGCAACGACTTTAACTGCATCATCAAACTGAGCTTTTTTATCTGCAGGTAAGGACTCTCTTACTTTTTGAATGGACTCTTTCATCGACTGATCGCTTGATGCATCGATCTTCGGTTTGTCACAAGCAGTAAGCAGCAGAGCAAAAGCAATTACGCCAGTTAATTTCTTCATATCCCTATCCCAATCGTAAAAAAACAAGGCTAATCCTAACAGGATTAGCTGGCATGACAAACTCATAGCCATATAGGTGTGCTGTATAAATTAGCGGGATGAGAAAGCCTGCGCAGCCCCTCATGTTGAAACTTGATTTTAGCTCAAAAGAGCTGACACTAAATAACTGCGCGGAATAATGCTCCACTTTCGGTTAGCCCTTGCTGGGTAAGGCGTGGGGCCGTTTTCTTCGCCTGATCCTGCTGTATCTGGCCTACAGTATGTTGCCCTTACGCGACATGCCACATGTCAGTAAACGGCAGGTGTAGCAGTATTAGACGCAGCTATTTAGTGTGTATTAAGCTGGCTCATATTTATGACTGGTTTCAAGGTTTGACCGATTTTCATGTCATGCATGTCTATGCTGCATGAGTTCGCATGATCGTTTGAGGATCGGTTTGGCTAAGACATGCCAGAACTGGCGGGCTTTTGCTCATGTCATGCAGGTGCATGAAAACCACTACATAAAGCGGGCAGGCGTGGCGGGGATACGAGCGCGCGCAACGGGGTAAAATGGCCAAAATCCGGCACAGCCTCTGGCCCGCTGGCGGCCTCATTTAGTGGAGGGGGGGCGATGTCAGGGCAAAAAGAAACGCCCCGCAGAATGCTGCTGAGGCGTTGTGAGAGTTGGTCGGTTATTGATGTTATGAGTATGTCAGCTTCGTTTGCCCTTAAGTCCTAAGTCATAGGCTTCAAAACGGATAACCTCTTCATCCAGCCAGTCATTCAGCTCCTGCAGTCGCTTTTGCAGGGGCATCAGTTCATTGCGGACGAAGACACGGCTCGCTTTTTCCACATCCCCAAAGCCGCCAGTGTTGTTGGGAATGATGCCCATCATTTGCGGCGGTACGCGGTGAGCCGCCATCATGTCATCGCGGCTGACGTTCTTGATGTTCAGAAATTCATCCTTCGCCGCGACTTCCGACAACGGGATAATCTGAATGCCATCTTTTTTGCCGTTAGGCGAGTACATAAACAGGTTGCGGAAGTTGCCCGGTCCTTTAGCACTTTTCATTGCCTTGCGGATGTTGTTCACATCCTCCTGGTTCTGTGCGGCGTCGGTCATGTACATGATGAAGCCTGCGTGGCTGCCGTTAATGTAATACTTGCGGCGGAACAGCGTGGCGGATTCGTTGAGCAGAGCTGACGGAATGGCAGAAAGGTAACCCGGCAGACCATAAATCTCCTGGTTGATATCCGGCTCCATCAGGTGGAAGACGTTACCTTTTGTGAACTGATACGGCTGTGTCGTCAGGCTGTATTGCACAAACCAGTATGTTTCAAGGTCAAGCCCGCGTCGGGTGTATTTTGCCAGTGCAGGCTCCAGCGAAATAACTTCACCAAAGCGGTTCGTGCGTTTCTCCAGGTAGGCGTTACCAAAAACCAGATAGTCCTGCACAAAACGGGTAAATGCCTGCTGGCTGAGAAGGCGATGTGGAATATAGGTACTGCTGATAATGTCACGCTTAACACTGATCGGGGAGCTGTGGTGCACGGCGGCGCGGAAGGTGCGCGCCAGTCCGTCAAAGCTGACGGGTGGCTCATACCAGCGATCCATCTGTACGCATTCCACATAGTCCAGCAGTTCGCGGCGGTCCAGTACAGGAATGGGATCACCAAAGCTGAAAGCCTCCGCAACGGGTTTTTTAGTTTCTTCTGCAGTTACGGTTTCGCCTGGCGCGATATGTTCTTTCATCAAAAAATCTCCACAATATTGCTGGTATTGGCGGACTCGCCCTGCAGCGGTTCGTTAAACAGTGCGTGCATGGTTGCCCATGCCAGATCGGCGTGGCTGGCTTCTTCGCTGCGGCTGGCTTCGTAGGTCGGGCGGTTGCCACTGGCGGTGGTGGCGCGACGGATTGCCATGAATGACTGCGCAATGTCGGTATGTCCGGCGTCAAACTCCAGACGGCGGTGGCTGATAATGTCGTAGGCCTTGAGTACCAGGGCGTTTTTAACGTTGGGGTTGTAGACAAACTCCCGGACGGCAGGAAAGAACGCTTTCACGTTCTCGTAAACCCCGTGACCGACGCCGGTTGAGTCGATACCGATATAGGTCACGTTGTACTGTTCGGTCAGTTTTTTGATGGCGTCAGCTGGGCGCGGAAGTCCATCCCGCGCCACTGGTGACGCTCAAGAATGCGGAACTTACCGCCTGGCACGGCTGGCGGTGCCACCACCACGCATCCGGCGCTGTCGCCGTTCTGCGTACCTTTTGCCGGGTCATAACCGATCCACACTTCGCGCCAGCCAAACGGGCGCAGGGCCAGTGCATGAAAGTCGGTCCAGACTTCCCAGCTGTCCACCATGCACGCCTGCAATTCGCTGAGCGGGAACACAGATGCGAGATCGTCAACGAACTCGCACATCAGCAGGTTCTGGTATTCGTCCGGGCTGTACTCCATGCGCAACTGGTCGAGGTCGAACAGGTTACAGCCGCCGCGTACCGCATCTTCCACGGTGATTATCTGGCGGTATTGCCCGTCTGCGCACAGCAGGCCGGGGGCCAGATTGCTGTGGGACAGGTCGATGTCCACCTTATCGGCTTTGTTGCGCCCACGGTTGAACAGCGCACCGGACCAGAACGGATAAGCACTGTGTGTCAGGCTGGATGGCGTGGAAAAATAGGTCTGTCGCCATTTCTTGTGAATAGCCATACCGGAAGCCACTTTGCGCAGCTCCTGGAATTTCGGTATCCAGAAATATTCATCCAGATACAGGTTGCCGTGGTAACTCTGGGCCGTGCGGGCATTGGTGCCGAGGAAATACAGTGTGGCCCCGTTGGGAAGCACCATCGGATCGCCTTTCAGCTCCACCTCCACTTCTTTGGCGAAGTCGATGATGTACTGCTTAAAGACGTGGGCCTGTGCCTTACTGGCAGAAAGGAAAATCTGGTTACGTCCGGTAAGCAGGGCGTCAATCAGGGCTTCACGGGCAAAGTAAAAGGTCGCACCGATCTGGCGTGACTTCAGCAGGTTGCGGATGCGGTTGGTTTTTCCGGCTTCCCACCAGTGGCGCTGGTAGTTGAACATGGAGGAATGGAAGATTTCTTCCAGCTTCTCAATCTGTTCATCGGTGAAAACGTTCTTTTCCGGCTGACGACGCGGGCCTTTGTTGCGGTTGGCGACGTTAGGGTTTAAGTCGCTTCGTTGCCGCCATTGTTAAACTTGCCGATCCGCGCGTGGCGCTCCGACTGGCGCGCCAGCAGGTCAATCTCTTTGAAATCTTTCCCTTCTTTGTGCTCCTTCATAATGAGCTGGCAGTAGCGTGCGGCGGTGGTGAGCTGCATCTGATCCAGCGGCCCATAATCACCCCACTTGTCGCGTTTTTTCCAGCTGTGAACGGTTGCAACTTTCTCGCCCAGCATTTCAGCAATGCGGGCTACGCGGTATCCCTGAAAGTACAGCAGCATGGCCTGCCGACGGGGATCGAGATCTGCGGGTGTCAGTGTGGTGTTCATGGCACAAACCTACAGCCTTGAATGAAGGCTTTCCCCGCCTGCGGTTTGTGTGGTTGTCGGTACAAATACCGCGCATTGTTTCACTGCCCCCATCACCGCAACCATAAGGCTCCAGTAAGTTTTTTCTAACGGAGCACGGCTCATGACAGTGAAAGCAAAGCGTTTTCGCATCGGGGTGGAAGGTGCCACCACCGACGGACGCGAAATCCAGCGTGAATGGCTGGAACAGATGGCAGCCAGCTACAACCCGGCGGTGTATACCGCGCTGATTAACCTTGAGCACATTAAGTCTTATCTGCCGGACAGCACCTTTAATCGCTACGGCAAGGTGACGGCATTGTTTGCTAAAGAAATCACGGAAGGTCCGCTGGCGGGCAAGATGGCGCTGTATGCCGACGTTGAGCCAACGGAGTCCCTGGTGGAGCTGGTGAAAAAAGGCCAGAAATTATTCACCTCTATGGAAGTCAGCCCGAAGTTTGCTGATACGGGCAAAGCCTACCTGGTCGGCCTGGCTGCCACTGATGATCCCGCCAGTCTGGGTACGGAAATGCTGACATTCAGCGCCAGTGCAGCCCATAACCCGCTGGCAAATCGCAAGCAGAATCCCGCCAATCTCTTTACCGCCGCAGAGGAAACGGTGATCGAACTGGAAGAAGTCCAGGACGACAAACCGTCCCTGTTTGCCCGCGTCACGGCGCTGTTCACCAAAAAGAGCAGTCAGACGATGCCCGGTTCTCTGATGTGCATAAGGCCGTGGAGCTGGTCGCCACTGAGCAGCAAAACCTGAGCGGACGCACCGAAAAATCCCTGTCTGAGCAGGAAGAACGCCTGTCTGAGCTGGAGACTGCTCTGCAGGAGCAGCAAACCGCCTTTAACGAACTGGTGAATAAGCTGAGTCATGAAGACAGCCGCCAGGACTACCGCCAGCGTGCAACAGGCGGTAACGCCCCCGCTGACACTCTGACCAATTGCTGATGGAGCACAAAACCCGATGAAGAAGAATACCCGCTTTGCTTTTAACGCTTACCTGCAGCAGCTGGCGCGTCTGAACGGTGTGGCAGTTGAAGAACTGTCCAGCAAGTTCACCGTAGAGCCGTCCGTGCAGCAGACGCTGGAAGACCAGATCCAGCAGTCCGCCGCTTTCCTGACGCTGATTAACGTCACGCCAGTGACTGAGCAGTCTGGTCAGTTGCTGGGGCTGGGTGTTGGCAGCACCATTGCCGGAACCACTGATACCACAGCTAAAGAGCGTGAGCCTGTCGATCCGACGCTGATGGTCGATGTGGAATATAAATGCGAGCAGACCAACTTTGACACGGTGCTGACCTACGCGAAGCTGGATCTGTGGGCGAAGTTTCAGGATTTCCAGGTGCGCATCCGTGACGCCATCGTGAAACGTCAGGCACTGGACCGCATCATGATCGGCTTTAACGGCGTGAAGCGTGCGAAAACCTCCAACCGTAGCGAAAACCCGCTGCTGCAGGATGTGAATAAAGGCTGGCTGCAGAAAATCCGTGAGGATGCACCGGATCACGTCATGGGCAGCACCACCACGGGCGGTGAAACCACACCGGGCGCGGTGAAAGTCGGCAAAGGTGGCGAATATGCCAACCTGGACGCCGTAGTGATGGATGCCGTTAATGAGCTTATCGACGTGGTCTACCAGGACGATGACGATCTGGTGGTGATTTGCGGTCGTGAACTGCTGTCTGACAAGTATTTCCCGCTGGTCAACAAAGAGCAGGAAAACAGTGAAAAACTGGCTGCCGATATGATCATCAGTCAGAAACGCATGGGTGGCCTGCAGGCCGTGCGTGCGCCGTTCTTCCCGCCGAATGCGCTGCTTATCACCCGTCTGGATAACCTGTCCATCTACTGGCAGGAAGACACCCGCCGCCGTTCAGTTATCGACAACCCGAAACGTGACCGGATTGAAAATTTTGAATCCGTTAACGAAGCCTATGTGGTTGAGGACTACCGCTGCGCTGCACTGGTGGAAAACATCCAGATTGGCGACTTCAGCGCCGCCGCAGCAGAAGCCGGAGCGTAACCCATGAGCCTGAGTCCCGCACGGCAGCATCGCCTGCGCGTTCAGGCTGAACAGGCCGCCCGCGAGGGCGGCAGCGTTCGCCACGCGTCGGGCTATGACCTGATGCTGCTGCAACTGGCGGAAGACCGCCGCCGTCTCAAGGGCGTTCAGTCCACGGTGAAAAAAGCGGAAATCAAGGTGGAGCTGCTGCCGAAATATGCCGCCTGGGCGGAGGGCGTCCTGGCTGCCGGAGGCGCTCAACAGGATGACGTGCTGATGTACGTGATGCTGTGGCGCATTGATGCCGGAGATTATGCCGGGGCGCTGGAGATCGGGCGTCATGCCCTGCGTCATGGCTGGGTGATGCCGCTGGGTAATCGCAATGTGCAGACCGTGCTGGCAGAGGAAATGGCAGACGCCGCGCAGAGCGCAATGCTTGCCGCCACCGGCTTTGATGCCGATCTGTTGCTGCAGACACTGGAGCTGACAGACGGTCTGGATATGCCGGACCAGTCACGGGCGCGTCTGCATAAAGCGATTGGCGCTGTCCTGAGTGAAAGCAATCCGGCTTCCGCCCTTAATCATCTCAACCATGCGTTACAGCTCGATCCCCGCTGTGGCGTGAAAAAAGACAAACAGCAGCTGGAGCGCAGACTGCGCAATGACAGCCGCTGACAGAACGTGCCCCCGCGCACGGGCGGCACGGGGTGGCGAAAGGCACTGCCACATCAAAACCCCGTCCACCGCCCTTTATTTCAGGAGAAAGCAGCATGAAGTTTGTTGCGCCAGAACAGGCACCGGAACAGGCGGAAATCATCAGAAATACGCCGTTCTGGCCTGATGTGGACCTGTCGGAGTTTCGCAGTGTCATGCGCACTGACGGCACGGTGACGCAGCCGCGTTTAAAACAGGTTGCCCTGTCGGCAATTTCGGAGGTCAACGCAGAGCTGTATGAGTTTCGCAGACGCCAGCAGATGCTGGGATATGCCTCGCTGGCAGAGGTTCCGGCAGAACAGCTGGATGGGAAAAGTGAGCGCATTCAGCACTATTTCAACGCGGTTTACTGCTGGGCACGCGCCATGCTCAACGAACGTTACCAGGACTATGACGCCACGGCGTCCGGTGTGAAGCGGGGCGAAGAACTGGCGGAAGCCAGCGGTGATTTGTGGCGTGACGCCCGCTGGGCCATCAGCCGGGTACAGGATGCACCGCACTGTACAGTGGAGCTTATCTGATGAAAGTACGTGCGCATCAGTATGACACGGTGGACGCGCTTTGCTGGCGTCATTACGGACGCACGCAGGGTTTCACGGAGCAGGTACTGAAGGCAAATCCGGGGCTTGCCGAATATGGCCCCTTTTTACCTCACGGGCTGCAGGTGGAGCTGCCGGACATTCCGACCACCACCACCGTGCAGACGTCCAGCTATGGGACTGAATTATGACGCTTGAGCGAATCAGCGCCTTTATCACGTATTGCATCGCCGTTGTGCTGGCCTGGCTGGGTGATTTGTCCATCAAGGATGCCTCAACGCTGGGCGGCCTGATGATTGGTGTGCTGATGCTGGCTATCAACTGGTACTACAAACACAAAGCCTACCAGCTTCTGCGCGACGGGCAGATCTCGCGGGAGGACTATGAATCCATCAATCGTTAAACGCTGCCTTGTCGGGACCGTGCTGGCTATTGCTGCCACGCTGCCGGGTTTTCAGCAGCTTCACACCTCCGTGGAGGGGCTGAAACTGATTGCCGATTACGAAGGCTGTCGTCTGCAGCCGTATCAGTGTAGCGCGGGTGTCTGGACCGATGGCATTGGTAATACGTCGGGCGTCATTCCCGGCAAAACTATTACGGAGCGACAGGCAGCGGAAGGGCTGATCTCTAACGTGCTGCGTGTGGAGCGGGCGCTGGAAAGGTGTGTGAAGCAACAGCCGCCGCAGAAGGTGTATGACGCTACGGTGTCGTTTGCCTTCAACGTGGGAACGGGCAATGCCTGCAGTTCCACGCTGGTGAAATTACTCAACCAGCGGCGCTGGGCGGATGCGTGCCGACAGTTGCCGCGCTGGGTTTATGTGAAAGGTGTGTTTAATCAGGGGCTGGATAACCGCCGTGCGCGGGAGATGGCCTGGTGCTTACAGGGAGCAAACTGAAATGAAAAAGAAATTAATCAGCGGGCTGTTTCTGATGTTATGGATGGCGCTGTTAATCGCAGCAATGGTGTATCCGCAGGGGATTTTTCCGGTACTGGCAGCGTCCGGCGTTTGGGTAGCCTGTTTGCTGACATGGGCGGTAATTCCGGTAGCACTGGCTGCGTTAATTAAGAATGGCCCGCTCTGGCAGGAGTTGAGGGCATCTTTGCTGAAGAAAATTACCCGAAAAGAAAACGTATTTATCAGCTGGGTGATGCGATTGCTGATTGTCGTCAGTCTCGCCTGGACGGGGTGGGCCATTACCCTGGTCTTTTATCTGCTGACCGTTATTGCCTTCTGGATCACCCGTAATCAGATGGCGCAACAGGTAGCAGCATGAACCGGTTGCTGCTGGTTGTGCTGGTGTTATTACTGGCGGCGCTGGGCTGGCAGACGTGGCGGCTGGCTGATGCCAGCCAGACCATCACCACGCAGGCAGACGAGCTGCAGAGCAAAAGCCAGGCACTGGCAAAGAGCAACAGCCAGCTTATCAGCCTGTCCATTCTGACTGAAACCAACAACCGGGAGCAGGCGCGACTCTATGCCGAAGCAGAACAGACCAGCGCGCTGCTGAGACAACGACAACACCGGATCGAGGAACTGAAACGTGAGAACGAGGATTTACGCCGCTGGGCTGATACTCCTTTGCCTGCTGACATTATCCGGCTGCGGGAACGGCCGACACTCACCGGAGGTGCAGCTTACCGTCAGTGGTTGTCCGCGAGTGACGCCGTGTCGGCTGGGGCAGGAAGCGCCGCGCACTAACGGTGACCTGAACGCGTTGCTGGATGAAACGGAGGCCGCCTGGGCGGTCTGTGCAGACAAAGTGGACATGATTATTGCGTGTCAGGAGCGAAACAGTGAACAAACCACAATCCCTGCGCCATGCCCTCAATAAAGCGGTGCCTTATGTCCGTCATAACCCGGACAAACTGCATCTGTTTGTGGATAACGGTTCGCTGGTTGCCACGGGGGCCAGCTCCATGTCATGGGAGTACCGTTACACCCTGAACGTGGTGATTGAGGATTTCAGCGGCGACCAGAATCTGCTGATGGCACCGGTTTTGCTGTGGCTGCGGGATAACCAGCCCGATGCCATCAATAACCCGGCGTTACGGGAAAAGCTATTCACCTTTGAGGTGGATATTTTGCGCAACGATGTCTGTGATATCAGCCTTAACCTGCAACTGACGGAGCGTGTGCTGGTCAGCACTGACGGCAGTGTGTCGAGTGTTGAAGCTGTAGCGGAACCCGATGAACCTGAAGAAATGTGGACGGTGAAACGTGGCTGAACTGCAGAAGGTGGACGACTGGCTGAATGCCTTGCTGGCGAATCTGGAACCAGCCGCCAGAAGCCGCATGATGCGCCAGCTGGCGCAGGAACTGCGCCGGACACAGCAGCAGAACATCAGGATGCAGCGCAATCCTGATGGCAGCAGCTATGAACCGAGGCGAGTAACAGCACGCAGTAAAAAAGGCCGTATCAAAACGTCAGATGTTTGCAAAGCTGCGCACCACAAAATACCTGAAAACCGCCGCCAGCGCCGACTCTGCCAGCGTCCAGTTTGAAGGCAAGGTACAGCGCATTGCCCGTGTTCATCACTACGGCCTGCGCGATCGCGTCAGTCGTAAGGGACCGGAGGTCCGTTACGCAGAGCGTCGCCTTCTGGGTGTAAATGATGATGTTGAGGCAATGACCCGTGACATGATTCTGCAATGGCTGGCGGGGTGATCTTTGTATCAGCACTGATACAAGTTGCAGCACTGCCGCCTTTCTTCCCCTGATGGCAACCTTTCCCTATGAACGCACAATTAACCGAAATCATGCGCCTTATCACCAATCTGATCCGCACAGGTGTAGTCACCGAAGTGGACCGGGAAAACTGGCTGTGTCGGGTGAAAACGGGCGACCTTGAAACTAACTGGATCAGTTGGCTGACGCTGCGTGCCGGGAATGCCCGCACATGGTGGCGACCATCGGAAGGTGAGCAGGTGGTGCTGCTGAGTCTGGGAGGCAATCTGGAAACCGCCTTTGCGCTGCCCGCTGTCTATTCGAATCACTTCGCGCCACCGTCGACGTCGGCGGAAGCCTGCGTGACAGAACATCCTGACGGTGGCTGGTTTGAATACGAACCCACCACCGGGCGCTGGTATGTCAGGGGCATCAAATCCATGGTCATTGAGGCTGCCGACAACATAACCCTGAAAACCAGTGAGTTTGTACTGGAGGCTGACCGCACACGTATTAACAGTGAAGTGGTGATCAATGGTGGCGTTACCCAGGGCGGCGGAGCGATGAGTTCTAACGGGATCGTGGTTGATGCACATCAGCATACTGGCGTCCTGAAAGGCGGCGACACAACCGGAGGCCCGGTATGACGCTTTATAGCGGGATGAACAATACCAGCGGTAAAGCCATTACTGATATTGACCATCTGCGCCAGTCGGTGCGGGACATTCTGCTGACACCGCAGGGTAGCCGTATTGCCCGTCGTGAATATGGTTCCCTGCTGTCGGCACTGATAGATCAGCCACAAAATCCGGCGTTACGCCTGCAGGTCATGTCGGCAGTGTATGTGGCGCTGAGTCGCTGGGAGCCACGGCTGACGCTGGATTCCATCACCATCAACAGCAATTTTGACGGTTCAATGGTGGTGGAGCTGACCGGGCGGCGTAATAACGGTGTGCCTGTTTCCCTTTCCGTATCAACAGGAGCAGAGAATGGCAGTGATTGACCTTTCGCAGTTACCTGCACCGCAGATTGTCGATGTGCCGGACTTTGAGACGCTACTTGCCGAACGCAAGGCTGAATTTGTGGCGCTTCATCCGAAAGATGAACAGGAAGCTGTGATGCGTACGCTGGATCTGGAATCTGAACCCGTCACTAAATTGTTGCAGGAAAACGCTTACCGTGAGTTGCTTCTGCGCCAGCGCATTAACGAAGCCGCGCAGGCGGTGATGGTGGCTTATGCGATGGGCGGTGATCTGGACCAGCTCGCTGCCAACTACAACGTGACACGCCTGACGGTGACGCCTGCTGATAATGACGCTGTGCCGCCCGTTGCGGCTGTGATGGAAAGCGATGAAGCGTTACGCCTGCGTGTGCCTGCAGCCTTTGAAGGACTTTCAGTTGCGGGGCCAACTGCAGCTTATGAATTTCATGCCCGAAGCGCCGACGGTCGGGTGGCGGATGCCAGTGCAACCAGTCCGGCGCCTGCAGAGGTGGTGCTGACTGTCCTTAGCCGCGAAGGCGACGGAACAGCAGAAAAAGACCTGCTGGATGTGGTGGAGAACGCCCTGAACAGTGAGAGCGTCCGCCCGGTGGCTGACCGTCTGACGGTTCGCAGCGCAGAAATCATCCCGTACCGCGTGGAAGCCACCATTTTTCTCTATCCGGGGCCGGAAGCAGAGCCGGTAATGGCAGCGGCAAAAGCCAGCCTGCAGAAGTACATCGCCAGTCAGACGCGGCTTGGTCGGGATATTCGCCGTAGTGCCATCTTTGCCGCCCTGCATGTTGAGGGTGTTCAACGTGTGGAACTGGCTTCCCCGCAGGCGGATGTGGTCCTGAACAAAACGCAGGCGGCATCATGTACGCAGTGGAGCGTGACCAACGGGGGAACGGATGAATAGTCTGCTGCCACCGGGTTCAACGCCACTGGAGCGCCGACTGGCGCAAGCGTGCAGCGGGATTTCTGATTTGCAGGTACCGCTGCGTGACCTGTGGGATCCGGCTACCTGTCCGGTCAGTTTCCTGCCTTATCTCGCCTGGGCGTTCTCTGTGGATCGCTGGGACGAGGACTGGACGGAAAGCGTCAAGCGCCAGGTGGTAAAGGATGCTTTTTATATCCATCAGCATAAAGGAACCACCAGTGCCGTGCGGCGGGTGGTGGAGCCGTTCGGCTTTCTGATCCGCATTATTGAGTGGTGGCAGACCGGAGAGACACCGGGCACGTTTCGCCTGGACATCGGCGTGCAGGACCAGGGCATCACTGAAGATACCTATCTGGAACTTGAGCGGCTGATAAGCGATGCCAAACCATGTAGCCGTCACATGATCGGCATGTCCATCAATCTGCAGACCAGCGGCCCGCATTGGGTGGGGGCAGCCAGTTATCTTGGCGAAGAAATCACGATCTATCCGTATATCAACGAAACAATTATTTCTGGCGGCACCGCGCATGAAGGCGGGGCGGTCCACGTTATTGACACAGTGAGAGTGAATCCATGAGCACAAAATTTTATACCCTGCTGACGGAGATTGGTGCGGCGAAACTTGCCAGCGCCGCCGCGCTCGGTGTGCCGCTTAAAATTACCCATATGGCGGTGGGGGATGGTAGTGGAGCATTGCCGACGCCGGACGCAAAGCAGACTGCACTGGTAAATGAGAAACGCCGGGCTGCGCTGAATATGCTCTATATCGACCCGCAAAACAGCAGTCAGATTATTGCTGAACAGGTGATCCCTGAAAACGAGGGCGGTTGGTGGATACGTGAAGTGGGACTTTTTGATGAGTCAGGGGCATTGATTGCCGTGGGCAACTGCCCGGAAAGCTACAAGCCGCAACTGGCTGAAGGCAGCGGGCGCACCCAGACTGTGCGCATGGTGCTGATTACCAGCAGCACGGAGAATATCATCCTGAAAATCGACCCTGCCGTCGTGCTGGCAACCCGCAAGTATGTGGATGATAAGGTACTGGAGCTGAAGGTGTACGTGGATGACCTGATGGCAAAACATCTTGCCGCACCGGACCCGCATTCACAGTACGCGCCAAAAGCCAGCCCGACGTTTACCGGAACCCCCAAAGCGCCAACTCCAGAGGCAGGGAATAACACCACGCAGGTTGCGACCACCGCGTTTGTTCAGGCGGCACTGCTCACCCTGATTGACGGTGCGCCAGCCACGCTGGACACGCTGAAAGAAATTGCAGCTGCTATTAATAATGACCCGAAATTCAGTACCACCATTAACAATGCGCTGGCACTCAAAGCACCGCTGTCGAGTCCTGCACTCACCGGAACGCCAACAGCACCTACTGCGGCACAGTCGGTCAACAATACACAGATTGCCACCACGGCTTTTGTGAAATCGGCAATTGCGGCAATGGTGGGTTCTGCACCTGCGGCACTGGATACGCTGAACGAACTGGCGGCGGCGCTGGGGAATGACCCGAACTTTGCCACGACAATGCTCAATTCGCTGGCGGGAAAACAACCGCTGGATAATACGCTGACTAATTTGAGTGGAAAGGATGTTGCTGGTCTTCTCGCATACCTTGGTTTGGGAGAAGCGGCAAAACGGGATGTGGGAACGGGGGTAAATCAGATACCGGATATGAGCTTTCAGGGTTATGGGCCTAATTGGGTCAAAACTGTAGGTGGAATGATTATTCAAAAGGGATCGCTGGGATTTAGTATTGGTTCAAATCTATCAAGCACTACATTTCCGATCGCGTTTGCTTCAGGGGCAGTAGTCAATCTAACGTGGTCTGACGTCACGTCAGGTGGCGCAGCTCCGGGGACTACAATGTCTTATGGAATAGTCGTGGGGTCACAAACCAGGACAGGTTTTCAGGCCTGGATGAGTGGTGCCGGTGGATTCAACCTCTCATATATAGCTGTGGGGTATTGATAATGAAATACAGATATTCTGGCGAGACAAATTCTTTTTATCCCTGGGCATTATTTGATGATTACACGCGAGTTAATGCATGGCCTGAAAATGGGGTGGATGTTGACGAAGATATTTTTACGGAATATAGCGGCACACCGCCAGAAGGCAAAACTCGCGGCCCGGATGTTAATGGGAAACCATCATGGATAGATGCACAGCCACCATCTAAAAAAGAACAAATTATCGCTGCGGACTTTCAGAAATCAGCATTACTGGCGGAGGCAACGGCGATTATCGCCCCACTGGCAGATGCTCAGGCAGGAGGCTACATCGACGATGTTGACGTGCCACGTCTGGCTGAATGGCAGCGGTACCGCTACAAACTGACTAAAGTCGATACCAGTACCGCGCCTGACATTACCTTTCCACCGAAGCCGGAGGTGTAGGCCATTTGATATCTGGTGCGATGGTCGTATCTACCACCTCAAGCGCATCCAGATAATCTGGCCATGTATAGAAAATTTCCGGCAAATAAGAGCAATGAATCGCCCTGAATCAGCATTATTTTGATTTTTTCTGTGAGCGGACAAATACCGTCATTTTGTGTGAATAACGGTACAACTGCGCTTAGCTGTTTGTCAGGCACAATCACTTCAATATAGGGCGAAGCCTAATCCAATCAGGAGGTTCGCCACTATGGCTCAGGATTACCACCACGGGGTGCGCGTTGTTGAAGTCAACGAAGGCACCCGATCCATTACCACGGTGAGCACCGCCATCGTGGGTATGGTCTGCACGGGCGATGATGCCGATGCAAAAATGTTTCCTCTTAATAAACCCGTGCTGATCACTGATGTACTGACCGCCAGCGGTAAAGCGGGTGAGTCCGGCACGCTGGCCCGTTCGCTGGATGCCATCGCTGACCAGGCAAAACCCGTGACCGTTGTTGTGCGTGTGCCGCAGGGTGAAACGGAAGAAGAAACCACGACCAATATCATCGGCGCAGTGACTGCTGAAGGTAAAAAAACAGGCATGAAAGCCCTGTTATCTGCCCAGACACAGCTCGGCGTTAAACCGCGCATTCTCGGCGTGCCAGGTCACGATAACAAAGCCGTTGCTACTGAGTTGCTGAGTGTGGCGCAAAGCTGCGTGGGTTTGCCTACCTGTCAGCGTATGGCTGCAAGACGGTACAGGAGGCGATCACTTACCGTGAAAACTTCAGCCAGCGCGAAGGAATGCTGATCTGGCCTGACTTTACTGGCTGGGACACGGTGCTGAATGCCGAAGCAATGGCATATGCCACCGCTCGTGCGCTTGGTCTGCGTGCCAAAATTGATGAGCAGACCGGGTGGCACAAAAGCCTGTCCAACGTGGGCGTGAACGGTGTCACCGGAATTTCTGCAGATGTGTTCTGGGATCTGCAGGACCCGGCAACCGATGCAGGTCTGCTGAACCAGAACGACGTCACCACGCTTGTGCGTAAAGACGGGTTCCGCTTCTGGGGTTCCCGCTGTCTGAGCGATGATCCGCTCTTTGCCTTCGAAAACTACACCCGCACGGCGCAGGTGCTGACGGACACAATGGCAGAAGCGCATATGTGGGCGGTGGACAAACCGCTGAACCCGTCGCTGGCCCGCGACATTATCGAAGGTATCCGCGCCAAAATGCGCAGCCTGGTCAGTCAGGGCTATCTCATTGGTGGTGATTGCTGGCTGGACGAGTCGGTGAATGACAAAGACACGCTGAAAGCCGGAAAACTCACCATCGATTACGACTACACGCCAGTACCGCCACTTGAAAACCTGATGCTGCGTCAGCGCATCACCGATCAGTACCTGGTGAATTTCTCCAGCCAGGTAAGCGCGTAAGGGGGCAACATGGCTTTACCACGTAAATTAAAACACCTGAACCTGTTTAATGACGGGAACAACTGGCAGGGGATCGTTGAGTCGCTGACGCTGCCGAAATTCACCCGCAAATATGAGAAGTATCGCGGCGGCGGAATGCCGGGTGCGGTGGATGTGGATCTGGGGCTGGATGACGGCGCACTGGATACTGAATTTTCCATTGGCGGTACTGAGCTACTGCTGTTTAAGCAGATGGGCAAAGCTACGGTGGATGGCATCCAGCTGCGCTTTACCGGCTCTATCCAGCGTGACGATACCGGGGAAGTGCAGGCCGTGGAGCTTGTAGTGCGTGGACGTCACAAAGAAGTGGATTCCGGCGAGTGGAAGACGGGCGAAAGCAACACCACCAAAGTGACCAGTACCAACAGCTACGCGAAGCTGACCATCAATGGTGAGGTGCTTTATGAAGTGGACCTTATCAACATGGTGGAAATTGTGGACGGTGTGGACCTGATGGAAGCGCACCGCAACGCCCTCGGCCTCTGATGTATCTGAACGGCGCGGATTGCCGCGCCAGAACCCAATTTACAGGACAACAAAATGAGCGATAAGCAGACTGAAAAGACCATTCAACTGGATACTCCCATCATGCGCGGTAAAACAGAAATTACCGAAATTGTGTTGCGTAAACCGCAGTCCGGTGCGCTGCGCGGCACACGCCTGCAGGCCATTATGGATATGGATGTGAACGCGATGATGACCGTGATCCCCCGCATCTCCAGTCCGGCACTGACTGCACAGGAAATTGCAGAGCTGGATCCGGCAGATCTCACTGCCATGTCGGTTGAGGTTGTCACTTTTTTGTTGAAGAAGTCGGTGCTTGCCGGTTTACCGACAGCCTGACGGTTGACGATCTGGTGGCTGATATCGCCACCATCTTTCACTGGCCGCCATCCGTTACTGACGTTATGCCGCTGACCGAAGTGCTGGAATGGCGGTATAAAGCGATTCAGAGAAGCGGGGCCAGCCATGAGTGACAATAACCTGCGTCTGCAGGTGATTCTGAATGCGGTTGACAAGCTCACCCGCCCATTTCGATCCGCGCAGGCCAGTTCAAGAGAACTGGCTGCTGCTGTCAAAAAATCCCGCGATGCAATAAAGCAGCTTGATCAGGCCGGGAGCAGTCTGGACAGCTTCCGAAAGCTGCAGGCAGAAAATCAGAAATTAGGCGACAGGCTGAACTATGCCCGCCAGCGTGCAAATTTACTCAGTCATGAACTGGGATCAATGGGGCCGCCTTCGCAACGTCAGGTTGTTGCTCTGGGCCGTCAACGGCTGGCTGTTCAGCGCCTGGAAGAACGCCAGAAAAAGCTGCAGCAGCAGACGGCGCTTGTGCGTGCAGAACTTTATCGTGCTGGTATTTCAGCTAATGATGGCGCCAGTGCGACGGCCCGCATTACCCGTGAAACGATGCGTTATAACAGGCAGCTTTCTGAGCAGGAAGCGAGGTTACGACGTGTCGGGGAGCAACAGCGAAAAATGCACGCCGCCCGGGGGGCTTACGCCAGGCGTCTTGAAGTAAGGGATCGGATTGCCGGGGCCGGAGCCACCACCACGGCTGCAGGGCTGGCAATGGGCGCACCAGTGATGGCGGCAGTAAAAAGCTATACCAGCATGGAAGATGCCATGAAAGGTGTGGCAAAGCAGGTCAATGGTCTGCGTGACGATAATGGCAACCGCACTGCGCGTTTTTACGAAATGCAGGATGCCATCAAGGCTGCCAGCGAACAGTTGCCGATGGAAAACGGTGCTGTGGACTTCGCCGCACTGGTTGAAGGTGGTGCGCGCATGAACGTCGCAAACCCTGACGACAGTTGGGAAGACCAGAAACGTGACCTGCTGGCCTTCGCCAGCACGGCGGCAAAGGCGGCAACAGCCTTTGAGCTGCCAGCGGATGAACTGTCAGAAAGTCTGGGGAAAATCGCCCAGCTCTACAAAATCCCTACACGCAATATTGAACAGCTCGGTGACGCGCTGAACTATCTGGATGATAACGCCATGTCGAAAG
Source organism: Escherichia sp. E2661 (assembly GCF_004745185.1). NCBI lineage: Bacteria > Pseudomonadati > Pseudomonadota > Gammaproteobacteria > Enterobacterales > Enterobacteriaceae > Escherichia > Escherichia sp. E2661. The sequence continues at coordinate 57,311 of NZ_PDIG01000035.1, forward strand.
GGGCAGACATCATTGATGTCATGCAACGCCTGGGCGGTGTGGCTGACCGTCTGGATTATCGTAAAGCGGCGGCGCTGGGTTCAACCTTCCTGACACTGGGCGCTGCGCCGGAGGTTGCAGCCAGTGCAGCAAACGCGATGGTGCGTGAATTGTCCATTGCCACCATGCAGAGCAAGAGTTTCTTTGAAGGAATGAATCTGCTGAAACTCAATCCTGAAGTGATTGAAAAGCAGATGACGAAGGATGCGATGGGAACCATCCAGCGCGTACTGGAGAAGGTGAATGCGCTTCCGCAGGATAAGCGCCTGTCTGCCATGACCATGTTGTTTGGTAAAGAGTTTGGCGATGACGCGGCGAAACTGGCAAACAACCTGCCGGAACTGCAGCGCCAGCTAAAACTGACAGCGGGCAATGATGCGCTCGGCTCCATGCAGAAAGAATCCGACATTAACAAGGATTCACTTTCTGCGCAGTGGTTGCTGGTCAAAACCGGAGCGCAGAACACCTTCAGCAGCCTGGGCGAAACGCTGCGCCAGCCGCTGATGGATATTCTGTACACGGTGAAAAGCGTCACGGGGGCGTCGCGTCGCTGGGTGGAAGCTAACCCGGAACTGACGGGCACACTGATGAAAGTAGCCGCTGTTGTGGCTGCGGTTACCGTGGGCCTCGGCACCCTGGCTGTGGTGTTGGCTGCAGTGCTGGGGCCGCTGGCAGTCATCCGTCTGGGATTCTCTGTGCTGGGTATCAAGACGTTACCTTCGGTGACGGATGCAGTAACACGAACCAGCAGCGCGTTATCCAGGCTGGCAGGCGCGCCACTGGCAGTACTGCGACGCGGGTTTGCTTCATCGGGGAGCAGTGCGGGTTTGCTTACTGCGCCGCTGTTGTCTTTGCGCCGCACGGCATCACTGACGGGAAATGCCCTGAAAACTGTGGCAGCTGCGCCTGTTGCACTGTTGCGGTCCGGTTTATCCGGTTTACGTGCTGTTGCCTTGATGTTTATGAATCCACTGGCGGCACTGCGCGGTGGACTGACTGCCGCAGGTGCAGTGTTGCGAGTGCTGGCATCCGGTCCGCTGGTGATGCTGCGCGTTGCCCTGTATGCCATATCTGGTCTGTTAGGTGCTCTGCTCAGTCCGATAGGTCTTGTGGTTACTGCACTGGCGGGCGTGGCGCTGGTTGTCTGGAAATACTGGCAACCCATCACCGCATTTCTCGGTGGCGTGGTGGAAGGATTCAAAGCGGCGGCAGGTCCCATCAGTGCCGCATTCGAACCACTTAAGCCCGTGTTTCAGTGGATTGGTGACAAAGTGCAGGCTCTGTGGGGCTGGTTTACTGATCTGCTGACGCCCGTTAAGTCGACCTCTGCCGAACTGCAGAGCGCAGCGGCAATGGGGCGACGATTCGGGGAGGCGACTGGCAGAAGGGCTGAATATGGTCATGCATCCGCTGGACTCCCTGAAATCCGGCGTTTCCTGGTTGCTGGAGAAACTCGGCATTATCAGTAAAGAGGCTGCAAAGGCGAAACTGCCGGAAAGCGTGACGCGTCAGCAACCCGCAACAGTGAATGCAGACGGCAAAGTGATGATGCCATCAGGTGGTTTTCCGTCATGGGGATATGGCTTTGCGGGGATGTATGACAGCGGCGGGTATATCCCGCGCGGGCAGTTTGGCATCGTCGGTGAAAACGGGCCGGAAATTGTTAACGGCCCGGCAAATGTGACCAGCCGGAGAAATACAGCTGCACTGGCTGCCGTTGTTGCCGGAATGATGGGCGTTGCTGCCGCGCCAGCAGAGCTTCCACCGTTGCATCCTTTGGCGCTTCCCGCGAAAGGCGGCAAAGCGATGGTGAGTCGCGCAGCTACTGTGCCGCCCGTTCACCGGATTGAGGCACCGACGCAGATCATCATCCAGACGCAGCCAGGACAAAGTGCGCAGGATATTGCGCGGGAGGTGGCCCGCCAGCTTGATGAACGTGAACGCAGGCTGAAGGCAAAAGCCAGGAGTAACTACAGCGATCAGGGGGGATACGACGCATGATGATGGTGCTGGGATTGTATGTGTTTATGCTGCGCACCGTACCGTATCAGGAACTGCAGTATCAACGCAGCTGGCGACATGCGGCTAACAGTCGGGTAAACCGTCGTCCGTCCACGCAGTTTCTGGGACCGGACAACGACATGCTGACGCTTTCTGGTGTTCTTATGCCGGAGATAACAGGCGGCAGGCTGTCGTTGCTGGCACTGGAGCAGATGGCAGAACAGGGGAAAGCATGGCCCCTGATTGAAGGCAGCGGCACGATTTATGGCATGTATGTGATTGAGGGACTGAATCAGACTAAAACGGAGTTTTCCGCGACGGTATGCCGCGCCGGATTGAGTTCACCCTGTCGCTCAAACGGGTGGATGAATCTCTGTCCGATATGTTCGGTGATCTCAGTGCGCAACTGAATAATCTGCAGGAAACGGCAACATCTGCTTTAAGCGATATCAGTAAAACGGTGGGAGGGCTGCTGTCGTGAATTTCAGCTCTGAACTGCTTAACAAAGGCAACAAAACTCCCGCATTCAGCATCAGTATTGAGGGCAGGGAGTATCACTACTGTCCTGGATAAGCGCCTGATGAGTCTGACGCTGACGGACAACCGGGGCTTTGAAGCAGACCAGCTTGATCTGGAGCTGGACGACGCCGACGGAAAAATCGTGCTGCCGCGCCGTGGTGCGGTCATTACGCTGGCGCTGGGCTGGAAGGGGCAGCCGCTTTTCCCGAAAGGGGCATTCACGGTGGACGAGATTGAACACACTGGCGCACCGGACCGCCTGACTATCCGGGCGCGAAGTGCTGATTTTAGGGAAACGCTGAATACCCGCCGCGAAAAATCGTGGCACAAGACCACTGTCGGGGAAGTGGTGAAGGAAATAGCCGCACGTCACAAGCTGAAGATGGCACTGGGTAAAGACCTGTCGGATAAGCCCGTGGAGCATATAGACCAGACTAATGAGAGTGACGGTAGTTTTCTGATGCGGCTGGCGCGCCAGTACGGTGCTATTGCGTCGGTGAAAAATGGCAATCTGTTATTCATCCGGCAGGGACAGGGTAAAAGTGCCAGCGGTAAACCACTGTCGGTGATCACTATCACACGTAAGGACGGCGACAGTCACCGCTTTACCCTGGCAGATCGCGGAGCTTACACGGGCGTAATTGCCAGCTGGTTGCATACCCGCGAACCCACGAAGAAAGAAAGCACTACAGTGAAGCGTAAGCGCAGGACTAAGGCCCAGAAGAAAGAGCCGGAAGCGAAGCAGGGCGATTACCTGGTGGGGACGGATGAAAACGTGCTGGTACTTAATCGCACTTATGCCAACCGGAGCAACGCCGAACGAGCGGCGAAAATGCAGTGGGAACGCCTGCAACGCGGTGTTGCGTCATTCTCACTACAACTGGCAGAAGGGCGGGCGGATCTCTACACGGAAATGCCAGTGAAAGTCAGTGGCTTTAAACAGCCGATAGATGATGCGGAATGGACCATTACGACTCTGACGCATACCGTCAGCCCGGATAACGGTTTTACGACCGGTATTGAACTTGAAGTGAAAATTGATGATCTTGAAATGGAATAAATGGTTCTCAATATTGATATTTTGTGTATCATTGCATTGATTCTGATAGCAAAGGTAGGGATCTGGATATGATGAATTGTCCAAAGTGTGGTCATGCGGCGCACACAAGGAGCAGTTTTCAAGTAACGGAAAGCACCAAAGAGCGTTACTGCCAGTGCCAAAATATTAACTGCGGGAGCACTTTTGTTACCCATGAAACAGTGGTCCGGTTTATTGTGACACCTGCATTGATTGCTACAGCCCCTCCACATCCATTGCCAGGTGGTCAGGGGCATATGAATTTTTGAGAAAGAGAACCTGCTACGGCAGGTTTTTATTCATCTGGGATCTCACCTGTTTCAAGAAAATGTATAAAGCCAGGCTCATCTATGATGATAGTGCCTTTCATCCTTGCTGCCGATACTTTTGATGGGCCTGCATTGTAACCGCAGCAGAGCATCTGAAGGTTTTGGGTTACAGAGGTTCTTACCGTTAATCCTTGTTCATTCGCCTTATCAACCAACCTTTCTTTATCTGCTTTCTTAAATCCGGTGAAACACACATCGAATGTATTTTTTTTTCGGGCCAGACTGCTTAGTGAGGTGTGAGTAGTTTTCGGGGAGGAATGTCTCGCATTCCTGAATGGCTTGTTCTTGTGAATCGTATTGTTTAAGAATGCGGTCTTTTCGGAAGGTTTTTATTCGGTCGGTGTTCTTACAAATGCCCTGTATATGATTTTCGCTATAACTGATGCTCTGTATTGAGTGAACACCGATACGACCATTTGCATTGATGTAAACAAAGTGAAGTTCTTCCATGTGAAACCTCTTGGCATGATTTCAAGATGGCGACAGGCAAGACGGACGCAAAACTCTGTCGCCATTTTGCCGCCACTACCAAAGAAAAAGGGGCTACGCCTTCACGTAACCCCTTGATTTATTTGGTGGAGCTGGCGGGAGTTGAACCCGCGTCCGAAATTCCTACATCCTCGGTACTACATGCTTAGTCAGTCTTTACATTCGCTTGCCAGCTGCGGACAGACACGCCACTAACAAACTAGCCTGATTAAGTTTTAACGCTTCAACCCCAGGCAGGGCTTCCACGCGATCTCTTTTGGGTTTGACCTCTCTTGATCCCCGTCCTAAGAGCGGAGGCTAGGGAGAGAGGGCTCTAAGCAGGTTATTAAGCTGCTAAAGCGTAGTTTTCGTCGTTTGCGACTATTTTTTGCGGCTTTTTACGAGGCCAACCGCCCCTCGGCATGCACCTTGGGTTTCGCAAATCCCGTCGAATCCAGAATCAGCCCCAATGTGTAACGTTAAGTATACCAGATTTTTGAGCGCCATGACTAGCCCCAAAGGCGTTATCATCCTGGAATTAGCGCCTGCATAGTATGATTTTTCTTCGATTAAGCAATGGGATGGCTACATCAGTGTCAGATTTGACAGTCGACAAGATGTTCATTCGCGCCACCGGATAGGGAGGCGCGGTGAAGATTTGATTAGTATCGCTTATATAGGTTTAACGGTGCGCATTTTTCATGATACGTGCTTTATCAACCTGCCATTCGCGTTCTTTGATATCAGAACGTTTATCGTGTTGTTTCTTACCTTTCGCGACGCCGATTTTTACTTTGCACCAGGCATTTTTCCAGTACAGGGAGAGCGCCACTACGGTATAACCTTCACGGTTCACTCGGCCATAGAGAGAGTCAAGTTCGCGCTGGTTGAGAAGCAGTTTGCGGGTGCGAGTAGGGTCGCACACCACGTGCGTGGAAGCCACTGCCATCGGCGTGATGTTTGCTCCAAACAGGAACGCTTCTCCGTCGCGCAGAAGGACATAGCTGTCGCTAATATTGGCTTTTCCTGCGCGCAGGGATTTAACTTCCCAGCCTTGCAGGGCAAGTCCCGCTTCGAACTCTTCTTCAATAAAGTATTCGTGACGGGCGCGCTTGTTAAGCGCGATGGTCGCTGAACCAGATTTATGTGCTTTTTTCTTCGTCATAAGCGTCGTGAATCATCGGTAATCTGAAATCGAAAATACCCCATATCAATCCTGCGGGGGACAAGGCTCTATCTTAGCATGAACCGGATGTTACCCAGCGTCGGGATAGCGTTTTTTTTACGGCAGGATAAATGATATTATTTGTTGGATTTTTGTTGATGGAAATTGTTATGCCTCAGATTAGCCGGACCGCACTGGTACCCTACAGCGCGGAGCAAATGTATCAGTTAGTGAATGACGTTCAGTCTTATCCTCAGTTTTTACCAGGGTGCACTGGAAGCCGGATTCTGGAGTCCACTCCTGGGCAGATGACCGCTGCGGTAGATGTGTCTAAGGCTGGGATCAGCAAAACGTTTACTACCCGCAACCAGTTGACCAGTAACCAAAGTATTCTGATGAGTCTGGTTGATGGACCGTTTAAGAAATTGATCGGCGGCTGGAAGTTTACGCCGTTGAGCCAGGACGCGTGCCGTATTGAGTTTCATCTCGACTTTGAGTTTACCAATAAATTGATTGAACTCGCCTTTGGTCGCGTGTTTAAAGAGCTGGCAGCTAATATGGTGCAGGCTTTTACTGTTCGTGCAAAAGAGGTCTACAGTGCCAGGTAAAATTGCCGTTGAGGTGGCTTACGCATTACCCGAGAAACAATACCTGCAACGGGTAAGATTGCAGGAGGGCGCGACGGTTGAAGAAGCAATTCGCGCCAGTGGCTTGCTGGAATTGCGTACCGATATCGATTTAACTAAAAACAAAGTCGGCATTTACAGCCGTCCGGCAAAACTGAGCGATACCGTGCATGATGGCGATCGGGTGGAGATTTATCGCCCTCTCATTGCCGATCCGAAAGAGCTTCGCAGGCAACGAGCAGAAAAATCAGCGAATAAATAGCAAATCTATTGTCAGAATTGTTTTAGTAGGGCGTTCAGACGTGTGCTTGCATTTCTATAGGGTGATACGGTATTAAATTGGATCATTCGGCCACGCGTCCATTTACCGTACCAGGGATGATGGTATAACTCGTTATCGCTGTAGCGTTCCACTAGCGATTTGAGTTGCTGATGGTTGGTTTCTAACATTTCGCACAATTGGGACCATGATGTGACATGGGAATAATTAGCGTAAAATGTCTGCGCTAGTTTCCCAAGTTCATTCCACTTATGGTCTTTAGCCGGAAAATCAATGGGGATTCCTGCTTCTTCTTGTCTGTGCCAGATAAGAACCTGCTCTCCCCAACCTATTAGATAGCTTACCAGGTTAGCCGCACTCATCACAGTGCCGCTGGCATGCCCTTCCATTGTGATGAGAAAAGCTTTTTCTTCTGGAATGCGAGATAACTTTTTTGTAAGTCCATTCCATGATTTTTCCATTTCCTGCAACAGTGCAGCTTTGCTTTCTGGTACAGACATAGGATCCTCCTATGAAAAAGGTGCTCATTGAGCACCTTTTTTTTAATCGTTATAAACAGCAAATTTTATTCGTTGCCAGTCAGCGCGGGTTTGTTATCAATGTTGGTCAACACACCGCTACTGTTAAAGGTCAGCGTCAGCGTTTGCTGTGTTACACCTTCATGGCCTGGTTGCTGACGGAACACATAGAACCAGGTATTCGTACCAAATGGATCGGACATCAGCGGTGTACCCAATGCGTACGCAACTTGTTGTTGCGTCATGCCAACACGTATTTTGGATACGTCGTTAGCGGTCAGATAGTTCCCCTGGTTGATGTCAGGACGGTAAACCACTCGCTCCAGAGTGGAACAGCCTGCGGTCAACATCAATAGTACTGCTGCTGCAGCAGTCAGCGTTTTACAGCGCATAGTGATTTGATTCCTTTTCGGGCCCGAGCAGTACGTGGCTCATCTGTAATATGCCGATGATAATAGACCTTTCATCACTTTAAAACCTTTTGCTTTCCGGTCTTACGGCGTTTTTGCTGTTTACTCTGACCGTAAAGCAGGAAAAAAGTTTACGCCGCAAGCAGTTCTTTCGCATTCGCCAGTGTGTTACGTGTGACTTCACTGCCACCAAGCAGGCGCGCCAGCTCCTGTAACCGCGCTTTTTTGTCCAGCGACTCCATATGAGTTTCGGTCATCGCGCCATCGGTTTCTTTGCTGACAAAATAGTGTTGATGACCGCATCCTGCGACTTGCGGCAAATGGGTAACACACATCACCTGGGTTGATTCGCCAAGCTGACGTAGCAGTTTGCCGACAACTGCCGCTGTTGGACCGCTAATCCCTACATCCACTTCATCAAAAATCAGTGCCGGGGTTTCCATTTTACGCGCGGTAATGACCTGGATTGCCAATGCGATGCGGGACAATTCACCACCGGATGCGACTTTGGCAATAGGCTGCATTGGCTGACCTGGGTTGGTGGTTACCCGAAACTCAATACGATCGGCACCGTCAATGCCCAGGTGATGCTCGTCAAATTTAACATCAATCGTAAACTGCCCATGCGGCATAGAGAGTGCATGCATACTATCGGTGATCAGCTGTGCCAACTCATTTGCATAATGCTGGCGTTGCTGGTGTAACGCGCGTGCCGTTTCCAGTGCTTGCTGATGATGTTTCGTTACCGCCAGCGCGAGCGTTTCTTGTGAGTCGGCCTGATCGTCCAGTTGCTGCTGTTCTTCCAGTAGCGACTGGTAATACTGTGGCAATGCCTCAGGGCTGACGTGATGTTTACGTGCCAGCGAAATTTGTTTTGAGATGCGCTGTTCAAGTTCAAACAGTCGGTTGGGATCGAGATCCAGACGATCGCAGTAGTGGCGCAGTTCGTCGCTGGCTTCAGCAATCTGGATGGTAGCTTCTTCCAGCATATCAAGTACGCCGGACAGTTTGCTGTCCATGCCAATCAATTCACTCACCAGCTGTTTAGCCGTGTAAAGCTGACTTTGCAGGTTTGCGTCTTCACCGTCGGCCATTAATGCCAATGCATTCTGACTGGTAGTCAGTAATTGACCGCTGTTCGCCAGACGTTTGTACTCTTCGTCAATTTGCTCAAACTCTCCGGGCTGCGGATTAAATTCGTTAAGTTCTTTTAATTGGTATTGCAGCAGTTCCGCACGGGCGGCGCGTTCCTGACTTAGTTGTTGATGGTGCGCGAGGTCGCGGCAGCTTTGATGCCACAACTGATAACGTACGGTCATTTCCTGGAGCAGAGAGGTTTCATTGGCATAGCCATCAAGCAGGAATTTTTGGTGCTCGGATTTGGTGAGTAATTGATGAGCGTGCTGACCATGGATCTGAATCAGCAACTGACCCAGTTCGCGCAGTTGTGACAGAGGAACAGCTGTACCGTTGATGAAACCACGGGAGCGACCATCGCTACTGATTACGCGACGAAGCAGGCATTCACGGCCATCTTCCAGTTGATTTTCTTCCAGCCAGCGCAGAGCCGCTGGCGTATCTTTCAGTGAAAAACGGGCGCACAGATCAGCGCGAGCAGCGCCGGTACGCACCATGTCGGCTTCAGCGCGACCACCGAGACAAAGGCCGAGGGCATCTATCGCAATAGATTTACCCGCGCCGGTTTCACCGGTTATTACGGTCATGCCGCTGTGAAAATCAATCTCAAGCTCACGAACGATAGCAAAGTTGCTGATGGTCAGTTGTGCCAACATAGTCGTTTTCCTGTATGAAAAACCATTACTGTTATTGTGTACAGTATAAACTGGTTTTATATACAGTAAAGAGGCTGGCGTAAAATTAGAATAATTTTTTTGACCAGCCGAGCTTGGTGCTTAATGTATTGAAATAGCTGTAATCTTTCGGATGAATCAGATTCAGATGATAATCACAGCGACGAATCAGGACATCTTCACCTTCCTGAATCGGCAGCGCTATCTGACTGTCGCAACTGATTTCCAGGTCGTTACGGCGATGCGAAAAACGCAGACGGATCGTGCTGCTGCTGTTTATGACCAGTGGTCGTGCTGACAACGTATGCGGGAACATGGGCACCAGGGTAATTGCATCCAGAGAGGGTGTCAGAATAGGACCGCCCGCAGAGAGGGAATAGGCAGTGGAGCCTGTTGGCGTTGAAATAATTAGTCCATCAGATCGCTGAGAAAACGCAAAGATCTCGTCGATATACACTTCGAACTCAATCATATGCGCCACTTTGCCTGGATGAAGTACAACTTCATTTATCGCTGTGCTGATGCGTTTCTGGCAATCTTGCTGGCAGACTTGCGCTTCCAGCAAAAAAACGTTTCTCGCTGATGTAGTGGCCTTCCAGCACATCGGCTAATTGTTGCTGGGCGTTATCGGGGTCAAGGTCAGTCAGGAAACCCAGGTTGCCACGGTTGATTCCAATAACTTTAATATCGTAACGGGCGAGTGTGCGCGCCGCGCCCAGCATATTACCGTCGCCACCAACGACTACCGCGAGATCAGCCAGTTGCCCAATCTCCGCGAGCGTGCCAGTTTTCACATTCTTCAGTTGCAGTTCGTGAGCGATTTGTTGCTCAACGATGACCTCGTAACCTTTTGTGCACAGCCAGCGGTAGAGCATTTCATGTGTTGTCAGTGCAGTAGGGTGCCGTGGGTGTCCCACAATGCCAATACACTTGAAATGATTATTCATTTTTCCGAGGTCCTTGTTGCGAAGATTGATGACAATGTGAGTGCTTCCCTTGAAACCCTGAAACTGATCCCCATAATAAGCGAAGTTAGCGAGATGAATGCGAAAAAAAACGCGGAGAAATTCATGAGTAGTAAAGAACAGAAAACGCCTGAGGGGCAAGCCCCGGAAGAAATTATCATGGATCAGCACGAAGAGATTGAGGCAGTTGAGCCAGAAGCTTCTGCTGAGCAGGTGGATCCGCGCGATGAAAAAATTGCGAATCTCGAAGCTCAGCTGGCCGAAGCCCAGACCCGTGAACGTGACGGCATTTTGCGCGTAAAAGCCGAAATGGAAAACCTGCGTCGTCGTACTGAACTGGATATCGAAAAAGCCCACAAATTTGCGCTGGAGAAATTCATCAACGAATTACTGCCGGTGATTGATAGCCTGGATCGTGCGCTGGAAGTGGCTGATAAAGCTAACCCGGATATGTCCGCGATGGTTGAAGGCATTGAGCTGACGCTGAAGTCGATGCTGGATGTTGTGCGTAAGTTTGGCGTTGAAGTGATCGCCGAAACTAACGTCCCACTGGACCCGAATGTGCATCAGGCCATCGCAATGGTGGAATCTGATGACGTTGCGCCAGGTAACGTACTGGGCATTATGCAGAAGGGTTATACGCTGAATGGTCGTACGATTCGTGCGGCGATGGTTACTGTAGCGAAGGCAAAAGCTTAATTTCTGTTTTCGTAATAAATCACGCCCAGCATGCGAATGCCGGGCCGTTTTTTTTACTCCGCCACACTCTCGCGCAGCGGTTTCACAGGAAAAACTTTTACCTGCTTAATCATATTGTCCTGTACGTCGAGAATATCGATATCGTACTCGCCAATACGCACGCGGGTGCCTGCAACCGGGATCTCTTCCAGTGCCTCAAGAATGACGCCATTAACCGTGCGGGCATCATCTTCCGGTAGATGCCAGTTAAAGGCTTTGTTAATTTCTCGCACGTTGGCGGTGCCATCGATAATCACCGAACCGTCGTTTTGCGGAGTGACTTCTTCGGCAAGTGTTGGCGACATGGACGTAGTGAAATCGCCGACAATCTCTTCCAGAATATCTTCGACCGTCACCAGCCCCTGAATGTCTCCGTATTCGTTGACGACCAGGCCGACTTTCTTTTTGTTGCGCTGAAACTTCACCAGCTGCGTGCTGAGCGGCGTACCTTCCGGGACAAAATAGATCTCGTCCGCGGCGCGTAGCATGGTTTCTTTGGTGAACTCTTTTTTCTCCGACATGAGTCGCCAGGCTTCACGTACTCGCAGCATACTGATGGCGTCGTCCAGCGAATCACGGTAGAGCACGATGCGCCCGTGAGGTGAGTGGGAGAGTTGGCGCAGAATCGATTTCCAGTCATCGTTGATATCAATACCGATAATTTCACTGCGCGGCACCATGATGTCATCAACGGTCATTTTTTCCAGATCGAGTACCGAAAGCAGCATATCCTGATTGCGACGGGAAATTTGTGAGCGCGATTCGTGCACGATAGTACGCAACTCTTCTTTGCTCAAAGAGCCGCTAACCACGATATCGGTTTTGATGCCCATCATGCGCATTAACATGCGGGTAATAGCATTCAGCAACCAGACCAGCGGCATCATCAAAATTTGCAGCGGAGCCAGCAGAAAACTACTCGGATAGGCGACTTTTTCCGGGTACAGCGCAGCATGGTTTTCGGCAATACCTCAGCAAAAACCAGTACGACAAAAGTCAGCACACCAGTCGCAATTGCCACGCCCGCATCGCCGTACAAACGCATCCCAACAATAGTGCCGAGCGCGGAGGCAAGAATATTGACCAGGTTATTGCCGATTAACACCAGGCTTATCAGGCGGTCTGGCTTACGCAGCAATTTTTCGACCCGTTTGGCCGAGCGATTACCCTGTTTTGCCATATGCCGCAGACGATAGCGGTTGAGGGTCATCATTCCGGTTTCGGACCCGGAAAAATAGGCTGAAATGACCACCATGATGATCAGAATAATGATCAACGTAGTAGTAGAAATGTGTTCCAGGGGAAACTCCTTTTCTGGGTTTAGCTGATTAACTGCTGGACAATTCGGCTGCCGAAATAGGCCAGTGTCAGAATGACTGCACCCGCAACGTTAAACCAGACGACGCGGCGTCCACGCCATCCTTCATGATAATGTCCCCACAGCAGCACAATATAGGCAAACCACGCCACGATAGAGAGCACAGCCTTGTCGATATTTTCCATGCTAAATAAGTTGTGCATGTAGAACAGGCCAGTGCAAAGAGTAAGCGTTAACAGCACCACGCCAATCTGCGTAATGTGGAACATTTTACGCTCGATACTCATCAATGGCGGCATTTCCTGACTGAATGCCAACTTCTTGTTCTTCAGTTGGTAATCAATCCATGCCAGTTGCAGCGCATACAGGGCGGCGATAATTAGCGTGGCATAGGAAAAGAGCGATAAGCCAATGTGCACCAGCATCCCTGGCGTTGCTTCCAGATGGGTGATGTATTCATTGGGCATGAAGGTCGCCAGCGCCAGGTTGATAAGCGCAAAGGCATAGACAATGGGTAGCAGCAACCAGCCACGATTGCGAGAAGCCACAATGGTCATTACCGTACAGATCATCAAACTGACCAATGAACCAACGTTCAGCAGGCTGAGGTTTTGTCCGCTATCACCGTCGGGCAGGATGCGGGCTTCCAGAGCGATTGCGTGGCAGACCAGCGCGATGACCGCAGAAATAATAGCCATGCGCCGCCAGCCGCCGTTTTTTTGCAGCAGACCGGGAACAATCAGCGCAAGACTGACGGAGTAGGCGACAAGCGCGAGCAGAGCAAAAACGGGCATAGTAATGTCGACAGTTTGAGCAATAAGAAAGAGAAGCAGTATAGCGTCAGGTGAACGCTGCTCCAACCGTTGCATAACAACAAAGACGCCTTCATGTTATACTGCGGCAAAATACTGATGATGTGTCGCGATTGCGGCCAACCGTTTCCACCCCAGGCGAGAGACAATGTTTGATAATTTAACCGATCGTTTGTCGCGCACGCTGCGCAATATCAGTGGCCGTGGACGCCTCACTGAAGACAACGTAAAAGATACGCTGCGCGAAGTGCGCATGGCGCTGCTGGAGGCGGACGTCGCTCTGCCGGTAGTGCGTGAGTTTATCAATCGCGTAAAAGAGAAAGCGGTTGGTCATGAAGTTAATAAAAGCCTGACGCCGGGGCAGGAGTTCGTCAAAATCGTCCGTAACGAACTGGTTGCGGCGATGGGCGAAGAGAACCAGACCCTGAACCTGGCGGCGCAACCGCCTGCGGTCGTGCTGATGGCGGGCCTGCAAGGTGCCGGTAAAACAACCAGCGTGGGTAAACTCGGTAAATTCCTGCGCGAGAAGCACAAGAAGAAAGTGCTGGTGGTTTCTGCCGACGTCTATCGCCCGGCGGCAATCAAACAGCTTGAGACGCTTGCAGAGCAGGTGGGCGTTGATTTCTTCCCTTCTGATGTTGGTCAGAAGCCGGTAGATATCGTTAACGCGGCGCTGAAAGAAGCCAAACTGAAATTCTACGACGTGCTGCTGGTGGATACCGCCGGTCGTCTGCACGTTGACGAAGCGATGATGGACGAGATCAAACAAGTCCATGCGTCGATTAACCCGGTTGAAACCCTGTTTGTAGTTGACGCAATGACAGGTCAGGATGCCGCGAATACCGCGAAAGCCTTCAACGAAGCGCTGCCGCTTACCGGCGTAGTGTTGACCAAAGTGGACGGCGATGCCCGCGGCGGTGCGGCGCTCTCTATTCGTCACATCACTGGCAAACCGATCAAGTTCCTCGGTGTTGGCGAGAAAACAGAGGCGCTGGAGCCGTTCCACCCGGACCGTATCGCTTCCCGTATTCTCGGCATGGGCGATGTTCTGTCGCTGATCGAAGATATCGAAAGCAAAGTTGACCGTGCGCAGGCAGAGAAATTAGCCAGCAAGCTGAAAAAAGGCGACGGCTTCGATCTCAACGACTTCCTTGAGCAGCTGCGCCAGATGAAAAATATGGGCGGCATGGCCAGCCTGATGGGCAAGCTGCCGGGCATGGGGCAGATCCCGGATAACGTCAAGTCGCAGATGGACGATAAAGTGCTGGTGCGTATGGAAGCCATCATCAACTCGATGACGATGAAAGAGCGCGCTAAGCCAGAAATCATCAAAGGTTCGCGTAAGCGTCGTATCGCTGCCGGTTGCGGTATGCAGGTGCAGGACGTTAACCGTCTTCTGAAGCAGTTCGACGACATGCAGCGCATGATGAAGAAAATGAAGAAGGGCGGAATGGCGAAGATGATGAGAAGCATGAAAGGGATGATGCCACCGGGATTTCCTGGTCGCTAAATGACCTTATGCGACAGAGTTATTAACTGCTGATTGCATTTTCTCCAGAAATCAGTAAAATTTTCGGGCTTTTAATATGACACCGGACTCCGTTCCTCGATGGGGTCCGGTTGTTTTATTCACACAAGAGGATGTTATGGTAACTATTCGTTTAGCACGTCACGGCGCTAAAAAGCGTCCGTTCTACCAGGTTGTTGTCGCTGACAGCCGTAATGCACGCAACGGTCGCTTCATCGAGCGCGTTGGTTTCTTCAACCCAATCGCTAGCGAAAAAGAAGAAGGCACTCGCCTGGATCTGGATCGCATCGCTCACTGGGTTGGCCAGGGCGCAACTATTTCTGATCGCGTTGCTGCGCTGATCAAAGAAGTAAACAAAGCAGCTTAATCTGTCACGGTGGTCATGATGAGCAAACAACTCACCGCGCAAGCACCTGTTGATCCCATCGTTTTGGGAAAAATGGGTTCGTCTTACGGTATTCGTGGGTGGCTCAGAGTGTTTTCTTCCACCGAAGACGCCGAAAGCATTTTTGACTATCAGCCCTGGTTTATCCAGAAGGCGGGTCAGTGGCAGCAAGTCCAGCTGGAAAGCTGGAAGCACCACAATCAGGACATGATCATCAAGCTGAAAGGCGTTGACGATCGTGATGCGGCGAACCTGCTGACGAATTGTGAAATTGTCGTGGATTCATCGCAACTGCCTCAGCTTGAAGAGGGCGACTACTACTGGAAAGACCTGATGGGCTGCCAGGTAGTAACCACTGAAGGCTACGATCTCGGTAAAGTCGTCGATATGATGGAAACCGGATCTAATGACGTTCTCGTCATTAAGGCAAACCTGAAAGATGCGTTTGGTATCAAGGAACGTCTCGTACCGTTCCTCGATGGGCAGGTTATCAAGAAAGTCGATCTCACTACTCGTTCAATCGAAGTAGATTGGGATCCTGGTTTTTAAACCACCGGATAAACGGTAAAAGACGGCGCTATGTGGATTGGCATAATTAGCCTGTTTCCTGAAATGTTCCGCGCAATTACCGATTACGGGGTAACTGGCCGGGCAGTTAAAAATGGCCTGCTGAGCATCCAGAGCTGGAGTCCTCGCGACTTCACGCATGACCGGCACCGTACCGTGGACGATCGTCCTTACGGCGGCGGACCGGGGATGTTAATGATGGTGCAACCCTTGCGGGACGCCATTCATGCAGCAAAAGCCGCGGCGGGTGAAGGCGCAAAGGTGATTTATCTGTCACCACAGGGACGCAAGCTTGATCAAGCGGGCGTCAGCGAACTGGCAACGAATCAAAAATTGATTCTGGTGTGCGGTCGCTACGAAGGTATAGATGAGCGCGTGATCCAAACCGAAATTGACGAAGAATGGTCAATCGGCGATTACGTTCTCAGTGGTGGTGAGTTACCAGCAATGACGCTGATTGACTCCGTTTCCCGGTTTATTCCGGGAGTACTGGGACATGAAGCCTCAGCAACGGAAGATTCCTTTGCTGAAGGATTGCTGGATTGCCCGCACTATACGCGGCCTGAGGTGTTAGAAGGGATGGAAGTTCCGTCAGTGTTACTGTCGGGCAACCATGCCGAGATACGTCGCTGGCGTTTGAAACAGTCGCTGGGCCGTACCTGGCTTAGAAGACTGAACTTCTGGAAAACCTGGCTCTGACTGAAGAGCAAGCAAGGTTGCTGGCGGAGTTCAAAACGGAACACGCACAACAGCAACATAAACATGATGGGATGGCGTAAGCCCCCGAGATATCAGTTTACCCAGGATAAGAGATTAAATTATGAGCAACATTATTAAGCAACTTGAACAAGAGCAGATGAAGCAGGACGTACCTTCCTTCCGTCCGGGTGATACCGTGGAAGTGAAAGTATGGGTTGTTGAAGGTTCCAAAAAAACGTCTGCAGGCATTCGAGGGCGTGGTTATCGCTATTCGTAACCGCGGTCTGCACTCTGCATTCACTGTTCGTAAAATTTCCAACGGCGAAGGCGTTGAGCGTGTCTTCCAGACTCACTCTCCGGTAGTTGACAGCATTTCTGTCAAACGTCGTGGTGCTGTTCGTAAAGCTAAACTGTACTACCTGCGTGAGCGTACTGGTAAGGCTGCTCGTATCAAAGAGCGTCTTAACTAAGATTTCGCTTAAGCGACATCCTGTTAAGAAGGGCTGGCCAATTGGCTGGCCCTTTTTTTATTTATTGAAATTGCGTTTACGGTGCACTAATCACCACAGCGACACGACGGTTCTCGGCGCGACCCTGTGCGGTCTTGTTACTGGCGATGGGGTATTTTTTCCCTAAGCCCTGAGTGGTGAGATTGCTGCGAGGAATTTGCCCACCTTCTGCCCACGCATCGGCGACGACATTTGCCCGCTTCAGCGATAAAGCTTCGTTGTAACTGTCTTCGCCGTAATTGTCGGTATGTCCATCCATACGGGCATGGGTTAAGCCTGTGGAGGTCAGTTTTGCGGCCATGGTCTGGATCTGTTGCTGACTTTCCGGGAGCAGTTTGTAGTCATTTTTAGCAAACAGAATGGTATCAGATAAGCCCAGCGACCAGTCGCCAGCGGATTCAGTAAAACCATAAGACTGCATAGCGGCGACTTGTTCTGGAGTAAACTTCCCTTGTGGTGACTGGCAGCCAGTCAGTATCAGTGAAGAGAACACCAGGGGAACTACCAGTTGCTTTATCATGTAGATATTTCCTTGTTATTTCACCAGCTTTTTAGCGCGCTGGTGCTTGGCCTGATACATATTATGGTCGGCCAGCTCTTGTAATTTTTCGGCGGAGACGTGCTCAATGGTCATCGCGTAACCAATGCTTAATGTCATAGTGGTTTGATGGCCATTATTAAGATCGAATGGTCGATTAAAAATTTGTGTCAGTGCCGTGCAAATCCGCTGCACTTCAGATTCCGACTGCACGCCATAGAGGACCATAGCGAATTCATCGCCGCCAATGCGGTATGCCTGATGTCGCAGCCCACCAAATTCAGCTAATCGTTTTGCCACTTCAATCAAGACCTGATCTCCCGTCGCATGACCCCAGGTATCATTGATATATTTGAAATTATCGCCATCAAGAAACAGTAATGCCGACGTTTTTCGGGCATCGGAACTGTTCATCAACGTGTTGATGCCGCTACGAAACGCTGCGCGGTTAGCCAGCCCGGTTAATGGGTCATGTAGCGCGGTACGTAGAAGCTGCGCATTTTTGGCCTGTAAGCGAAGCTGCCACTCTTCCATTTCATCCAGCAGACTGTTGAAGTCGAGAGCGAAGCGGTGAAACTCTGCGATACGTTCTTCCGAAACTCGTCGGGAAAAATTGCGGTTGGAACGCACATCATGTACGACATCGGTGATGTTTTTTAACGCTTCAACCAGACCATTGTGCAAATGGCGGGTGAGGGTAATCGCGATGCCTGATGCCAGCAGAATACATGCAGTCAGGACAGCGAGTGAAAACCAGATAAAATGGCTAATTGAGCTGTCGCGTGCGGTTAACTGCACTTCGCCAATAGTTTCGCCATTGTGGCGAATCGGCTGAATGACGGGAGCCGGAAAGAGCCAGTGGCTAATGAAATTACTGAAGGTATCTCCCGGTTCTCTGGCAGTGTAGTGCCAGGAAGCAATAATGTTTTGCTGATTATCACGCACTTCTGCGGTTGAAAATTGGCCTTGCTGACCTAGTGCGGCCAGAGTTTCTGTTGCTGCAGGACCATCGGCAAAAACGACAGCAGCTTCCAGGCTGTAAGTCATTGTTGCAGCGGTTAGTGCCAGGTTTTTTTGCGCGTATTGTTTCAGGGTTAGTACTGACGTCACGGAAAGCAGCAGCCAGATCAGCGTCATAGTGATAAATATGCTGGTCATGCTGATGTTGCGTAATGCTCTTTTAAACGTGGGGCGCTTATGAAGAGAATTATCGTTATCCATCGTTTTTCTTCCGTGCGAGCATTAAGACATCCGGGTTGACCTTAACACCACTACGCGATAAGGCATCCAGGTTTACGGCAAACCTGACGTTATTATTGTTGATGACCAGACAAAATGCGCTGCCAATAATGCACTCGGTATTTTGTTCGGCAATTAATAATAACGCCTTAGACGGATATTGTTCGATTAATTCTGTCTGGAATGTCGGTGACTCGCTGCCAAAATAAAAACCATTGCAGCCTGAAATCATCGCCTCTTGTTTGTTGTTAACGATGACAGGCAGATAAGGCAAAGGCGTCGCACCTTTCTCTTGCAGGACGGTGCTAAATCGTGAAGATGAAAAAATACATAGTCTTGGCGGACCAGATACCGTCGGCCAGCGAGTGTAGCTTACGATACCGGAAACCATTAAACGCACATTTTTCGCAACGTCAGTGGTTTCCTGAGCGAGTAATGGCGCGCCTGCCAGAAGGAATAGCAGCAGTAAGAACAGTAGGTGAGAAAAGCGCATTCAGGGATCCTCACCATCTTCGCTCGAAACGTATCGAAAATTTTTCAGAATGTTCATTAAAATATCATTCTTTTGTGTGGTCGTCATCCATAAGAGAATTAAAAATCGAATAAGCTAAATCTTATGATTAATTTTGTGGTGGGATTTAAATTAATTAAGTCTCATCGTGCGGGCATTTTCATCAGCTCCTTTTTGCCATACTTCATGCAATTGGCTGGCATTTTCTACATTATTGCAGCTGGCAGGGAAACTTTTACCGGAAAGCCCTCGGGCATAAGTAAAATCGACCTGGCAGGTTTTCTTTTGCCCTTCGGCATATCCTTTAAGATATATCCCCCGATCAGCCTGTGAATCGTTAAAAGCATCGTCATTTTTTATAGCAACGCCTGATATCGCATCTTCCATACCAACATCATACCAGTCAGTACTGGTCAAGGTTGGTGCGTGAGTATAGGGATCAATCTGACAGCCGCTAACAACCAAAGCTAACAAAGAGGCGATAAAGTGTTTCATTGTTTTTTCTCCTTTTTCAAAGCATAGCGGATTGTTTTTATTGTGTGTGTAAATTTATTTGTACATTTATTGGTGGTAAAAACGTATCTGAATTGCTGGTGTAAAATATTATTTACGAAATATGGATTGAAATCTTTACTAGTTGTGATATCGTTGCGTCATCCTCGCTGAGGAGCAACTATCGCAAACGAGCATAAACAGGATCG
This sequence comes from Escherichia sp. E2661, assembly GCF_004745185.1. Classification (NCBI taxonomy): domain Bacteria; kingdom Pseudomonadati; phylum Pseudomonadota; class Gammaproteobacteria; order Enterobacterales; family Enterobacteriaceae; genus Escherichia; species Escherichia sp. E2661. The sequence goes on from NZ_PDIG01000035.1 coordinate 77,065, forward strand.
CCATCATGCAAAAAGACGCGCTGAACAACGTACATATTACCGACGAACAGGTTCTGATGACCCCGGAACAGTTGAAGGCAGCTTTTCCATTAAGCCGACAACAAGAGGCCCAGATTGCTGATTCGCGTAAAACTATTTCAGATATCATCGCCGGGCGCGATCCCCGGCTGCTGGTGGTGTGTGGTCCTTGTTCCATTCATGATCCTGAAACTGCACTGGAATATGCTCGTCGATTTAAAGCCCTTGCCGCAGAGGTCAGCGATAGCCTCTATTTGGTGATGCGCGTCTATTTTGAAAAGCCCCGTACCACTGTCGGCTGGAAAGGGTTGATTAACGATCCACATATGGATGGCTCCTTTGATGTTGAAACAGGATTAAAGATTGCACGTAAGTTGCTGTTGGAACTGGTAGATATGGGATTACCATTGGCGACGGAAGCGTTAGATCCAAACAGCCCGCAATATTTGGGGGATCTATTTAGCTGGTCGGCAATTGGTGCTCGTACCACGGAATCGCAAACGCACCGTGAAATGGCATCCGGGCTTTCCATGCCGGTTGGTTTTAAAAACGGCACTGATGGCAGTCTGGCAACGGCAATCAATGCTATGCGTGCCGCTGCACAACCGCATCGCTTTGTTGGTATTAATCAGGCAGGACAGGTGGCGCTGCTACAAACTCAGGGTAATCCGGACGGACATGTGATCCTGCGTGGCGGAAAAGCACCGAACTATAGCCCGGCGGATGTCGCGCAATGTGAAAAAGAGATGGAACAGGCGGGACTGCGCCCCTCACTGATGGTAGATTGCAGCCACGGTAATTCCAATAAAGATTATCGCCGTCAGCCTGCGGTGGCAGAATCCGTGGTTGCCCAAATTAAAGATGGCAATCGCTCAATTATTGGTCTGATGATCGAAAGTAACATCCACGAAGGCAATCAGTCTTCCGAGCAACCGCGCAGTGAAATGAAATACGGTGTATCCGTAACAGATGCCTGCATAAGCTGGGAAATGACCGATGCCTTGCTGCGTGAAATTCATCAGGATCTGAATGGGCAGCTGACGGCACGCGTGGCTTAAGAGGTTTATTATGGTTGCTGAGTTGACCGCATTACGCGATCAAATTGATGAAGTCGATAAAGAGCTGCTGAATTTATTAGCAAAGCGTCTGGAGTTGGTTGCTGAAGTCGGTGAGGTGAAAAGCCGCTTTGGGTTGCCCATTTATGTACCGGAGCGCGAGGCATCCATGCTGGCCTCGCGGCGCGCAGAGGCGGAAGCCCTCGGCGTTCCGCCAGATCTGATTGAAGATGTTCTGCGTCGGGTAATGCGTGAGTCCTACTCCAGCGAAAACGACAAAGGATTTAAAACGCTTTGTCCTTCACTACGTCCAGTAGTTATTGTTGGTGGCGGCGGTCAGATGGGGCGCTTGTTCGAGAAGATGTTGACGCTCTCTGGCTATCAGGTGCGGATTCTGGAGCAACATGACTGGGATCGCGCGGCTGAGATTGTTGCCGATGCCGGTATGGTGATTGTTAGTGTGCCCATCCACGTTACTGAACAAGTCATTGGCAAATTACCACGTTTACCGCAAGACTGTATTCTGGTCGATCTGGCATCAGTGAAGAATGGACCATTACAGGCCATGCTGGCGGCGCATGATGGTCCGGTGCTGGGGCTTCACCCGATGTTTGGTCCGGATAGCGGCAGCCTGGCGAAGCAGGTCGTGGTCTGGTGTGATGGACGTCAGCCAGAAGCGTACCAATGGTTTCTTGAACAAATTCAGGTCTGGGGCGCGCGACTGCATCGCATTAGCGCCGTCGAACATGATCAGAATATGGCGTTTATCCAGGCGTTGCGCCACTTTGCCACTTTTGCTTATGGCCTGCATCTGGCAGAAGAAAATGTTCAGCTTGAGCAGCTTCTGGCACTTTCTTCGCCCATATATCGTCTTGAGCTGGCGATGGTCGGGCGACTGTTTGCCCAGGATCCGCAGCTTTATGCCGACATTATTATGTCTTCAGAACGTAATCTGGCGTTGATCAAACGTTATTATAAGCGTTTTGGTGAGGCGATTGAGTTGCTGGAGCAGGGCGATAAGCAGGCGTTTATTGACAGCTTCCGCAAGGTGGAGCACTGGTTCGGCGATTACGCACAACGCTTCCAGAATGAAAGCCGCGTATTATTGCGTCAGGCGAACGATAGCCGCCAGTAATAATCCTGTGCCGGATGATTCACATCATCCGGCTTTTGTCATCAGGCTGGATCAACAGGCACTACGTTTTCACTTGGGTAACAGCCCAATACCTTCATTGAACGGGTGATTTCCCCTAACTCTTTTAACGCCTTTTGCATTTCCACGGATTCAAGATTGGCCTGAATATCCAGATAAAACATCTCTTCCCACGGATTACCGTGAATCGGGCGTGATTCCAGACGGGTCATAATCAGATTGTGGTTGCGCAATACCAGCAACGCTTCAACCAGAGCACCAGCTTGTTGTCCGGTAGCCATTAACAGTGTGGTTTTTGCCGGAACCTGGTCAGACACGTTAATGGCTTTACGTGCCAGCACCACAAATCGGGTGAAGTTTTGTCGTTGATTCGCCTCAATGCGCTCCAGTACCTGTAAACCGTACAAGGAACCGCCAGCTTCGCTTCCCAACGCAGCAACATGCGGTGATTTTGTCTGCGCAACCTTTTCCATTGCCGCGGACGTACTCTCGGTATATTCAATCTTCCAGTGCGGGTAACGGTTAAGGAATTTGCTGCATTGCTGGAACGGCTGCGGGTGGCTGTAGACCGTGTTGATAGTCGATAAATCGGTGGTGCCGGAAACCAGCAAACAATGGTCGATAGTTAACGTCATCTCGCCAACAATCGACAAGCTGGTATGTTGCAGCAGATCGTAAACGTCGTTTATGGCACCGGAGCTGGTGTTTTCGATCGGTACGACGGCATAGTCGGCCTGGCCGGTTTCCACCTGATTAAAAATATCGGCAAATTTGGCGCAGCCGCTTTCAATGAATTGCTCAAAGTGACGGGCAGCGTACTGGCGCGCCGCAAGATGTGAATAAGAGCCTTTGGGCCCGAGAAAAGCAATGCGGGCTGAGTGCGGATTAATTTTATTGAGATGCTGCTGGAGTAAAGCCTGCTGAGTTAATACGGAATCTTCAATGATGAGCTGGAACAGGCGAGTAATGTAGTGGGCATCCAGATGGTGTGTCTTACCAAGCGTAATTAATCTTTCCAGCAAATCGCGCTCACGATCGATATCACGCACCGGGCGATGAGAAAGCAGTTTGGCTTTTCCCACCTCAACGGCTAGCTCGCGCCGCTCTGCCAGTAACGCCAGCAATTTTTTCGTCCAGCGTGCTAATTTTCTCGCGCAGCGCCAGTAACGGGTTTTCCGATGTCATAGTGTTGCCTTTTTTGTTATCAATAAAAAAGGCCTCCCGATTTGGGAGGCCTTATTGTTCGTCTTCGCATTCTGTTTCACACGACGAAACGCCTCCCATTCAGGGGAAGGTAAAAAAGAATGCGAAGAAAAACGGCGTTTGTTTCATGTTTGTTTCCTTAAGCAACTTCAGTACAGTACCCGTACTGTTTTCATGCTGTCAACAAAAAACGCGCCCGAAGGCGCGTTGGCGATACACTCAATATAAAGGACTACTCTTCTTCAACTTCTTCGACGAAGTTGGCGTCTTTCACCGACGTTGCGGCACGACGTGCTTCGCCTTTGTGCTGCAGTTTATTGAGCTGCCGTTCCAGCTTGTTGATCAATTCGTTAATTGCAGTGTACATATCTTCATGTTTACCACTGGCAACCAGAACGCCGTTAGGTGTATTGATAGTGGCGTCAGCAACGAACCCTTGTGGTTCCTTGGACAGAATGATATGCGGATTAATCAGGTGCGTTTGCCATTTTTCCAGTTTGGCGAGACGGTCTTCGACATGTTGGCGGATTGCCGGAGTAATTTCCATTTGTTTGCTGGTAATGTTCATTGTCATAAATTTTACCTCTTGTCTTCCCGTCTTGGTGAATTCAGCATACCGCTCCTGATGTCAAAATGTGTGATGAAAATCTCATAATTTTGTCACTTTTTGTCAACGAGGTTTTTTTGTGAGAAATCGCAGGAAGAGGTGTTTTTTTACTTGAGGAATGTCTCAAAGCGAGCCATATTTGATAAGATCAGTCGCGACTGAATCGCTTTAGTTAGCGTTCAAATCGAAATAAAAAAACGGCAGCTCCAGGGCTGTAATGCCGATCAGTTAAGGATCAGTTGACCGATCCAGTGGCTGTGTAAGAATCCGGAAACGCTCACTCGTTTCCGGATTTTTTTATGCTCATTGGACAGGCACTTGATTTGGTATCCCGTTACGATTCTCTGCGTAACCCACTGACTTCTCTGGGGGATTACCTCGACCCCGAACTCATCTCTCGTTGCCTTGCCGAATCAGGTACTGTAACGCTACGCAAGCGCCGTCTTCCCCTCGAAATGATGGTCTGGTGTATTGTTGGCATGGCGCTTGAGCGTAAAGAACCTCTTCACCAGATTGTGAATCGCCTGGACATCATGCTGCCGGGCAATCGCCCCTTCGTTGCCCCCAGTGCCGTTATTCAGGCCCGCCAGCGTCTGGGAAGTGAGGCTGTCCGCCGCGTGTTCACGAAAACAGCGCAGCTCTGGCATAACGCCACGCCGCATCCGCACTGGTGCGGCCAGACCCTGCTGGCCATCGATGGTGTGTTCTGGCGCACACCGGATACACCAGAGAACGATGCAGCCTTCCCCCCGCCAGACACATGCCGGGAACCCGGCACTCTACCCACAGGTCAAAATGGTCTGCCAGATGGAACTGACCAGCCATCTGCTGACGGCTGCAGCCTTCGGCACGATGAAGAACAGCGAAAATGAGCTTGCTGAGCAACTTATAGAACAAACCGGCGATAACACCCTAACGTTAATGGATAAAGGTTATTACTCACTGGGACTGTTAAATGCCTGGAGCCTGGCGGGAGAACACCGCCACTGGATGATCCCTCTCAGAAAGGGAGCGCAATATGAAGAGATCAGAAAACTGGGTAAAGGCGATCATCTGGTGAAGCTGAAAACCAGCCCGCAGGCACGAAAAAAGTGGCCGGGACTGGGAAATGAGGTGACAGCCCGCCTGCTGACCGTGACGCGCAAAGGAAAAGTCTGCCATCTGCTGACGTCGATGACGGACGCCATGCGCTTCCCCGGAGGAGAAATGGCGGATCTGTACAGTCATCGCTGGGAAATCGAACTGGGATACAGGGAGATAAAACAGACGATGCAACTGAGCAGGCTGACGCTGAGAAGTAAAAAGCCGGAGCTTGTGGAGCAAGAGCTGTGGGGTGTCTTACTGGCTTATAATCTGGTGAGATATCAGATGATTAAAATGGCGGAACATCTGAAAGGTTACTGGCCGAATCAACTGAGTTTCTCAGAATCATGCGGAATGGTGATGAGAATGCTGATGACATTGCAGGGCGCTTCACCGGGACGTATACCGGAGCTGACGCGCGATCTTGCAAGTATGGGACAACTAGTGAAATTACCGACAAGAAGGGAAAGGGCCTTCCCGAGAGTGGTAAAGGAGAGGCCCTGGAAATACCCCACAGCCCCGAAAAAGAGCCAGTCAGTTGCTTAACTGACTGGCATTACAGCTCCAGGGCTGCCGTTTTGCGTATATTACACCAGTTAAGTGTTGCTGCTGTTAGCGGCAATAATTTTCGCGACTTTTTCAGCCTGAGCGTTCATCTGCATCTGGCGGTAAGCATTTTCCATCAGCGGCAGCGCATCACGCGTAGCCTGGGTATCCGGGTAGTCACGCAGCATGCCTTCGACGCGGTTGACGACGGCAACCCATGCGCCACGTTCGGTGTAGTACTCTGCAACGGAGTATTCATATTTCGCCAGACGATCTTTCAGGAACACCAGACGTTTGGTTGCATCAGTGGTGTACTGGCTGTTTGGATAGCCGCGTACCAGTTTGGAAAAGTCACTAAACGCAGCTCGAGCATGTTGAGGATCGCGATCGCTACGGTCAACGCCAAAGAACCCTTGCAGCGCACTGTCATCCAGCGCCATATTGGTCAGGCCACGCATGTACATGACATAATCGATATTCGGATGGGTCGGGTTGAGGCGAATAAAACGATCGATGGCAGCCTGTGCTAACGGCAGATCGGCGTTTTTATAGTAGGCGTAGATGAGATCCAGCTGCACCTGCTGCGAATACGGACCAAACGGATAGCGATTATCTAACGCTTCCAGTTGCGTTATTGCCTGTCTCCAGTTACCGTCCTGCAGCTTTTGTTGTGCAGTCGCGTAAATTTCATTTGGCGGATTATCAGGTACTTCTTCCTTTGACCCCGAGCAACCCGCCAAAAACAGGCTTAGTGTGGCGGCTGCCACCAGATATTTCATGCGCGTCATGACGTTTTGACTTTCCTCAAAATGTAATACGGGAGATTCTCTGTTCCTGCTCCCGGTTAAGACCAGCTACAATAGCACACTATATTAAACGGCAAAGCCGTAAAACCCCAACGATAAACGAAGAAGCAGTATATATGGCACAACGAGTAGAACTCACTGCAACAGTGTCCGAAAACCAACTCGGTCAACGCTTAGATCAGGCTTTAGCCGAAATGTTCCCGGATTATTCACGTTCGCGAATAAAAGAATGGATCCTCGACCAGCGCGTGCTGGTTAACGGCAAAGTTTGTGATAAGCCGAAAGAAAAAGTATTAGGTGGCGAGCTGGTGGCCATCAACGCCGAGATTGAAGAAGAAGCGCGTTTTGAACCGCAGGATATCCCGCTGGATATCGTCTATGAAGATGAAGACATCATCGTCATTAATAAACCGCGCGACCTGGTGGTACATCCTGGCGCGGGTAACCCGGATGGCACGGTATTGAATGCGTTGCTTCATTACTATCCACCCATTGCCGATGTACCGCGTGCGGGTATTGTCCATCGTCTGGATAAAGACACCACTGGCCTGATGGTTGTGGCAAAAACCGTTCCAGCCCAGACGCGCCTGGTGGAATCTCTGCAACGACGTGAAATTACTCGTGAGTATGAAGCGGTAGCCATTGGTCATATGACTGCTGGTGGCACGGTGGATGAGCCAATCAGCCGCCACCCGACCAAACGTACTCACATGGCGGTACATCCCATGGGCAAACCGGCGGTCACTCACTATCGCATTATGGAACACTTCCGTGTGCACACGCGTCTGCGGCTGCGTCTGGAAACTGGACGTACGCACCAGATCCGCGTGCATATGGCCCATATCACCCACCCGCTGGTGGGCGATCCGGTTTATGGTGGCCGTCCGCGTCCGCCAAAAGGTGCTTCGGAAGCGTTTATCTCCACGCTGCGTAAGTTTGACCGCCAGGCGCTACATGCAACCATGCTGCGTCTTTATCACCCGATCTCCGGCATCGAAATGGAATGGCATGCGCCTATTCCGCAAGATATGGTGGAGCTGATTGAGGTGATGCGCGCCGATTTCGAAGAGCATAAGGATGAAGTGGACTGGTTATGAGTAAGCTGATTGTCCCGCAGTGGCCGCTGCCAAAAGGTGTTGCGGCCTGTAGCTCTACCCGTATCGGCGGCGTGAGCTTGCCGCCCTACGACTCGCTCAACCTCGGTGCTCATTGTGGTGATAACCCGGAGCACGTCGAGGAAAATCGCAAGCGGCTTTTTGCTGCGGGTAATTTGCCTTCAAAACCGGTCTGGCTTGAGCAGGTACACGGCAAAGATGTGCTTAAGCTTACTGGCGAACCTTATACCTCAAAACGGGCGGATGCCTCGTATAGCAACACACCCGGCACGGTTTGTGCCGTAATGACAGCCGATTGCCTGCCTGTGCTGTTTTGCAATCGGGCAGGAACGGAAGTCGCGGCTGCCCATGCAGGCTGGCGCGGATTGTGCGCTGGCGTTCTGGAAGAGACGGTTTCCTGCTTTGCCGATAAGCCCGAAAACATTCTTGCCTGGTTGGGGCCGGCAATTGGTCCACGCGCGTTTGAAGTGGGGCCGGAGGTTCGCGAGGCGTTTATGGCAGTAGACGCCAAAGCGAGTACAGCTTTCATTCAGCATGGTGATAAGTATCTGGCGGATATTTATCAGCTTGCCCGGCAGCGTCTGGCGAGCGTTGGTGTTGAACAAATTTTCGGCGGCGACCGTTGTACATATACGGAAAATGAGACTTTCTTCTCTTATCGTCGCGACAAGACCACCGGTCGTATGGCAAGTTTCATTTGGCTGATATAACCTAAAGAATCAAGACGATCCGGTACGCGTGATTTTCTTTTCACATTAATCTGGTCAATAACCTTGAATAATTGAGGGATGACCTCATTTAATCTCCAGTAGCAACTTTGATCCGTTATGGGAGGAGTTATGCGTCTGGATCGTCTTACTAATAAATTCCAGCTTGCTCTTGCCGATGCCCAATCACTTGCACTCGGGCACGACAACCAATTCATCGAACCACTTCATTTAATGAGCGCCCTGCTGAATCAGGAAGGGGGTTCGGTTAGTCCTTTATTAACATCCGCTGGCATTAATGCAGGCCAGTTGCGCACAGATATCACTCAGGCATTAAACCGTTTACCGCAGGTTGAAGGTACTGGTGGTGATGTCCAGCCATCACAGGATCTGGTGCGCGTTCTTAATCTTTGCGACAAGCTGGCGCAAAAACGTGGTGATAACTTTATCTCGTCAGAACTGTTCGTTCTGGCGGCACTTGAGTCTCGCGGCACGCTGGCCGATATCCTGAAAGCAGCAGGGGCGACCACCGCCAACATTACTCAAGCGATTGAACAAATGCGCGGAGGTGAAAGCGTGAACGATCAAGGAGCTGAAGACCAACGTCAGGCTTTGAAAAAATACACCATCGACCTTACCGAACGAGCCGAACAAGGCAAACTCGATCCGGTGATTGGTCGTGATGAAGAAATTCGCCGTACCATTCAGGTACTGCAACGTCGTACTAAAAATAACCCGGTGCTGATTGGTGAACCTGGTGTTGGTAAAACTGCCATCGTTGAAGGTCTGGCGCAGCGTATTATCAATGGCGAAGTGCCGGAAGGGCTGAAAGGCCGCCGCGTACTGGCGCTGGATATGGGCGCGCTGGTGGCTGGGGCGAAATATCGCGGTGAGTTTGAAGAACGTTTAAAAGGCGTGCTTAACGATCTCTCCAAACAGGAAGGCAACGTCATCCTGTTTATCGACGAATTACATACTATGGTTGGCGCAGGTAAAGCCGATGGCGCAATGGACGCCGGGAATATGCTGAAACCGGCACTGGCGCGTGGTGAACTGCACTGTGTGGGTGCTACGACGCTGGACGAATATCGCCAGTACATCGAAAAAGATGCTGCGTTGGAACGTCGCTTCCAGAAAGTGTTTGTTGCCGAGCCTTCTGTTGAAGACACCATTGCTATTCTGCGTGGCCTGAAAGAACGTTACGAGCTGCACCACCATGTGCAAATTACTGACCCGGCAATTGTTGCAGCGGCGACGTTGTCTCATCGCTACATTGCTGACCGTCAGCTGCCGGATAAAGCCATCGACCTGATCGATGAAGCAGCATCCAGCATTCGTATGCAGATTGACTCAAAACCGGAAGAACTCGACCGACTTGATCGCCGTATTATCCAGCTCAAACTGGAACAACAGGCGTTAATGAAAGAGTCTGATGAAGCCAGTAAAAAAACGCCTGGATATGCTCAACGAAGAACTGAGCGACAAAGAACGTCAGTACTCCGAGTTAGAAGAAGAGTGGAAAGCAGAGAAAGCGTCGCTCTCTGGTACGCAGACCATTAAAGCGGAACTGGAGCAGGCAAAAATCGCCATTGAACAGGCTCGCCGTGTGGGTGACCTGGCGCGGATGTCTGAACTGCAATACGGCAAAATCCCGGAACTGGAAAAGCAACTGGAAGCCGCAACGCAGCTCGAAGGTAAAACTATGCGTCTGTTGCGTAATAAAGTGACCGACGCCGAAATTGCTGAAGTGCTGGCGCGTTGGACGGGGATTCCGGTTTCTCGCATGATGGAAAGCGAGCGCGAAAAACTGCTGCGTATGGAGCAAGAATTGCACCAGCGCGTTATTGGTCAGAACGAAGCGGTTGATGCGGTATCTAACGCTATTCGTCGTAGCCGTGCGGGGCTGGCGGATCCAAATCGCCCGATTGGTTCATTCCTGTTCCTCGGCCCAACAGGTGTGGGTAAAACTGAACTTTGTAAGGCGCTGGCGAACTTTATGTTTGATAGCGACGAGGCGATGGTCCGTATCGATATGTCTGAGTTTATGGAGAAACACTCGGTGTCTCGTCTGGTTGGTGCGCCTCCGGGATATGTCGGTTATGAAGAAGGTGGCTACCTGACTGAAGCGGTGCGTCGTCGTCCGTATTCCGTCATCCTGCTGGATGAAGTGGAAAAAGCGCATCCGGATGTCTTCAACATTCTGTTGCAGGTACTGGATGATGGACGTTTGACTGACGGGCAGGGGAGAACGGTCGACTTCCGTAATACGGTGGTCATTATGACTTCTAACCTCGGTTCTGATCTGATTCAGGAACGCTTTGGTGAACTGGATTATGCGCGCATGAAAGAGCTGGTGCTCGGTGTGGTAAGCCATAACTTCCGTCCGGAATTCATTAACCGTATCGATGAAGTGGTAGTCTTCCATCCGCTGGGTGAACAGCACATTGCGTCGATTGCGCAGATTCAGTTGAAACGTCTGTACAAACGTCTGGAAGAACGTGGTTATGAAATCCACATTTCTGACGAGGCGCTGAAACTGCTGAGCGAGAACGGTTACGATCCGGTCTATGGCGCACGTCCTCTGAAACGTGCAATTCAGCAGCAGATCGAAAACCCGCTGGCACAGCAAATACTGTCTGGTGAATTGGTTCCGGGTAAAGTTATTCGCCTGGAAGTTAATGAAGACCGGATTGTCGCCGTCCAGTAAATAAGAAAAGCGAGCCCTTCGGGGCTCGCTTTTTGTCTAATTTCCAACCGAAAATGGTCGTTTTTAAGGTGTTTTGCTTAAGAATTGAACGAACGATAAATTTTTTATATTTTCCGCTTGTCTCTTCAGAATAACTCCCTATAATGCGCCACCACTGACACGGAACAACGGCAAACACGCCGCCGGGTCAGTGGGATTCTCATGAGAATTCCGGCAGAGAAAAGCGAAAATAAACGCTTGACTCTGAAAGAGGAAAGCGTAATATACGCCACCTCGCGACAGTGAGCTGAAAGCCGCGTCGCAACTGCTCTTTAACAATTTATCAGACAATCTGTGTGGGCACTCGAAGATGCGGATTCTTAACGTCGCAAGACGATAAATGAATACCAAGTCTCAAGAGTGAACACGTAATTCATTACGAAGTTTAATTCTTTGAGCATCAAGCTTTTAAATTGAAGAGTTTGATCATGGCTCAGATTGAACGCTGGCGGCAGGCCTAACACATGCAAGTCGAACGGTAACAGGAAACAGCTTGCTGTTTCGCTGACGAGTGGCGGACGGGTGAGTAATGTCTGGGAAACTGCCTGATGGGGGGGGATAACTACTGGAAACGGTGGCTAATACCGCATAACGTCGCAAGACCAAAGAGGGGGACCTTCGGGCCTCTTGCCATCGGATGTGCCCAGATGGGATTAGCTAGTAGGTGGGGTAACGGCTCACCTAGGCGACGATCCCTAGCTGGTCTGAGAGGATGACCAGCCACACTGGAACTGAGACACGGTCCAGACTCCTACGGGAGGCAGCAGTGGGGAATATTGCACAATGGGCGCAAGCCTGATGCAGCCATGCCGCGTGTATGAAGAAGGCCTTCGGGTTGTAAAGTACTTTCAGCGGGGAGGAAGGGAGTAAAGTTAATACCTTTGCTCATTGACGTTACCCGCAGAAGAAGCACCGGCTAACTCCGTGCCAGCAGCCGCGGTAATACGGAGGGTGCAAGCGTTAATCGGAATTACTGGGCGTAAAGCGCACGCAGGCGGTTTGTTAAGTCAGATGTGAAATCCCCGGGCTCAACCTGGGAACTGCATCTGATACTGGCAAGCTTGAGTCTCGTAGAGGGGGGTAGAATTCCAGGTGTAGCGGTGAAATGCGTAGAGATCTGGAGGAATACCGGTGGCGAAGGCGGCCCCCTGGACGAAGACTGACGCTCAGGTGCGAAAGCGTGGGGAGCAAACAGGATTAGATACCCTGGTAGTCCACGCCGTAAACGATGTCGACTTGGAGGTTGTGCCCTTGAGGCGTGGCTTCCGGAGCTAACGCGTTAAGTCGACCGCCTGGGGAGTACGGCCGCAAGGTTAAAACTCAAATGAATTGACGGGGGCCCGCACAAGCGGTGGAGCATGTGGTTTAATTCGATGCAACGCGAAGAACCTTACCTGGTCTTGACATCCACGGAAGTTTTCAGAGATGAGAATGTGCCTTCGGGAACCGTGAGACAGGTGCTGCATGGCTGTCGTCAGCTCGTGTTGTGAAATGTTGGGTTAAGTCCCGCAACGAGCGCAACCCTTATCCTTTGTTGCCAGCGGTCCGGCCGGGAACTCAAAGGAGACTGCCAGTGATAAACTGGAGGAAGGTGGGGATGACGTCAAGTCATCATGGCCCTTACGACCAGGGCTACACACGTGCTACAATGGCGCATACAAAGAGAAGCGACCTCGCGAGAGCAAGCGGACCTCATAAAGTGCGTCGTAGTCCGGATTGGAGTCTGCAACTCGACTCCATGAAGTCGGAATCGCTAGTAATCGTGGATCAGAATGCCACGGTGAATACGTTCCCGGGCCTTGTACACACCGCCCGTCACACCATGGGAGTGGGTTGCAAAAGAAGTAGGTAGCTTAACCTTCGGGAGGGCGCTTACCACTTTGTGATTCATGACTGGGGTGAAGTCGTAACAAGGTAACCGTAGGGGAACCTGCGGTTGGATCACCTCCTTACCTTAAAGAAGCGTTCTTTGAAGTGCTCACACAGATTGTCTGATAGAAAGTGAAAAGCAAGGCGTCTTGCGAAGCAGACTGATACGTCCCCTTCGTCTAGAGGCCCAGGACACCGCCCTTTCACGGCGGTAACAGGGGTTCGAATCCCCTAGGGGACGCCACTTGCTGGTTTGTGAGTGAAAGTCGCCGACCTCTGTATCTCAAAACTCACTTACGAGTGATGTTTGAGATATTTGCTCTTTAAAAATCTGGATCAAGCTGAAAATTGAAACACTGAACAACGAAAGTTGTTCGTGAGTCTCTCAAATTTTCGCAACACGATGATGAATCGAAAGAAACATCTTCGGGTTGTGAGGTTAAGCGACTAAGCGTACACGGTGGATGCCCTGGCAGTCAGAGGCGATGAAGGACGTGCTAATCTGCGATAAGCGTCGGTAAGGTGATATGAACCGTTATAACCGGCGATTTCCGAATGGGGAAACCCAGTGTGTTTCGACACACTATCATTAACTGAATCCATAGGTTAATGAGGCGAACCGGGGGAACTGAAACATCTAAGTACCCCGAGGAAAAGAAATCAACCGAGATTCCCCCAGTAGCGGCGAGCGAACGGGGAGCAGCCCAGAGCCTGAATCAGTGTGTGTGTTAGTGGAAGCGTCTGGAAAGGCGTGCGATACAGGGTGACAGCCCCGTACACAAAAATGCACATGCTGTGAGCTCGATGAGTAGGGCGGGACACGTGGTATCCTGTCTGAATATGGGGGGACCATCCTCCAAGGCTAAATACTCCTGACTGACCGATAGTGAACCAGTACCGTGAGGGAAAGGCGAAAAGAACCCCGGCGAGGGGAGTGAAAAAGAACCTGAAACCGTGTACGTACAAGCAGTGGGAGCCTCTTTATGGGGTGACTGCGTACCTTTTGTATAATGGGTCAGCGACTTATATTCTGTAGCAAGGTTAACCGAATAGGGGAGCCGAAGGGAAACCGAGTCTTAACTGGGCGTTAAGTTGCAGGGTATAGACCCGAAACCCGGTGATCTAGCCATGGGCAGGTTGAAGGTTGGGTAACACTAACTGGAGGACCGAACCGACTAATGTTGAAAAATTAGCGGATGACTTGTGGCTGGGGGTGAAAGGCCAATCAAACCGGGAGATAGCTGGTTCTCCCCGAAAGCTATTTAGGTAGCGCCTCGTGAATTCATCTCCGGGGGTAGAGCACTGTTTCGGCAAGGGGGTCATCCCGACTTACCAACCCGATGCAAACTGCGAATACCGGAGAATGTTATCACGGGAGACACACGGCGGGTGCTAACGTCCGTCGTGAAGAGGGAAACAACCCAGACCGCCAGCTAAGGTCCCAAAGTCATGGTTAAGTGGGAAACGATGTGGGAAGGCCCAGACAGCCAGGATGTTGGCTTAGAAGCAGCCATCATTTAAAGAAAGCGTAATAGCTCACTGGTCGAGTCGGCCTGCGCGGAAGATGTAACGGGGCTAAACCATGCACCGAAGCTGCGGCAGCGACACTATGTGTTGTTGGGTAGGGGAGCGTTCTGTAAGCCTGTGAAGGTGGCCTGTGAGGGTTGCTGGAGGTATCAGAAGTGCGAATGCTGACATAAGTAACGATAAAGCGGGTGAAAAGCCCGCTCGCCGGAAGACCAAGGGTTCCTGTCCAACGTTAATCGGGGCAGGGTGAGTCGACCCCTAAGGCGAGGCCGAAAGGCGTAGTCGATGGGAAACAGGTTAATATTCCTGTACTTGGTGTTACTGCGAAGGGGGGACGGAGAAGGCTATGTTGGCCGGGCGACGGTTGTCCCGGTTTAAGCGTGTAGGCTGGTTTTCCAGGCAAATCCGGAAAATCAAGGCTGAGGCGTGATGACGAGGCACTACGGTGCTGAAGCAACAAATGCCCTGCTTCCAGGAAAAGCCTCTAAGCATCAGGTAACATCAAATCGTACCCCAAACCGACACAGGTGGTCAGGTAGAGAATACCAAGGCGCTTGAGAGAACTCGGGTGAAGGAACTAGGCAAAATGGTGCCGTAACTTCGGGAGAAGGCACGCTGATATGTAGGTGAAGTCCCTCGCGGATGGAGCTGAAATCAGTCGAAGATACCAGCTGGCTGCAACTGTTTATTAAAAACACAGCACTGTGCAAACACGAAAGTGGACGTATACGGTGTGACGCCTGCCCGGTGCCGGAAGGTTAATTGATGGGGTCAGCGCAAGCGAAGCTCTTGATCGAAGCCCCGGTAAACGGCGGCCGTAACTATAACGGTCCTAAGGTAGCGAAATTCCTTGTCGGGTAAGTTCCGACCTGCACGAATGGCGTAATGATGGCCAGGCTGTCTCCACCCGAGACTCAGTGAAATTGAACTCGCTGTGAAGATGCAGTGTACCCGCGGCAAGACGGAAAGACCCCGTGAACCTTTACTATAGCTTGACACTGAACATTGAGCCTTGATGTGTAGGATAGGTGGGAGGCTTTGAAGTGTGGACGCCAGTCTGCATGGAGCCGACCTTGAAATACCACCCTTTAATGTTTGATGTTCTAACGTGGACCCGTGATCCGGGTTGCGGACAGTGTCTGGTGGGTAGTTTGACTGGGGCGGTCTCCTCCTAAAGAGTAACGGAGGAGCACGAAGGTTGGCTAATCCTGGTCGGACATCAGGAGGTTAGTGCAATGGCATAAGCCAGCTTGACTGCGAGCGTGACGGCGCGAGCAGGTGCGAAAGCAGGTCATAGTGATCCGGTGGTTCTGAATGGAAGGGCCATCGCTCAACGGATAAAAGGTACTCCGGGGATAACAGGCTGATACCGCCCAAGAGTTCATATCGACGGCGGTGTTTGGCACCTCGATGTCGGCTCATCACATCCTGGGGCTGAAGTAGGTCCCAAGGGTATGGCTGTTCGCCATTTAAAGTGGTACGCGAGCTGGGTTTAGAACGTCGTGAGACAGTTCGGTCCCTATCTGCCGTGGGCGCTGGAGAACTGAGGGGGGCTGCTCCTAGTACGAGAGGACCGGAGTGGACGCATCACTGGTGTTCGGGTTGTCATGCCAATGGCACTGCCCGGTAGCTAAATGCGGAAGAGATAAGTGCTGAAAGCATCTAAGCACGAAACTTGCCCCGAGATGAGTTCTCCCTGAGACTTTAAGTCTCCTGAAGGAACGTTGAAGACGACGACGTTGATAGGCCGGGTGTGTAAGCGCAGCGATGCGTTGAGCTAACCGGTACTAATGAACCGTGAGGCTTAACCTTACAACGCCGAAGATGTTTTGGCGGATGAGACATCGATAAGTAAGCTTGATAACAGATTAGATTAACCGGCGTAAGCGGGTTAATAAAACAGAATTTGCCTGGCGGCCGTAGCGCGGTGGTCCCACCTGACCCCATGCCGAACTCAGAAGTGAAACGCCGTAGCGCCGATGGTAGTGTGGGGTCTCCCCATGCGAGAGTAGGGAACTGCCAGGCATCAAATTAAGCAGTAAGCCGGTCATAAAACCGGTGGTTGTAAAAGAATTCGGTGGAGCGGTAGTTCAGTCGGTTAGAATACCTGCCTGTCACGCAGGGGGTCGCGGGTTCGAGTCCCGTCCGTTCCGCCACCCTAATTAGGGGCGTAGTTCAATTGGTAGAGCACCGGTCTCCAAAACCGGGTGTTGGGAGTTCGAGTCTCTCCGCCCCTGCCAGAAATAATCCTTAGCGAAAGCTAAGGATTTTTTTTATCTAAAATAACCCTCTCCGAAGTAAATCCTTCCACCGGCGTCCTTGCCAGCCATTC
Organism: Escherichia sp. E2661; assembly: GCF_004745185.1. Lineage (NCBI taxonomy): Bacteria > Pseudomonadati > Pseudomonadota > Gammaproteobacteria > Enterobacterales > Enterobacteriaceae > Escherichia > Escherichia sp. E2661. The sequence goes on from NZ_PDIG01000035.1 coordinate 93,832, forward strand.
AGATTAATACACTTCATCCAGTACGTTAATTTTTAATAGATCTCGAATCAGCGCGTGTTTGTCGCTATTTTGCAGCCATATGGCATAGAGCGGCCGTGAAAGTGTTGTACTGTCGACAACAGTATGCAAACCGCCTTTTTTGCGCGCCCAACTTACCGGTAGCCAGGTGCAGCCATTAAGCATTTCAATCTGTTGTTGTGCCAGTTCAGCAGAACTGGTTGTCAGGATAGGAACTTCATCAGCACCGATTAAACCTGCCTCATGCTGTTGAAAATCCGGCCCCCATTCCAGACGCAGATAGTTAAGATCACCCTTTAACTTAGAGGGGGCGCTGGCATAGAGCGCTAAAGTGAAATGTCCCAATAACTGGCTACTAAATTCGTCCATTTTGGGCGCTTCAGTGGTAATAAGAAGATCAAGTTGACGTTCATGTAGCTGTTTTACCAGAGACTGTCGTTGGGCAATCCGCGCTTCAAATTGCAGGCCTGTGTGGGCATCCTGATTCTGATACAAGCGCCCCAGCCACTGATTAAGCATACACTCCCACAGCGAGGCGCTGGCACCAATAGAAAACTCATTATGTCGTGAGGTATGCGCCACCTCCTTGCGGGCGGCCTGCCAGGTGCTCATTAGCGTTTCTGCATAAGGCAGAAGCTTTTCTCCGGCAGCGGTTAAACGGATATTGTTTCTGTGGCGGGTGAAAAGATTCACACCCAGTTGATTTTCCAGTTGTCTGATTCGAAAGCTCACGGCTGATTGGGTCAGATAGAGCGATTCAGCCGCTCGACCAAAGTGACGCGTTCGGCTAACTTCCAGGAAAGTTTTTAACAATTCCGTATCCACAGTGCTCTCCGCAAAATTATTTGTCGTTATGATTTAAATGTTTTGTTTTACACTCTGTCAAGCGTAACTAATACTCCGCGCCATAACTAGCTCGGTCAAAGAATTAGGAGCGTGCAGGATGGCGGAAAGCTTTACGACGACTAATCGATATTTCGACAATAAACATTATCCACGTGGATTCTCTCGTCATGGTGATTTCACCATCAAAGAGGCACAACTGCTTGAACGTCATGGTTATGCCTTCAATGAGCTGGATCTCGGCAAACGCGAGCCGGTTACCGAGGAAGAGAAACTCTTCGTAGCAGTATGCCGTGGCGAACGTGAGCCAGTGACAGAAGCAGAACGCGTGTGGTCCAAGTATATGACGCGTATTAAGCGTCCAAAACGTTTTCATACCCTTTCCGGCGGTAAACCGCAGGTTGAAGGAGCTGAAGACTACACCGATTCCGACGATTAATAAAAAGGGCGAAATGCCCTTTTTTTATGTCAGCAGTTTTTGCAAATGGATGAGCAAGCGGTCAATCGCACGATAGCTAACTGCCTCCTGCAAATGCTGCCGTGTGATAATGTCAGATTGATCAATATCAGCAATGGTTCGTGCTACTTTCAGTAATCGCTGCCAGGCACGAATCGATAACCCCAGATGGATCAGCGTTTCTTCCAGCCACTGCGCATCTGCGCTCTCAAGCTTGCAGAATTGGCGTATTTCCGGGCTATCCAGCCAGGCATTCAGTTTATTCTGCCGCTTAAATTGGCGCTCTCTGGCGGCCATTACACGTTGTTTAACGGTGGCGCTGCTTTCTCCCGGTACTACCGTTTTACTCAAAATGCCGGGGGGCGGTAGTGGGATCTCCAGTGAGAGGTCAAAGCGGTCAAGAAAGGGACCAGAGAGTCGGTTGAGATAACGTAATGTCTGTTCTGGTGTGCAGCGGTTATGGTTTCCCTGATAATGTCCGGTAGGGCTGGGGTTCATCGCCGCAACAAGCTGGAAACGGGCTGGATAGGTTATTTTTGCTCGCGTGCGTGAAAGATGGATCTGCCCAGACTCAATGGGTTCCCGCAAGGCATCCAGTGTACGCCGTTCAAATTCAGGTAGCTCATCAAGAAAAAGCACGCCGTTATGCGCCAGCGAAATTTCACCAGGCCCGGGAATTGCGCCACCGCCCACCATCGCAGTTAACGACGCACTGTGATGCGGTGAGCGGAACGGGCGCTGCCGCCATTGTTTTTGCACTGACTCGGCATTTACCAGACTTAATATCGCAGCGCTCTCCAGTGCCTCTTCATTGCTTAAATCTGGCAACAGGCCATTAATACGGCTGGCGAGCATTGTTTTACCTGTTCCTGGTGGCCCAATCAGTAAAAGGTTGTGGCCCCCTGCGGCGGTAATTTCCAGCCCTCGCTTTCCTTGCTCCTGACCGACAACATCACTGAGATCATGTTGTAGCGCGCGGGATACTGCATCAGTTGGTTTCGGGCGTTCGAGAGCATGCTTACCTTCGAGAAACGCACAGACAGCCTGCAGATGATCGGCTATCAGGCATCCTTCACCGTTAATTAGCCCCACTTCATCTTCGTTGTCTTTCGCGACGATAATTTTTCTGCCCGACTTAATGGCTTCAGTTGCACTGGAGATTGCGCCAGGAACGCCGCGCAGAGCGCCTGTAAGCGCCAGTTCCCCGACTAATTCATATTCATGCAACTTATTGGCTGTAAGCTGTTCAGAGGCTGCCAGCAAAGCAACAGCGATAGGTAAATCATATCGCCCTCCTTCTTTCGGCAGGTCGGCTGGTGCAAGGTTAATGGTGATTTTTTTCGCCGGATATTCATATCCGCTATTGATAATGGCGCTGCGCACGCGATCGCGTGCTTCTTTTACCGTTGTTTCTGGTAAGCCCACCATCGTTAATCCTGGTAGACCTTTACTGATATGAACCTCAACAGTGATCGGGGGAGCGTTTACTCCCAGAGCCGCACGAGTATGAACAATTGATAGTGACATAAGCCCTCCTTGAGCCACCATTATGTGCATAAGAGATCACTGCTGTAGTCTGCCAGATTGCGTTAATTAGCGGCTGATTCCCGTTTATTTATGCAACGTGATCTGAGTTGTATGAGTGATGGAATAACTCTCGCAAAAATGAGAAGTAAAAAAATTAGCCTCTGGGTGAGGGCAAGAAATATACGGAAATTGAATTTTTTTCACTCATCTTTTTTTTATATAAAAAACAATGGTTTTTATCGAAATTATTGGGAATACAGCAAAACGTGATTAAAAAATAATCTTGTGCCATTCGCAAAATCTATGGTAACTCTTTAGGCATTCCTTCGAACAAGATGCAAGAAAAGACAAAATGACAGCCCTTCTACGAGTGATTAGCCTGGTCGTGATTAGCGTGGTGGTGATTATTATCCCACCGTGCGGGGCTGCACTTGGACGAGGAAAGGCTTAGAGATCAAGCCTTAACGAACTAAGACCCCCGCACCGAAAGGTCCGGGGGTTTTTTTTGACCTTAAAAACATAACCGAGGAGCAGACAATGAATAACAGCACAAAATTCTGTTTCTCAAGATTCAGGACGGGGAACTAACTATGAATGGCGCACAGTGGGTGGTACATGCGTTGCGGGCACAGGGTGTGAATACCGTTTTCGGTTATCCGGGTGGCGCAATTATGCCGGTTTACGATGCATTGTATGACGGCGGCGTGGAGCACTTGCTGTGCCGACATGAGCAGGGAGCGGCAATGGCGGCTATCGGCTATGCCCGTGCTACTGGCAAAACTGGCGTATGTATCGCCACGTCTGGTCCGGGCGCAACCAACCTGATAACCGGGCTTGCGGACGCACTGTTAGATTCCATCCCTGTTGTTGCCATCACCGGTCAGGTGTCCGCTCCGTTCATCGGCACCGACGCATTTCAGGAAGTGGATGTCCTGGGATTGTCGTTAGCCTGTACCAAACACAGCTTCCTGGTGCAGTCGCTGGAAGAGTTGCCGCGCATCATGGCTGAAGCATTCGACGTTGCCAGCTCAGGTCGTCCTGGTCCGGTTCTGGTCGATATCCCAAAAGATATCCAGTTAGCCAGCGGCGATCTGGAACCGTGGTTCACCACCGTTGAAAACGAAGTGACTTTCCCACATGCCGAAGTCGAGCAAGCGCGCCAGATGCTGGCAAAAGCGCAAAAACCGATGCTGTACGTTGGCGGTGGCGTGGGCATGGCGCAGGCTGTTCCCGCTTTGCGTGAATTTCTCTCTGCCACAAAAATGCCTGGCACCTGCACGTTGAAAGGGCTGGGCGCAGTTGAAGCAGATTATCCGTACTATCTGGGCATGCTGGGAATGCACGGCACCAAAGCGGCGAACTTCGCGGTGCAGGAGTGCGATCTGCTGATCGCCGTGGGCGCACGTTTTGATGACCGGGTGACCGGCAAACTGAACACCTTTGCACCGCACGCCAGTGTTATCCATATGGATATCGACCCGGCAGAAATGAACAAGCTGCGTCAGGTGCATGTGGCATTACAGGGTGATTTAAATGCTCTGTTACCAGCATTACAGCAGCCGTTAAATATCAATGACTGGCAGCAATACTGCGCGCAGCTGCGTGATGAACATGCCTGGCGTTACGACCATCCCGGTGATGCAATCTACGCGCCGTTGTTGTTAAAACAACTGTCGGATCGTAAACCTGCGGATTGCGTTGTGACCACAGATGTGGGGCAGCACCAGATGTGGGCTGCGCAGCACATCGCCCACACTCGCCCGGAAAATTTCATCACCTCTAGCGGCTTAGGCACCATGGGTTTTGGTTTACCAGCGGCGGTTGGCGCACAAGTCGCGCGACCGAACGATACCGTCGTCTGTATCTCCGGTGACGGCTCTTTCATGATGAATGTGCAAGAGCTGGGCACCGTAAAACGCAAGCAGTTACCGTTGAAAATCGTCTTACTCGATAACCAACGGTTAGGGATGGTTCGACAATGGCAGCAACTGTTTTTCCAGGAGCGATACAGCGAAACCACCCTTACCGATAACCCCGATTTCCTCATGTTAGCCAGCGCCTTCGGCATCCCTGGCCAACACATCACCCGTAAAGACCAGGTTGAAGCGGCACTCGACACCATGCTGAACAGTGATGGGCCATACCTGCTTCATGTCTCAATCGACGAACTTGAGAACGTCTGGCCGCTGGTGCCGCCTGGCGCCAGTAATTCAGAAATGTTGGAGAAATTATCATGATGCAACATCAGGTCAATGTATCGGCTCGCTTCAATCCAGAAACCTTAGAACGTGTTTTACGCGTGGTGCGTCATCGTGGTTTCCACGTCTGCTCAATGAATATGGCCGCCGCCAGCGATGCACAAAATATAAATATCGAATTGACCGTTGCCAGCCCACGGTCGGTCGACTTACTGTTTAGTCAGTTAAATAAACTGGTGGACGTCGCACACGTTGCCATCTGCCAGAGCACAACCACATCACAACAAATCCGCGCCTGAGCGCAAAAGGAATATAAAAATGACCACGAAGAAAGCTGATTACATTTGGTTCAATGGGGAGATGGTTCGCTGGGAAGACGCGAAGGTGCATGTGATGTCGCACGCGCTGCACTATGGCACCTCGGTTTTTGAAGGCATCCGTTGCTACGACTCGCACAAAGGACCGGTTGTATTCCGCCATCGTGAGCATATGCAGCGTCTGCATGACTCCGCCAAAATCTATCGCTTCCCGGTTTCGCAGAGCATTGATGAGCTGATGGAAGCTTGTCGTGACGTGATCCGCAAAAACAATCTCACCAGCGCCTATATCCGTCCGCTGATCTTCGTCGGTGATGTTGGTATGGGCGTTAACCCGCCAGCGGGATACTCAACCGATGTGATTATCGCCGCTTTCCCGTGGGGAGCGTATCTGGGCGCAGAAGCGCTGGAGCAGGGGATCGATGCGATGGTTTCCTCCTGGAACCGTGCAGCACCAAACACCATCCCAACCGCGGCGAAAGCCGGTGGTAACTATCTCTCTTCCCTGCTGGTGGGTAGTGAAGCGCGCCGCCACGGTTATCAGGAAGGTATCGCGCTGGATGTGAATGGCTACATCTCTGAAGGTGCAGGCGAAAACCTGTTTGAAGTGAAAGACGGCGTGCTGTTCACCCCACCGTTCACCTCCTCCGCGCTGCCGGGTATTACCCGTGATGCCATCATCAAACTGGCGAAAGAGCTGGGAATTGAAGTGCGTGAGCAGGTGCTGTCGCGCGAATCACTGTACCTGGCGGATGAAGTGTTTATGTCCGGTACGGCGGCTGAAATCACGCCAGTGCGCAGCGTAGACGGTATTCAGGTTGGCGAAGGTCGTTGCGGCCCGGTTACCAAACGCATTCAGCAAGCCTTCTTCGGCCTCTTCACTGGCGAAACCGAAGATAAATGGGGCTGGTTAGATCAAGTTAATCAATAAATACAAAAAATGGGACGGCACGCACCGTCCCATTTACGAGACAGACACTGGGAGTAAATAAAGTATGCCTAAGTACCGTTCCGCCACCACCACTCATGGTCGTAATATGGCGGGTGCTCGTGCGCTGTGGCGCGCCACCGGAATGACCGACGCCGATTTCGGTAAGCCGATTATCGCGGTTGTGAACTCGTTCACCCAATTTGTACCGGGTCACGTCCATCTGCGCGATCTCGGTAAACTGGTCGCCGAACAAATTGAAGCGGCTGGCGGCGTTGCCAAAGAGTTCAACACCATTGCGGTGGATGATGGGATTGCCATGGGCCACGGGGGGATGCTTTATTCACTGCCATCTCGCGAACTGATCGCTGATTCCGTTGAATATATGGTCAACGCCCACTGCGCCGACGCCATGGTCTGCATCTCTAACTGCGACAAAATCACCCCGGGGATGCTGATGGCTTCCCTGCGATTAAACATTCCGGTGATCTTCGTTTCCGGCGGCCCGATGGAAGCCGGGAAAACCAAACTGTCCGATCAGATCATCAAACTCGATCTGGTTGATGCGATGATCCAGGGCGCAGACCCGAAAGTTTCTGACTCCCAGAGCGATCAGGTTGAACGTTCCGCCTGCCCAACCTGCGGTTCCTGCTCCGGGATGTTCACCGCCAACTCGATGAACTGCCTGACCGAAGCGCTGGGCCTGTCGCAGCCGGGCAACGGCTCGCTGCTGGCAACCCACGCCGACCGTAAGCAGCTGTTCCTCAATGCCGGTAAACGTATTGTTGAGCTGACCAAACGTTACTACGAGCAAAACGACGAAAGCGCGCTGCCGCGTAACATTGCAAGTTTTGCGGCGTTTGAAAACGCTATGACGCTGGATATCGCGATGGGCGGATCGACTAACACCGTACTTCACCTGCTGGCGGCGGCGCAGGAAGCGGAAATCGACTTCACCATGAGTGATATCGATAAGCTTTCCCGCAAAGTCCCGCAGCTGTGTAAAGTTGCGCCGAGTACCCAAAAATACCATATGGAAGATGTTCACCGGGCTGGTGGGGTTATCGGTATTCTCGGTGAACTGGATCGCGCGGGATTACTGAACCGTGATGTGAAAAACGTACTTGGCCTGACGTTGCCGCAAACGCTGGAACAATACGACGTTATGCTGACCCAGGATGACGCGGTAAAAAATATGTTCCGCGCAGGCCCTGCTGGCATTCGTACTACACAGGCATTCTCGCAGGATTGCCGTTGGGATTCTCTCGATGACGATCGCGCAAACGGCTGTATCCGCTCGCTGGAACACGCCTACAGCAAAGACGGTGGTCTGGCGGTGCTTTATGGTAATTTCGCAGAAAACGGCTGCATCGTTAAAACCGCGGGCGTCGATGACAGCATCCTCAAATTCACCGGCCCGGCGAAAGTATACGAAAGCCAGGACGACGCGGTAGAAGCGATTCTCGGCGGTAAAATTGTCGCCGGCGATGTGGTAGTAATTCGCTATGAAGGCCCGAAAGGCGGTCCGGGGATGCAGGAAATGCTCTACCCAACCAGCTTCCTGAAATCGATGGGTCTCGGTAAAGCCTGTGCGCTGATCACCGACGGTCGTTTCTCTGGCGGTACCTCTGGTCTTTCCATCGGCCACGTCTCGCCGGAAGCGGCAAGCGGCGGCAGCATTGGCCTGATTGAAGACGGCGATCTTATCGCTATCGACATTCCGAACCGTGGCATTCAGTTACAGGTAAGCGATGCCGAACTGGCGGCGCGTCGTGAAGCGCAGGAAGCACGAGGTGACCAGGCCTGGACGCCGAAAAATCGTGAACGCCAGGTTTCCTTTGCGCTGCGTGCCTACGCCAGCCTGGCGACCAGCGCCGACAAAGGCGCGGTGCGCGATAAATCGAAACTGGGGGGTTAATGATGGCAGAATCACAACCCCTCTCCGGCGCCCCGGAAGGAGCCGAATATTTAAGAGCGGTGCTGCGCGCACCGGTCTATGAAGCGGCACAGGTCACGCCACTACAGAAAATGGAAAAGCTGTCGTCGCGTCTTGATAACGTGATTCTGGTGAAGCGCGAAGACCGCCAGCCAGTGCACAGCTTTAAGCTGCGCGGCGCATACGCCATGATGGCGGGCCTGACGGAAGAACAAAAAGCGCACGGCGTGATCACCGCTTCTGCGGGTAACCACGCGCAGGGCGTTGCGTTTTCTTCCGCGCGGTTAGGCGTGAAGGCCTGATCGTCATGCCAACCGCCACCGCTGACATCAAAGTTGATGCGGTACGCGGCTTCGGCGGCGAAGTGCTGCTTCATGGTGCGAACTTCGATGAAGCAAAAGCCAAAGCGATTGAATTGTCTCAGCAGCAGGGCTTCACCTGGGTGCCGCCGTTCGACCATCCGATGGTGATCGCAGGGCAAGGCACGCTGGCGCTGGAACTGCTCCAGCAAGATGCCCATCTTGATCGCGTATTTGTACCGGTCGGCGGCGGCGCCTGGCGGCGGGTGTGGCGGTGCTGATCAAACAGCTGATGCCGCAAATCAAAGTGATCGCCGTGGAAGCGGAAGACTCCGCCTGCCTGAAAGCGGCGCTGGATGCGGGTCATCCGGTTGATCTGCCACGCGTGGGGCTATTTGCTGAAGGCGTTGCGGTAAAACGCATCGGCGATGAAACTTTCCGTTTGTGCCGGGAGTATCTCGACGACATCATCACCGTCGACAGCGATGCTATCTGCGCGGCGATGAAAGACCTGTTCGAAGATGTGCGCGCGGTGGCGGAGCCGTCTGGCGCGCTGGCGCTGGCGGGAATGAAAAAATATATCGCCCAGCACAACATTCGCGGCGAACGACTGGCGCATGTACTTTCGGGGGCAAACGTCAATTTCCACGGCCTGCGCTACGTCTCGGAACGCTGCGAACTGGGCGAACAGCGTGAAGCGTTGCTGGCGGTGACCATCCCGGAAGAAAAAGGCAGCTTCCTCAAATTCTGCCAGCTACTTGGCGGGCGTTCGGTCACTGAGTTCAACTATCGCTTTGCCGATGCCAAAAACGCCTGCATCTTTGTCGGCGTGCGCTTAAGCCGCGGCCTCGAAGAGCGCAAAGAAATTTTGCAGATGCTCAACGACGGCGGCTACAGCGTGGTAGATCTCTCCGACGACGAAATGGCGAAGCTGCATGTGCGCTATATGGTCGGTGGGCGTCCATCGCATCCGTTGCAGGAGCGCCTCTACAGTTTCGAATTCCCGGAATCGCCCGGTGCGCTGCTGCGCTTCCTCAACACATTAGGCACGCACTGGAACATCTCTTTGTTCCACTATCGCAGCCATGGCACCGACTACGGGCGCGTACTGGCGGCGTTCGAACTCGGCGACCATGAACCGGATTTCGAAACCCGGCTGAATGAGTTGGGTTACGATTGCCACGACGAAACCAATAACCCGGCGTTCAGGTTCTTTTTGGCGGGTTAACTCAGCGTTTCTGTTTTCAGGCCCACAAAGTAAAGTGGGCCTAATATCCAGATATGATCTTCCCTCAGTTATTGGGCTTTTCTGCCAGTCCGAAGCATCCACTCATTCAATTTTGCGAGACGTTTTCCAGAAGGCGCTCAACCTGCTTGTGGTGAAACTCGGCTCACCATATCGTTAGCATCGCCATTTTGGTTATTTGTGCACCGCTATCACTTGCGCCTGTTAAAAGCAATGTATAAAATTTTATACACAAGGATGTTATGTTACTCACCCGAGCTATCCCCAATGAAAAAGAAATTCGATGGGTGGGATCTTCTCTGGAGGATCTCCTGGCTTTTCCCATAACGGTACGTAAAGCAGTCGGTTATCAGCTTCACAAAATTCAGTATGGAATTGAACCCGATGACTGGAAACCGTTTTCAGAAATTGGGGCTGGGGTAAATGAAATTCGTATTCGTGACAACAATGGTATCTATCGCGTTATGTATGTTGCGAAGTTCGTAGAAGCGCTCTACGTTTTGCATAGTTTCCAGAAACAGACGCAACAAACCAGTCAGCACGATAAAAACATCGCCAGAACGCGTTATAACCGGGTGGTGCAACAACGGAGAAACAGCCAGTGATTGCCAAAACTGATAGTGATATTCGACATGTGACGCCATCTGGCGGTAATGTTTTTGCTGATTTGGGGTTTGATAAGCAGGAAGCAGAAAAGCTTTACGCTGATTCCCTGAGTGAAATCGAAAATACATTAGCCATCAAAGAACAGCTCATGGAAGAAATTACCCTCTGGATTACGCAAAACCAGATGAAGCAAGCCGAGGTGGCAACCGTTTTACATATATCACGGCCGCGCGTCTCTGATGTCGTCAACAAGAAATGCAGCAAATTCACCATCGATGCTTTGGTGAATATGCTAAGTCGTATTGGGAAGCCCGTTCGGGTAATGGTGGGGCCGTAAAACTAATTCGGCAAAATCTTCCAAAACGCCTCAATCAGCGGCTCATGCAGCCGCTTTTTTGTGCACAACGCCCAGCTCAAACGGCGTTTTCTCATCGCTACGCTCTAAAATCATTACGCGGTTACGCACCGGTTCGGGGCTGTTTTCCAGCACCACTTCTGGCAACAAGGCCACGCCGCAACCGAGCGCCACCATCGATACCATCGCTTCATGCCCGCCAACCGTGGCGTAAATCATCGGGTTGCTGATTTTATTGCGTCGAAACCACAGTTCAATGCGGCGGCGTACCGGTCCCTGATCGGCCATGATAAACGGCACTGTAGACCAGTCCGGCTTCTCTACCGAAACCTGATTACGCACCGGGCACGGTAGGGCAGGCGCGATCAGCACCACCGTCAGATTCTCCAGCATCGAAAACGCCACCGCGCCTGGTAGCGTCTCCGGCTTCCCGGCAATCGCCAGATCCGCTTCTCCCGTGACCACTTTTTCCATTGCATCTGCCGCATCACCGGTAGTGAGTTTGATCTCCACCGACGGGTGTTCCGCGCGGAAGCGATCCAGAATCGGCGGCAGATGGCTGTAGGCAGCGGTGACCGAGCAGAAGATATGCAGCTCGCCGGAGAGCGACGGACCTTGCTGATCGATGGTGTGGCGCAATTGCTGATACTGCAACAGTGTTTGCTGGGCGAAAACGCGCAGTTCTTCGCCCGCTTCCGTCAGCGTTACCGTGCGGTTATCGCGCACAAACAGCGGCTGACCGAGATCTTCTTCCAGGCGCTGAATCTGCCGTGAGAGCGTGGATGGGCTAACGTGCATCGCCCGCGCGCTGCGGCCAAAATGGCGGCTTTCCGCCAGATGCAGGAAGGTTTTCAGATCGCGTAAATCCAATGGCGCAGCCTCAATGTTGACGTTGCAGAAATTGCAATGTGACGTTGTGAATATATCAATTTCCGCAATAAATTTCCTGTCATATAGTGAATTCAATCTCGCAAACGCGAACCGAACAATAAGAAGCACAACATCACGAGGAATCACCATGGCTAACTACTTCAATACACTGAACCTGCGCCAGCAGCTGGCACAGTTGGGCAAATGTCGCTTTATGGGGCGCGACGAATTCGCCGATGGCGCGAGCTACCTTCAGGGTAAAAAAGTGGTCATCGTCGGCTGCGGCGCACAGGGTCTGAACCAGGGCCTGAACATGCGTGATTCAGGTCTGGATATCTCTTACGCCCTGCGTAAAGAAGCGATTGCCGAAAAGCGCGCATCCTGGCGTAAAGCGACCGAAAACGGTTTTAAAGTTGGCACTTACGAAGAACTGATCCCGCAGGCGGATCTGGTTGTTAACCTGACGCCAGACAAGCAGCACTCTGACGTAGTGCGCACCGTACAGCCCCTGATGAAAGATGGCGCGGCGCTGGGCTACTCTCACGGTTTCAACATCGTGGAAGTGGGCGAGCAGATCCGTAAAGACATCACCGTGGTGATGGTTGCGCCGAAATGCCCAGGCACCGAAGTGCGTGAAGAATACAAACGTGGATTCGGCGTACCGACGCTGATTGCCGTTCACCCGGAAAACGATCCGAAAGGCGAAGGCATGGCGATCGCTAAAGCATGGGCGGCAGCAACCGGTGGTCACCGTGCGGGCGTGCTGGAATCGTCCTTCGTTGCGGAAGTGAAATCTGACCTGATGGGCGAGCAAACCATTCTGTGCGGTATGCTGCAGGCCGGCTCTCTGCTGTGCTTCGACAAGCTGGTGGAAGAAGGCACCGATCCGGCATACGCAGAAAAACTGATTCAGTTCGGTTGGGAAACCATCACCGAAGCGCTGAAACAGGGCGGCATCACCCTGATGATGGACCGTCTGTCTAATCCAGCGAAACTGCGAGCTTACGCGTTGTCTGAACAGCTGAAAGAGATCATGGCACCGCTGTTCCAGAAACATATGGACGACATCATCTCTGGCGAATTCTCCTCCGGCATGATGGCGGACTGGGCCAACGACGATAAGAAACTGCTGACCTGGCGTGAAGAGACCGGCAAAACCGCGTTTGAAACCGCGCCGCAGTATGAAGGTAAAATCGGCGAGCAGGAGTACTTCGATAAAGGCGTACTGATGATCGCAATGGTGAAAGCGGGCGTTGAACTGGCGTTCGAAACCATGGTTGATTCCGGCATCATTGAAGAGTCTGCTTACTATGAATCACTGCACGAACTGCCGCTGATTGCCAACACCATCGCCCGTAAGCGTCTGTACGAAATGAACGTGGTTATCTCTGATACCGCCGAGTACGGTAACTATCTGTTCTCTTACGCCTGTGTGCCGCTGCTGAAACCGTTTATGGCAGAGCTGCAACCGGGCGATTTGGGTAAAGCTATTCCGGAAGGCGCGGTAGATAACGCGCAGCTGCGTGATGTGAATGAAGCCATTCGCGGTCATGCGATTGAGCAGGTAGGTAAGAAACTGCGCGGCTATATGACGGATATGAAACGTATTGCTGTTGCGGGATAATAGCGATTCAGAGTTCAAGGCCTTCTCCCGGAGAAGGCCTTGCTATTAGTTACGGTACAGCACCTTAATGATGTGGTAACCGAACTGGGTGTGCAGCGGGCCGGTTGGCTCCAGTACCGGACAAGAGAACACCACTTTATCGAACGCCGGAACCATCTGACCCTGGCGGAATTCACCTAAATCACCGCCGCGTTTGCCTGACGGGCAAATGGAGTGTTTCTTCGCCAGCTTGCCGAAATCGGCACCGTTCTTAATCTGCTCGAGAAGATCCAGAGCCAGTTTCTCTTCTTTTACAAGGATATGCAGTGCTGCTGCTGTTTTTGCCATGATCGTGCCTTGAGTGGTAAGGATGAGGCTGGCTATACTACCACGCTGTTATTTTCCCCTCCCGACTTTCATTGAGCGATTTTCCTATGCGTCTAAACCCCGGCCAACAACAAGCTGTCGAATTCGTTACCGGCCCTTGCCTGGTGCTGGCGGGCGCGGGTTCCGGTAAAACTCGTGTTATCACCAATAAAATCGCCCATCTGATCCGCGGTTGCGGTTATCAGGCGCGACATATCGCGGCGGTGACCTTTACCAATAAGGCGGCGCGCGAGATGAAAGAGCGTGTCGGGCAGACGCTGGGGCGTAAAGAGGCGCGCGGGCTGATGATCTCCACCTTCCACACGCTGGGGCTGGATATCATCAAACGCGAGTATGCAGCATTGGGGATGAAGGCGAACTTCTCGTTGTTTGACGATACCGATCAGCTTGCTTTGCTTAAAGAGTTGACCGAAGGGCTGATCGAAGATGACAAAGTTCTCTTGCAACAGCTAATTTCGACCATCTCCAACTGGAAGAACGATCTCAAAACACCGGCGCAGGCGGCGGCAGAGGCAAAGGGCGAGCGGGATCGAATTTTTGCCCATTGTTATGGACTGTATGATGCGCACCTGAAAGCGTGCAATGTTCTCGACTTCGACGATCTGATTTTATTGCCGACGTTGCTGCTGCAACGCAATGGAGAAGTACGCGAGCGCTGGCAGAACAAAATTCGCTACCTGCTGGTGGATGAGTATCAGGACACCAACACCAGCCAGTATGAACTGGTGAAACTGCTGGTGGGCAGCCGCGCGCGCTTTACCGTGGTGGGTGATGATGACCAGTCGATCTACTCCTGGCGCGGCGCACGTCCGCAAAACCTGGTGCTGTTAAGCCAGGATTTTCCGGCGTTGAAGGTGATTAAACTCGAGCAGAACTACCGCTCTTCCGGGCGTATTCTGAAAGCGGCGAATATTCTGATCGCCAATAACCCGCACGTCTTTGAAAAGCGTCTGTTCTCCGAACTGGGCTACGGCGCAGAGCTAAAAGTTTTAAGCGCGAATAACGAGGAACATGAAGCCGAGCGCGTCACCGGTGAACTGATTGCGCATCACTTCGTCAATAAAACGCAGTACAAAGATTACGCCATTCTCTATCGCGGCAACCATCAGTCGCGGGTGTTTGAAAAATTCCTGATGCAAAACCGCATCCCGTACAAAATATCTGGTGGTACGTCGTTTTTCTCTCGTCCTGAAATCAAGGACTTGCTGGCTTATCTGCGCGTGCTGACTAACCCGGACGATGACAGCGCATTTCTGCGTATCGTCAACACGCCGAAGCGAGAGATTGGCCCAGCGACGCTGAAAAAGCTGGGTGAGTGGGCGATGACGCGCAATAAAAGTATGTTTACCGCCAGCTTTGATATGGGCCTGAGTCAGACGCTTAGCGGACGTGGTTATGAAGCATTGACCCGCTTCACTCACTGGTTGGCAGAAATCCAGCGTCTGGCGGAGCGGGAGCCGATTGCCGCGGTGCGTGATCTGATCCACGGCATGGATTATGAATCCTGGCTGTACGAAACATCGCCCAGCCCGAAAGCCGCCGAAATGCGCATGAAGAACGTTAACCAGTTATTTAGCTGGATGACGGAGATGCTGGAAGGCAGCGAACTGGATGAGCCGATGACGTTAACCCAGGTGGTGACGCGCTTTACTCTGCGCGACATGATGGAGCGGGGGGAAAGCGAGGAAGAGCTGGATCAGGTGCAACTGATGACTCTGCACGCGTCGAAAGGGCTGGAGTTTCCCTATGTCTACATGGTCGGTATGGAAGAAGGATTTTTGCCGCACCAGAGCAGCATCGATGAAGACAATATCGATGAGGAGCGGCGGCTGGCCTATGTCGGCATCACCCGCGCCCAGAAGGAATTGACCTTTACGCTGTGTAAAGAACGCCGTCAGTACGGCGAACTGGTGCGCCCGGAGCCGAGCCGCTTTTTGCTGGAGCTGCCGCAGGATGATCTGATTTGGGAACAAGAGCGTAAAGTGGTCAGCGCCGAAGAACGGATGCAGAAAGGGCAAAGCCATCTGGCGAATCTGAAAGCGATGATGGCGGCAAAACGAGGGAAATAATCACTCCCTGGGGAAGCCGGAAAGATGCGTCAGCATCGCATCCAGCACCTTGCACGTTAATGCACTTCCAGCGGCCAGTGGACATAGCTCTGCCACTGGCTTTCCTGATCGATAACCTCTGTACCCAGCGGGTGCTGGGTCAGCCAACCTTGTGGCAGCGTTAAGGTCAACTGCTCATGATCGGCCTGTAATTTAATATCTGGTACTAAATCATCACGACGACGGCTGGCAAAAATGATGGCGAGGCGCAGTAAACGACAGAGTTGTTCTGCGACGCGCGGCGGTACGGCATTTTGCTGATGCAGCGATGAGAGATCGACCGGATTCGTCTGGTTGAGTAATAACGTCGCCAGCAGCTTTTTCTGCGCGGGGGTAAAACCAGGAAGATCCAGGTTACGCACCAGATAAGCGGCATGTTGCGGCGCTTGTTTGAAATCAACGCTAAGGCCAATTTCATGAAGCTGACAGGCGCTGATCAGTAAATCGCGGCTAATCGCTTCAAGATGCCAGGTATTTTCGACCTGATCGAACAAGTTAGCGGCGAGTTTAGCCACACGCTGTGCTTGATCGGTATCAATCATAAAGCGACGTTGAATATTACGCAGTGTTCGGCTGCGAATATCCTGCTCGACCGCCAGATGTAACATGCCGTAAACCAGTCCTTCACGCAGTGCGCCGCCGGCCAGCGTCATACACTGGATATTCAGCTCGGTAAAAATGGCTATCAGGATCGCCAGACCACTTGGGAATACTAACGCGCGTTCCAGCGTCAGCCCTTCGATTTCCAGCTCTTCCAGCCTGCCACAGTGAATAGCGCGCTGTTTCAGTTGCTGCAATTTCGCCAGGGTAATGCGTTCATCCATACCCTGCGCCATCATGATTTCCTGCAAAGCCTGCACGGTGCCGGAAGCACCAACGCACACCTTCCAGCCGTGATAGCGCAATTCATCGGCAACAGGACGTAGCACTTCGCGCGCGGCTTGTTCGGCTGCGACAAAGTTTTCTTGCCCCAGATTACGATCGGCAAAATAGCGCTCAAGCCAGGTAACGCAGCCCATAGACAGGCTGAACAAGGACGTCGTTTGTGCGCCGGTGCCGGTTACCAGTTCAGTACTGGCGCCGCCGATATCTACCACCAGGCGCTGATCTGCACCGCCAGTGGTGTGAGCAACGCCCTGATAAATCAGGCGTGCTTCCTCTTCACCGCTAATGACCTGTACCGGACAGCCAAGGATTTCCTGCGCTTTTGCGATGAAATCACCAGCATTGACGGCAAGACGTAACGTCGCCGTGGCGACAACGCGAATTTGCGAGGGAGGGATATCTTGCAAACGTTCAGCAAACAGACGCAGGCATTGCCAGCCGCGCTCCATTGCTTCATTAGAAAGGGCATTTTCGCTGTTCAGGCCAGCAGCCAGACGCACTTTGCGTTTAATTCGCGTCAGCGTCTGGATACTGCCAGCCACCTCGCGCACAACCAGCATATGAAAACTATTCGAACCGAGATCAATAGCGGCATAAAGCGACGAGGTGGAACCCATACTCTTCATCCTTCAATCTGTCTCTGCGTTGGCTGCGTTCTTTCACCCGAATCACTTACTACAGTAAGCTCGTCGGGATTCATTCTCTTGCCATCTTGATACAGTTTGAATGATTTTGAGTATGACATTTTTTATTTAACCTGAACGACGACGATTACGCGGAGCGCCAGTACGACGCGGACCATTGCCTGTACGCGGGCGCGTGAGGCGCAGCGGTTTTGGCAGATCGGTCATCAATGCGTCCGGATTGTATTTGCTTACCGGAATTGAGTGACCAATATAGGTCTCAATAGCAGGCAAATTCAATGCATACTCTTCACATGCCAGGCTGATGGAATGACCACTTGCGCCAGCGCGACCTGTACGACCAATACGGTGAACGTAATCTTCACAGTCATCGGGTAAATCGTAGTTAAAGACGTGCGTCACAGCCGGGATATGCAGGCCACGCGCGGCAACATCGGTGGCAACCAGAATATCCAAATCACCACGGGTAAATTCATCAAGAATACGCAGACGTTTTTTTTCTGCGCTACATCACCCGTTAACAGGCCAACACGATGACCATCTGCCGCAAGGTGACCCCAGATCTCTTCACAACGATGTTTGGTGTTGGCGAAAATAATCGCTCTGTCTGGCCACTCTTCTTCGATCAGCGTTTGCAATAAACGCATCTTTTCTTCGTTAGAAGGGTAGAAAAGTTCTTCTTTAATGCGGTGGCCCGTTTTCTGTTC
Organism: Escherichia sp. E2661; assembly: GCF_004745185.1. Taxonomy (NCBI): domain Bacteria; kingdom Pseudomonadati; phylum Pseudomonadota; class Gammaproteobacteria; order Enterobacterales; family Enterobacteriaceae; genus Escherichia; species Escherichia sp. E2661. The sequence goes on from NZ_PDIG01000035.1 coordinate 111,766, forward strand.
CGGTTCCACTTCAATATATTCGGCATTGTTCATCTGCTCGAACGCCAGTTCACGTACCCGGTACGAAAGCGTGGCGGAGAACAGCATGTTGAGGCGCTGGTTTGCAGGCGGCATACGGCGGAACAGCCAGCGGATATCTTTAATAAAGCCCAGATCGTACATGCGATCGGCTTCGTCCAGCACCACTACCTGAATGGCGCCGAGGTTGATGTGGTTCTGTTTGGCGTAGTCGATCAAACGACCCGTGGTGCCAATCAAAATGTCAACGCCGCTTTCCAGCACTTTCAGCTGTTTGTCGTAGCCGTCGCCACCGTAAGCCAGACCCAATTTCAGGCCAGTAGCTTGCGCCAGTGGTTCCGCATCGGCGTGGATCTGCACGGCAAGTTCACGCGTCGGTGCCATAATTAAGGCACGCGGTTGATTCACCTTGCGATCGGCAATCGCGGGATGAGAGAGAAGATAATGAAACGTTGACGTAAGAAACGCCATCGTTTTTCCGGTACCGGTTTGCGCCTGCCCGGCTACGTCACGACCCACCAGCGTTAGCGGAAGGGCCAGTGCCTGAATGGGCGTACAGTTATGAAACCCTTTTTTTTCAAGGGCTTCTACAACTTTCGGATGCAGGGCGAAGTCGGAAAACTTCTGTTCTGTTAAATGTGTTTTGCTCATAGTGTGGTAGAATATCAGCTTACTATTGCTTTACGAAAGCGTATCCGGTGAAATAAAGTCAACCTTTAGTTGGTTAATGTTACACCAACAACGAAACCAACACGCCAGGCTTATTCCTGTGGAGTTATATATGAGCGATAAAATTATTCACCTGACTGACGACAGTTTTGACACGGATGTACTCAAAGCGGACGGGGCGATCCTCGTTGATTTCTGGGCAGAGTGGTGCGGTCCGTGCAAAATGATCGCCCCGATTCTGGATGAAATCGCTGACGAATATCAGGGCAAACTGACTGTTGCAAAACTGAACATCGATCAAAACCCCGGCACTGCGCCGAAATATGGCATCCGTGGTATCCCGACTCTGCTGCTGTTCAAAAACGGCGAATTGGCCGCAACCAAAGTGGGCGCACTGTCTAAAGGTCAGTTGAAAGAGTTCCTCGACGCTAACCTGGCGTAAGGGAATTTCATGTTCGGGTGCCCCGTCGCTAAAAACTGGACGCCCGGCGTGAGTCATGCTAACTTAATGTTGACTTCGTATTAAACATACCTTATTAAGTTTGAATCTTGTAATATCCAACGCTTCCTGTTTTTCTTAAATGCGAAGTGAACAGATTTCTGGCTCGTCACTCAATCCGTCTTGTCGTTTCAGTTCTGCGTACTCTCCTGTGACCAGACAGCGAAAAGACATGAGTTGATGACCGTAAACAGGCATGGATGATCCTGCCATACCATTCACAACATTAAGTTCGAGATTTACCCCAAGTTTAAGAACTCACACCACTATGAATCTTACCGAATTAAAGAATACGCCGGTTTCTGAGCTGATCACTCTCGGCGAAAATATGGGGCTGGAAAACCTGGCTCGTATGCGTAAGCAGGACATTATTTTTGCCATCCTGAAGCAGCACGCAAAGAGTGGCGAAGATATCTTTGGTGATGGCGTACTGGAGATATTGCAGGATGGATTTGGTTTCCTCCGTTCCGCAGACAGCTCCTACCTCGCCGGCCCTGATGACATCTACGTTTCTCCTAGCCAAATCCGCCGTTTCAACCTCCGCACTGGTGATACCATCTCTGGTAAGATTCGCCCGCCGAAAGAAGGTGAACGCTATTTTGCGCTGCTGAAGGTTAACGAAGTTAACTTCGACAAACCAGAAAACGCCCGTAACAAAATCCTCTTTGAGAACTTAACGCCGCTGCACGCAAACTCTCGTCTGCGTATGGAACGTGGTAACGGTTCTACCGAAGATTTAACCGCACGCGTACTGGATCTGGCATCGCCTATCGGTCGTGGGCAACGTGGTCTGATTGTGGCACCGCCAAAAGCGGGTAAAACCATGCTGCTGCAGAACATTGCTCAGAGCATCGCTTACAACCATCCAGACTGCGTACTGATGGTTCTGCTGATTGACGAACGCCCGGAAGAAGTGACCGAGATGCAGCGTCTGGTTAAAGGTGAAGTTGTGGCTTCTACCTTCGACGAACCAGCATCTCGCCACGTTCAGGTTGCGGAAATGGTGATCGAGAAGGCAAAACGCCTGGTTGAGCATAAGAAAGACGTTATTATTCTGCTCGACTCCATCACTCGTCTGGCTCGTGCCTACAACACCGTCGTACCGGCTTCCGGTAAAGTGTTGACCGGTGGTGTGGACGCCAACGCCCTGCATCGTCCGAAACGCTTCTTCGGTGCAGCACGTAATGTGGAAGAGGGCGGTAGCCTGACCATCATTGCAACGGCGCTAATCGATACCGGCTCCAAAATGGACGAAGTTATCTACGAAGAGTTTAAAGGTACAGGTAACATGGAACTGCACCTTTCTCGTAAAATCGCTGAAAAACGCGTCTTCCCGGCAATCGACTACAACCGTTCTGGTACTCGTAAAGAAGAGTTGCTTACCACTCAGGAAGAGCTGCAGAAAATGTGGATCCTGCGCAAAATCATTCACCCGATGGGCGAAATCGACGCAATGGAATTCCTCATTAATAAGCTTGCGATGACCAAGACCAATGATGATTTCTTCGAGATGATGAAACGCTCATAAGTTAGTGTTACAGCAAAACGCCACGTGTTTACGTGGCGTTTTGCTTTTATATCTGTAATCTTAGCGGTATACCTGTGATGGTGTGAAAATTCCTGGTTTTTGCGGGTGTTTTATGCGATTTACATATCAATTGGTTGATTTTTGCTCGCTTCTGAGAGATTCAGAAAGTAGTTTCCCTTCTGAATAAAGGTCTTCGTGGGTATACTTCAGCTAATAATTTTCTCTGAGAGCATGCATTGTGAATTTACTGACAGTGAGTACTGATCTCATCAGTATTTTTTTATTCACGACACTGTTTTCTGTTTTTTGCCCGCAAGGTGGCAAAAAAAGTCGGTTTAGTGGATAAACCTAACTTCCGCAAACGTCACCAGGGATTGATACCGCTCGTTGGGGGTATTTCGGTTTACGCAGGGATTTGCTTCACGTTCGGAATCGTCGATTACTATATTCCGCATGCAGCTCTCTATCTCGTTTGTGCCGGTGTGCTTGTGTTCATTGGCGCGCTGGATGATCGTTTTGATATCAGCGTAAAAATCCGTGCCACCATACAGGCAGCTGTTGGCATTGTTATGATGGTGTTCGGCAAACTTTATCTCAGTAGTTTGGGTTATATCTTTGGCTCCTGGGAGATGGTGCTCGGACCGTTTGGTTACTTTCTGACGCTGTTTGCTGTCTGGGCGGCGATTAATGCCTTCAACATGGTCGATGGTATTGATGGCTTGCTGGGCGGGTTATCCTGTGTCTCGTTTGCGGCAATCGGTATGATTTTGTGGTTCGACGGGCAAACCAGCCTCGCTATCTGGTGCTTTGCCATGATCGCCGCCATCCTGCCTTATATCATGCTAAACCTTGGTATTCTGGGGCGTCGCTACAAAGTCTTTATGGGCGATGCCGGTAGTACGCTGATTGGTTTTACTGTTATCTGGATCCTGTTGGAAACTACCCAGGGAGCCACACATCCAATCAGCCCGGTTACCGCCTTATGGATCATTGCTATCCCGCTGATGGACATGGTGGCGATTATGTATCGTCGTTTGCGTAAAGGCATGAGTCCATTCTCACCTGACCGACAGCACATTCATCATTTGATCATGCGCGCTGGATTTACTTCTCGTCAGGCGTTTGTGTTGATTACCCTTGCTGCAGCGCTACTCGCTTCTATTGGCGTACTGGCAGAATATTCTCATTTTGTCCCGGAATGGGTCATGCTGGTGCTCTTTTTGCTAGCATTCTTCCTCTATGGCTATTGCATTAAGCGTGCCTGGAAGGTTGCTCGCTTCATCAAACGCGTGAAACGTCGACTGCGCAGAAACCGTGATGGCAGCCCTAATTTAACCAAATAAAATGAGGATGTAATGACGCAACCAATGCCTGGGAAACCAGCCGAAGACGCTGAAAATGAACTGGATATTCGTGGGTTGTTTCGTACCTTGTGGGCTGGGAAGCTGTGGATTATTGGCATGGGGCTGGTGTTTGCCTTAATCGCGTTGGCGTATACTTTTTTGCGCGTCAGGAGTGGAGTGCGACGGCGATTACCGATCGTCCAACCGTGAATATGCTGGGCGGGTACTACTCGCAGCAGCAATTTTTGCGTAACCTGGATGTTCGTTCAAATATGGCCCCTGCCGACCAACCATCGGTTATGGATGAAGCCTATAAAGAGTTTGTTATGCAACTGGCATCGTGGGATACCCGCCGCGATTTCTGGTTGCAGACTGACTATTACAAACAGCGGATGGTCGGTAACAGTAAAGCCGATGCGGCTCTGCTGGATGAAATGATCAACAACATCCTGTTTATTCCTGGTGATTTCGCCCGTGCGGTCAATGACAGCGTTAAGCTGGTTGCCGAAACTGCCCCCGATGCTAATAACCTGCTTCGTCAATATGTTGCTTTTGCCAGCCAGCGTGCAGCCAGCCATCTGAATGATGAGCTGAAAGGCGCATGGGCGGCGCGCACTATTCAGATGAAAGCTCAGGTGAAGCGTCAGGAAGAAGTGGCTAAGTCCATCTACGACCGCCGGATGAACAGTATTGAACAGGCACTTAAAATCGCCGAGCAACACAATATTTCTCGCAGTGCGACAGACGTGCCAGCCGAGGAATTACCTGATTCAGAAATGTTCCTGTTGGGGCGCCCGATGCTCCAGGCGCGACTCGAAAATTTACAGGCTGTCGGCCCAGCCTTTGATCTCGACTATGATCAGAATCGGGCCATGTTAAACACCCTTAATGTTGGTCCAACCCTGGATCCGCGTTTTCAGACCTATCGCTATTTGCGTACACCGGAAGAACCGGTAAAACGCGATAGCCCACGTCGTGCCTTCCTGATGATTATGTGGGGCATTGTCGGGGGGCTGATCGGGGCTGGTGTCGCATTAACCCGCCGTTGCTCGAAATAGCAACACAGCTGTGGTGAGCGCAAAGGCGCTCGCCGCTTATTCGAAGAGAATCGATGTGAAAGTACTGACTGTATTTGGTACGCGCCCGGAAGCCATCAAGATGGCGCCGTTGGTGCATGCGTTGGCAAAAGATCCTTTTTTTGAGGCTAAAGTTTGCGTCACTGCGCAGCATCGGGAGATGCTCGATCAGGTGCTGAAACTCTTTTCCATTGTACCTGACTACGATCTCAACATAATGCAGCCAGGACAGGGCCTGACAGAGATAACCTGTCGGATTCTGGAAGGACTAAAACCTATTCTTGCCGAGTTCAAACCAGACGTTGTGCTGGTTCACGGTGATACTACCACCACACTGGCAACCAGCTTGGCAGCGTTTTATCAGCGAATTCCTGTTGGTCACGTTGAGGCCGGACTGCGCACGGGCGATCTCTATTCGCCGTGGCCGGAAGAGGCTAACCGTACATTGACCGGGCATCTGGCGATGTACCATTTCTCACCAACTGAAACTTCCCGGCAAAATTTGCTGCGTGAAAACGTCGCTGACAGCCGAATATTTATTACCGGTAATACAGTAATTGATGCGCTGCTGTGGGTGCGCGACCAGGTAATGAGCAGCGATACGCTGCGTTCAGAACTGGCGGCAAATTACCCGTTTATCGACCCCGATAAAAAGATGATTCTGGTGACCGGTCACAGGCGTGAGAGCTTTGGTCGTGGTTTTGAAGAAATCTGCCATGCGCTGGCTGAAATCGCTACCACTCATCAGGACATCCAGATTGTTTATCCGGTACACCTTAACCCGAATGTCAGAGAGCCGGTCAATCGCATTCTGGGGCATGTGAAAAATGTCATTTTGATTGATCCCCAGGAGTATTTACCGTTTGTCTGGTTGATGAACCACGCCTGGTTGATTTTGACTGACTCTGGCGGCATTCAGGAAGAAGCACCTTCTCTGGGTAAACCGGTGCTGGTGATGCGCGATACCACCGAACGCCCAGAAGCGGTGACCGCAGGTACGGTACGTCTGGTGGGGACGGATAAGCAACGGATCGTCGAGGAAGTGACGCGTCTTTTAGAAGACGAAGATGAATATCAAACTATGAGCCGCGCCCATAACCCGTATGGTGATGGTCAGGCATGCTCTCGCATTTTGGAAGCGTTAAAAAATAATCGGATATCACTATGAGTTTTGCGACCATTTCTGTTATCGGACTAGGTTATATCGGGCTGCCAACGGCGGCTGCGTTTGCCTCTCGGCAAAAACAGGTTATTGGTGTCGATATCAACCAACAAGCGGTTGATACCATCAATCGTGGCGAAATCCATATCGTCGAACCTGATTTGGCGAGCGTGGTAAAAACGGCCGTAGAAGGTGGTTTTTTACGAGCGAGCACGACGCCGGTTGAGGCTGATGCCTGGCTGATTGCTGTCCCAACGCCATTTAAAGGCGATCATGAGCCGGATATGGCCTACGTCGAATCGGCTGCCCGCTCCATTGCGCCGGTGCTGAAAAAAGGTGCGTTGGTGATCCTTGAATCCACCTCGCCAGTGGGCTCAACCGAGAAGATGGCAGAATGGTTAGCAGAGATGCGTCCGGACCTGACTTTCCCGCAGCAGGTGGGCGAGCAGGCGGACGTCAATATTGCTTATTGCCCGGAACGCGTGTTGCCGGGCCAGGTGATGGTCGAGCTGATTAAAAACGATCGCGTCATTGGCGGCATGACGCCAGTTTGCTCGGCGCGCGCCAGCGAACTGTACAAAATTTTCCTCGAAGGTGAGTGTGTCGTCACTAACTCGCGGACGGCGGAAATGTGTAAGCTCACAGAAAACAGCTTTCGCGACGTGAATATTGCTTTTGCTAACGAATTGTCGCTGATTTGTGCCGAGCAAGGAATTAACGTCTGGGAACTGATTCGTCTGGCGAATCGCCATCCACGAGTCAATATTCTCCAGCCTGGTCCGGGCGTGGGCGGTCACTGTATCGCTGTTGATCCGTGGTTTATCGTGGCACAGAACCCGCAGCAGGCGCAGCTTATCCGTACCGCGCGCGAAGTGAACGATCACAAGCCTTTCTGGGTTATCGATCAGGTGAAAGCGGCGGTCGCTGATTGTCTGGCTGCCACTGATAAACGCGCCGGTGAACTGAAAATTGCCTGCTTTGGTCTGGCGTTTAAACCGAATATTGATGATCTGCGCGAAAGCCCGGCGATGGAAATCGCTGAACTGATCGCCCAGTGGCACAGCGGCGAAACGCTGGTTGTTGAGCCTAACATTCACCAGTTGCCGAAAAAACTGACTGGGCTTTGCATGCTGGCGCAGCTTGACGAGGCGCTGGCGATGGCAGATGTGCTGGTGATGCTGGTAGATCACAGCCAGTTTAAAGCCATTAGCGGCGATGATGTTCAGCAGCAGTATGTGGTGGATACCAAAGGAGTCTGGCGCTGATACTGATTACAGTAAAAGACTGTGTTGAGGGAGATTAGAATGCCCGTCCACGCCAGTATTGAATCACTAACCTGGGAAAACGCCTTCTTTGGCGTTAACAGCGCCATCGTGCGCATTAGTCCTGATGCACCGCTCCTGACACCAGACGTTTTGGCGCCGTGGTCACGGGTGCAGGCCAAAATTGCCGCATCCAATACCGATGAACTGGATGCTCTGCAACAGCTGGGATTCTCACTGGTAGAAGGGGAAGTGGATTTGGCTCTTCCCGTGATCAACGTCAGTGAAAGCCATGCGGAAGTGGCTCAAGAATCAGATATTCCAGTACTACGCCAGTTAGCCCGTGAAGCATTCGCGCAAAGCCGTTTTCGTGCGCCGTGGTATGCGCCTGACGCCAGCGGTCGCTTTTATGCGCAGTGGATTGAAAATGCCGTGCGCGGCACCTTTGATCATCAATGCCTGGTTTTACGCGCGGCTTCCGGCGAGATTCGCGGCTATGTTTCTCTGCGAGAGTTGAATTCCACTGACGCGCGCATTGGTTTACTGGCAGGACGCGGAGCAGGTGCACACCTGATGCAAGCAGCGCTAAACTGGGCGTATGCTCGCGGTAAAACAACATTGCGGGTGGCGACCCAGATGGGCAACACCGCCGCGCTTAAACGATACATACAAAGTGGTGCGAATGTAGAAAGCACCGCGTACTGGTTATACAGGTGATCACATGATTCCATTTAACGCACCGCCGGTGGTGGGAACCGAACTCGACTATATGCAGTCGGCAATGGGTAGCGGCAAACTGTGTGGTGATGGCGGTTTTACCCGTCGCTGCCAGCAGTGGCTGGAGCAACGTTTTGGCAGCGCCAAAGTGTTACTGACGCCGTCCTGCACCGCTTCGCTGGAGATGGCGGCGCTGCTGCTCGATATCCAGCCTGGCGATGAAGTGATCATGCCGAGCTACACCTTTGTCTCCACCGCCAATGCCTTTGTGCTACGTGGAGCAACAATCGTTTTTGTTGATGTTCGCCCGGACACCATGAACATCGACGAGACGCTGATTGAAGCGGCGATCACCGACAAAACACGCGTTATCGTTCCGGTCCATTACGCGGGCGTGGCCTGTGAAATGGACACCATTATGGCGTTGGCGAAAAAGCATAACCTGTTTGTGGTGGAAGATGCCGCTCAGGGCGTGATGTCCACTTACAAAGGGCGTGCGCTGGGAACCATTGGCCATATTGGCTGCTTTAGCTTCCATGAAACCAAAAATTACACGGCGGGTGGTGAAGGCGGGGCGACGCTGATTAACGATAAAGCGTTGATTGAACGTGCCGAGATCATTCGCGAAAAAGGGACTAACCGCAGCCAGTTCTTCCGTGGTCAGGTTGATAAATATACCTGGCGCGATATCGGCTCCAGCTATTTGATGTCCGATCTGCAAGCTGCGTATCTGTGGGCGCAACTGGAAGCAGCCGAACGCATCAACCAGCAACGTCTGGCGCTGTGGCAAAACTACTTCGATGCGTTAGCACCTCTGGCGGAAGCCGGGCGTATCGAGCTGCCGTCGATTCCGGATGACTGCGTGCAGAACGCGCATATGTTCTACATCAAGCTGCGGGATATTGATGACCGGAGCGCGTTGATTAGCTTCCTGAAGGAAGCGGAAATCATGGCGGTGTTCCATTACATTCCGCTGCATGCAAGCCCTGCGGGTGAACGCTTTGGTGAGTTTCACGGTGAAGATCGCTACACCACCAAAGAGAGCGAGCGCCTGCTGCGCCTGCCGCTGTTCTACAACCTGTCGTCCGTCAATCAGCGCACGGTAATTGCGACCTTGTTGAACTACTTCTCCTGATATGTCGCTGGCAAAAGCGTCCTTGTGGACGGCGGCCAGTACACTGGTCAAGATTGGCGCTGGGTTACTGGTTGGTAAATTACTGGCGGTGTCATTTGGTCCTGCAGGACTAGGGTTGGCGGCAAATTTCCGCCAGTTGATAACCGTGCTCGGTGTGCTTGCCGGGGCGGGCATCTTTAATGGCGTAACCAAATACGTTGCCCAGTACCACGATAATCCGCAGCAGCTGCGCCGTGTGGTCGGCACTTCATCTGCGATGGTGCTTGGCTTCTCCACGCTGATGGCGCTGGTCTTTGTGCTGGCAGCTGCGCCAATCAGCCAGGGATTATTTGGTAATAACGACTATCAAGGGCTGGTGCGTTTAGTGGCGCTAGTGCAAATGGGGATCGCCTGGGGCAACCTGTTGCTGGCGTTGATGAAAGGCTTTCGCGATGCCGCGGGTAATGCGTTATCGCTGATTGTCGGCAGCCTGATTGGCGTTATCGCTTATTATGTCAGTTACCGTTTTGGCGGTTATGAAGGCGCGTTGCTTGGTCTGGCGTTGATTCCCGCGCTGGTGGTAATGCCTGCCGCCGTCATGTTAATTAAGCGTGGCGCTATCCCGTTAAGCTATCTAAAACCCAGCTGGGATAACGGTCTGGCAGGGCAGTTGAGCAAATTTACACTCATGGCGTTGATTACGTCGGTGACCTTGCCCGTTGCGTACATCATGATGCGTAAACTGTTGGCGGCGCAGTATAGCTGGGATGACGTGGGGATCTGGCAAGGGGTGAGCAGTATTTCCGATGCCTACCTGCAATTTATTACTGCTTCCTTTAGCGTGTATTTACTGCCCACGTTGTCGCGGCTAACGGAAAAGCGCGATATCACCCGGGAAGTGGTGAAGTCGCTGAAATTTGTTTTACCGGCCGTGGCGGCAGCGAGTTTCACCGTCTGGCTACTGCGTGATTTTGCCATCTGGTTACTGTTGTCGAATAAATTTACCGCCATGCGGGATCTCTTTGCCTGGCAGTTGGTCGGCGATGTGTTGAAAGTGGGCGCTTATGTCTTTGGTTATTTAGTGATCGCCAAAGCGTCGCTGCGTTTTTATATTCTGGCGGAAGTCAGCCAGTTCACTTTATTGATGGTATTTGCCCACTGGTTGATCCCCGTGCATGGCGCCCTGGGCGCGGCGCAGGCCTACATGGCAACCTATATCGTCTATTTCTCTCTTTGTTGTGGCGTGTTTTTACTCTGGCGTAGGCGGGCATGACTGTACTGATTCACGTACTGGGATCGGATATCCCTCACCATAACCAAACCGTTCTGCGGTTTTTCAATGACGCGCTGGCCGCGACGAGCGAGCACGCGCGCGAGTTTATGGTTGCTGGCAAGGACGACGGCTTAAGTGATAGTTGTCCGGCGCTTTCTGTGCAATTTTTCCCTGGGAAAAAATCACTGGCAGAAGCCGTTATCGCTAAAGCGAAAGCTAACCGCCAGCAACGGTTTTTCTTCCACGGCCAGTTCAATCCCAAGCTGTGGCTGGCGCTGCTTAGTGGCGGAATCAAGCCCAGCCAGTTTTACTGGCATATCTGGGGGGCAGATCTCTATGAAGTTTCCAGTGGATTGAAATATAAACTCTTTTATCCTCTGCGCCGACTGGCACAAAAGCGAGTGGGCTGTGTGTTTGCCACTCGGGGAGACTTGAGCTTTTTTGCCAAAACGCATCCAAAGGTGCGGGGCGAACTGATTTACTTCCCAACCCGGATGGACCCTTCTCTCAATACAATGGCGAACGATCGGCAACGTGAAGGGAAAATGACCATTTTGGTAGGGAACTCCGGCGATCGCAGCAATGAGCATATCGCCGCCTTGCGCGCTGTTCATCAGCAGTTTGGTGATACGGTAAAAGTGGTTGTACCGATGGGCTATCCGCCTAATAACGAAGCGTATATCGACGAAGTTCGTCAGGCGGGGCTCGAGTTATTCAGCGAAGAAAATCTGCAAGTTCTGAGCGAAAAACTGGAATTTGACACCTATCTGGCGCTACTTCGCCAGTGCGATCTCGGCTACTTTATTTTTGCCCGCCAGCAGGGCATTGGTACGCTGTGCTTACTGATTCAGGCGGGCATTCCTTGTGTGCTTAACCGGGAAAATCCGTTCTGGCAGGATATGACAGAACAGCATTTGCCGGTGCTGTTTACCACTGACGATCTCAACGAAGATATTGTGCGTGAAGCGCAGCGCCAGCTGACGTCGGTGGATAAAAACACCATTGCCTTCTTTAGCCCGAACTATCTGCAAGGCTGGCAGCGGGCGTTGGCTATTGCCTCCGGGGAGGTCGCATGAGCCTGCTGCAATTCAGCGGCCTGTTTGTTGTCTGGCTGCTCTGCACGCTGTTTATCGCCACGCTGACATGGTTTGAGTTTCGCCGCGTGCGCTTTAACTTCAATGTCTTCTTTTCATTGCTGTTTTTGCTGACCTTTTTCTTCGGCTTCCCGCTGACCAGCTTGCTGGTGTTTCGCTTTGATGTTGGTGTTGCGCCGCCAGAGATCTTGTTGCAGGCGTTACTTTCTGCGGGGGGATTTTACGCAGTTTACTACGTCACTTACAAAACACGCTTACGCAAACGCGTTGCTGATGCACCGCGCCGTCCTGTGTTTACCATGAACCGCGTGGAAACCAATCTCACGTGGGTGATTCTGATGGGTATCGCGCTGGTGAGCGTTGGCATCTTTTTCATGCATAACGGTTTTTTGCTGTTCCGGCTTAACTCCTACAGCCAGATCTTCTCCAGCGAAGTCTCTGGCGTGGCGTTAAAGCGTTTCTTTTACTTTTTCATCCCGGCAATGTTAGTGGTCTACTTTCTGCGCCAGGACAGTAAAGCGTGGCTGTTTTTCCTCGTCAGCACGGTCGCCTTTGGTTTGCTGACTTACATGATTGTCGGCGGCACTCGCGCCAATATCATTATCGCGTTCGCTATCTTCCTGTTTATCGGCATTATTCGCGGCTGGATTTCGTTGTGGATGCTGGCGGCGGCGGGCGTGCTGGGGATTGTTGGCATGTTCTGGCTGGCGCTAAAACGCTATGGAATGAGCGTCAGCGGCGATGAGGCGTTCTATACGTTTCTCTATCTCACCCGCGACACCTTCTCGCCGTGGGAGAATCTGGCGCTGCTGTTGCAGAACTACGACAACATTGACTTCCAGGGCCTGGCTCCAATTGTCCGCGATTTCTATGTCTTTATCCCTTCCTGGCTGTGGCCGGGGCGTCCGAGTATGGTGCTGAACTCCGCCAACTACTTTACCTGGGAAGTGCTGAATAACCACTCCGGACTGGCGATCTCGCCTACGCTTATAGGCTCACTGGTTGTTATGGGCGGTGCGTTGTTCATCCCGCTTGGGGCGATTGTGGTTGGTCTGATCATCAAGTGGTTCGACTGGTTGTATGAGCTGGGCAACCGCGAAACTAATCGCTATAAGGCTGCGATTCTCCACAGTTTCTGCTTCGGGGCGATCTTCAATATGATCGTGCTGGCGCGCGAAGGGTTGGATTCGTTTGTCTCGCGTGTCGTCTTTTTTATCGTGGTCTTCGGCGCAAGCCTGATGATTGCAAAACTGCTGTACTGGCTTTTTGATAGCGCCGGACTCGTTCATAAACGAATAAAATCATCGCTCCGGACGCAGGTTGAAGGATAACAATGAATAACAACACCACGGCACCGACCTATACGCTGCGTGGCTTACAGTTGATCGGTTGGCGTGATATGCAGCATGCCCTCGATTATCTGTTCGCTGACGGGCAGCTTAAGCAGGGAACGCTGGTTGCCATTAATGCCGAAAAAATGCTGACCATTGAAGATAACGCCGAGGTCAGGGAGTTAATTAACGCTGCCGAATTTAAATATGCCGATGGCATTAGCGTTGTGCGGTCGGTGCGTAAAAAGTACCCGCAGGCACAGGTTTCCCGCGTTGCCGGTGCCGATCTCTGGGAAGAAGTAATGGCGCGCGCTGGCAAGGAAGGGACGCCGGTATTTCTTGTGGGCGGTAAACCTGATGTGCTGGCGCAGACCGAAGCTAAACTGCGCGACCAGTGGAATGTGAATATCGTTGGCAGCCAGGACGGTTATTTCAAGCCTGAGCAGCGTCAGGCGCTGTTTGAGCGTATTCACGCCAGTGGTGCGCAAATCGTCACTGTCGCAATGGGGTCACCAAAGCAGGAGATCTTCATGCGCGACTGCCGCCTGGTGCATCCAGATGCGCTGTATATGGGCGTTGGCGGGACTTATGATGTTTTCACCGGTCACGTAAAACGCGCGCCGAAAATCTGGCAAACGCTGGGACTGGAGTGGCTTTATAGACTGCTTTCGCAGCCGAGTCGCATTAAGCGCCAGCTTCGTTTGCTGCGTTATTTACGCTGGCATTACACCGGCGATCTCTGATTTTCCTCTCTCTGTAAAGCGACGGAGTGGTCACTTCGTCGCCTGCCTGTCTTTTTATTACACAAAGCATTCAAATTTTTTAATGCTTTATTTGCCATTTCTCCTGAATTACGAAAACATTCGCAACACTCGATGTACCCATAACGATAACCGGTAACACCGGAAAGCATGCAAACACAACACGAGGATTTATGGCAGATAACAAACCAGAGCTACAGCGTGGGCTGGAAGCTCGACATATCGAACTCATCGCCCTGGGGGGCACCATTGGCGTCGGCCTGTTTATGGGGGCCGCCAGTACCCTGAAATGGGCCGGGCCATCCGTATTGTTGGCCTATATCATCGCCGGGCTGTTCGTCTTTTTCATCATGCGTTCAATGGGCGAAATGTTGTTCCTCGAACCGGTTACCGGTTCGTTCGCCGTTTATGCGCATCGTTACATGAGCCCGTTCTTTGGCTATCTCACTGCCTGGTCTTACTGGTTTATGTGGATGGCTGTGGGGATCTCAGAAATCACCGCCATTGGCGTTTATGTCCAGTTCTGGTTCCCGGAGATGGCGCAGTGGATACCCGCATTGATCGCGGTGGCGCTGGTGGCACTGGCGAATCTGGCAGCGGTGCGGTTGTACGGTGAAATCGAGTTCTGGTTCGCGATGATCAAAGTCACCACGATTATCGTGATGATTGTCATTGGCCTGGGCGTGATTTTCTTTGGCTTTGGCAATGGTGGGCAGTCGATTGGTTTTAGCAATCTCACAGAGCATGGCGGTTTCTTTGCGGGTGGCTGGAAAGGGTTCCTGACCGCTCTGTGTATTGTGGTGGCGTCCTACCAGGGTGTGGAGCTGATTGGCATCACCGCTGGTGAAGCGAAGAATCCGCAGGTGACGCTGCGCAGTGCCGTAGGCAAGGTGCTGTGGCGAATCCTGATTTTCTACGTAGGCGCGATTTTCGTTATCGTCACCATCTTCCCGTGGAATGAAATAGGTAGCAACGGCAGCCCGTTTGTACTTACTTTTGCCAAAATCGGTATTACCGCAGCGGCGGGCATTATCAACTTTGTGGTGCTGACGGCTGCGCTCTCTGGCTGTAACAGCGGCATGTACAGTTGCGGACGTATGCTCTACGCGCTGGCGAAAAACCGTCAGTTACCGGCGGTGATGGCGAAAGTTTCCCGTCACGGTGTGCCGGTTGCAGGAGTGGCGGTATCTATTGCTATCCTGCTAATTGGCTCATGCCTGAACTATATCATCCCTAACCCACAGCGCGTATTTGTCTACGTCTACAGCGCCAGCGTGCTTCCGGGCACGGTGCCGTGGTTTGTGATTTTGATAAGCCAGCTGCGTTTTCGTCGTGCACACAAAGCGGCGATTGCCAGCCATCCGTTCCGCTCAATCCTGTTCCCGTGGGCTAACTACGTAACAATGGCATTCCTGATTTGCGTTTTGATCGGTATGTACTTTAATGAAGATACCCGTATGTCGCTGTTTGTCGGCATCATCTTCATGCTGGCGGTGACGGCGATTTATAAAGTTTTTGGCCTTAATCGCCACGGTAAAGCGCATAAACTGGAGAAATAATCAGCAAAGCGCGCAAACCGTAACCAAACGCGCATTTTATTTAAAAAGGGACTAGACAGAGGGGTGGGAAGTCCGTATTATCCACCCCCGCAACGGCGCTAAGCGCCCGTAGCTCAGCTGGATAGAGCGCTGCCCTCCGGAGGCAGAGGTCTCAGGTTCGAATCCTGTCGGGCGCGCCATTTAGTCCCGGCGCTTGAGCTGCGGTGGTAGTAATACCGCGTAACAAGATTTGTAGTGGTGGCTATAGCTCAGTTGGTAGAGCCCTGGATTGTGATTCCAGTTGTCGTGGGTTCGAATCCCATTAGCCACCCCATTATTAGAAGTTGTGACAATGCGAAGGTGGCGGAATTGGTAGACGCGCTAGCTTCAGGTGTTAGTGTTCTTACGGACGTGGGGGTTCAAGTCCCCCCCCTCGCACCACGACTTTAAAGAATTGAACTAAAAATTCAAAAAGCAGTATTTCGGCGAGTAGCGCAGCTTGGTAGCGCAACTGGTTTGGGACCAGTGGGTCGGAGGTTCGAATCCTCTCTCGCCGACCAATTTTGAACCCCGCTTCGGCGGGGTTTTTTGTTTTCTGTGCATTTCGTCACTCTCCCTTCGCAATAAACGCCCGTGGTAACTCATTGCCCCACGGTATGATTTCGCCCTTAACGTATTGAAGGATGACTTCAGGCAAGGAGCGACCATGCTGCAACAGGTTCCAACGCGTGCGTTTCACGTGATGGCGAAACCGAGCGGTTCCGATTGTAATCTGAACTGTGACTACTGTTTTTATCTCGAAAAACAATCCCTTTATCGCGAAAAGCCAGTCACGCATATGGACGATGACACGCTGGAAGCGTATATCCGTCACTATATTGCCGCCAGCGAACCGCAAAACGAAGTCGCTTTTACCTGGCAGGGCGGTGAGCCAACGCTGTTGGGGCTGGAGTTTTACCGCCGTGCCGTGGCGCTGCAGGCAAAATATGGTGCGGGAAGGCAGGTCAGTAACAGCTTCCAGACCAACGGCGTGCTGCTGGATGATGAATGGTGCGCGTTTCTCGCAGAGCATCATTTCCTTGTTGGCCTGTCGCTGGATGGTCCGGCTGAGATCCACAATCAATATCGCGTGACCAAAAGCGGCAGACCCACGCATAAGCTGGTGATGCGTGTCCTGACGCTGCTGCAAAAGCATCATGTCGACTATAACGTGCTGGTCTGCGTTAACCGCACCAGCGCGTTACAACCTTTGCAGGTCTATGATTTTCTGCGTGATGCGGGCGTGGAGTTCATCCAGTTTATTCCGGTAGTGGAGCGTCTGGCTGATGAAATAGCTACCCGCGATGGACTGAAACTATATGCTCCCGGCGATATTCAGGGCGAACTGACGGAATGGTCGGTGCGCCCCGATGAGTTTGGTGAGTTTCTGGTGGCGATATTCGACCACTGGATCAAACGCGACGTCGGCAAGATTTTCGTGATGAATATCGAATGGGCGTTTGCCAATTTTGTCGGTGCGCCGGG
This sequence comes from Escherichia sp. E2661, assembly GCF_004745185.1. Lineage (NCBI taxonomy): Bacteria > Pseudomonadati > Pseudomonadota > Gammaproteobacteria > Enterobacterales > Enterobacteriaceae > Escherichia > Escherichia sp. E2661. Next base: position 128,675 of record NZ_PDIG01000035.1, read on the forward strand.
TGCGGTTTGCCATCATCAGCCAACCTGTGGGCGCTCGGTGATTGTTGAGCACAACGGCGACGTTTACGCCTGCGATCACTATGTTTATCCGCAATATCGGCTGGGGAATATGCTTCAGCAAACAATTGCAGAAATGATCGATTCCCCGCAACAGCAGGTGTTTGGTGAAGATAAATTTAAGCAGTTACCGACGCAGTGTCGCAGTTGTAACGTGTTAAAAGCGTGCTGGGGAGGCTGCCCGAAACACCGCTTTATGCTCGATGCCAGCGGCAAGCCGGGGCTGAATTATTTGTGTGCCGGATATCAGCGTTATTTCCGCCATCTACCGCCATATCTTAAAGCAATGGCTGATTTGCTGGCGCACGGTCGCCCGGCCAGCGACATTATGCAGGCACATTTGCTGGTGGTGAATAAGTAGAAATCGGCGGCCGCCTGCGGTTGATTGCCGGATGCGATGCTGACCGCATCTTATCCGGCCTACAGAACGTTACAATTTATTGAATTTGCAAGGCTTGTAGGCCGGATAAGGCGTTCACGCCGCATCCGGCAAGGTCTGTGTGGCCCGATGTAGCGATATCGCCGGCTTAATCAGATTTAATCTGCGCGCGTGGAGGATATTTCTTCAGGATCTCCATATACGCGTGCATTTCGGTCTGTAGCGGTACACCCATCGGAATATGGCGCACGCCGATAGAGTCGCTTTCCTGTGGATCGGTGTAGAGGTTAAACACCGACGATCCGGCCGTTTGCATTACTGTGCCGGTGAACCCACCCTGATACCCGCTCTGGGTATAAGCGTATGGCTGCTGAATCAGCACATGGTATTTGAACTCATCCATACGTACAGCAGAGAGTTTGCCGTTGAGGAAGTAGTGCTCGGCCTTACGGTTAGACTGGCCGTTTGTTCCCAGGAAGAAAGATGTCTGGTCTACACCATCGATAAAGGTGGTTTTCGGCACTAAATTCGCCACTTTCGCCCCAGGATGCCCCGCCAGATCCAGTGCTGTTGGGAAGAGATCTGCCAGATCAACAATACCGTCAGATTTACGCGGTTGGATCATGCCTTTCCAGTACACGAAAGTCGGAACGCGAACGCCGCCTTCCCAGGTAGATCCTTTCGCACCACGGAACGGTGTGCGGCCGTGCGGAGGCACTTCGGCTTCCGGACCGTTATCGGAGGTGAAGACAATAAGCGTATTATCCAGCTGACCGTTTTTCTCCAGTGCTTTATACAGATTAGCGAATACATCGTTCATCTCTACCATGCAATCACCATACGAGGTGCGTGCCGGAGAACTTCCCGCATATTTGGCGTTCGGGTAGTTATCGAAGTGGCAGCCGCGCGTACCGTAATATAAGAAGAAAGGCTTATCGCTCTTCGCCATCTTGTCGAGGAACTTAACGCCATATTCCATCCAGCGCTGATCCAGATCTTCCATATATTTCGGCGTAATGTCAGCAATGGCCTCCTGTTCTCCGCCGCGTACAGCATGAACATCATCTTTGCTAAATGGTAATTGCTTGATGTATTCAGAACGGTCCGGACTCAGGGAGACTTCCGGGTTGACGTGAACATCGCGCCATTCGGTATACATATCGGACACTGAGTTGAAGCCACGGAAATCATCAAAGCCGACGTTCTGCGGCTGCGACTCTTTGTTTTCCCCCATGTGCCATTTCCCGATAGCCTGGGTGACGTAACCTTGGTCGTGCAGCAATTGCGGCAGGGTGGTTAACCCTTGCAGCCCGCCTGGTTGCCCGTACATCGGCGGCATTAGAATGCCGTGGTGGATGGAGTATTGCCCGGTGAGAATGGTGGCGCGGGTAGGGGAAGAACTCGGTTGAGAATACGCAGAGGTTAAAATCAGCCCCTGGCTGGCAACGGCGTCAATATCTGGCGTTGGGTTTCCTACCGCTACGCCACCGCCATTAAAGCCGATATCCATCCAGCCCACGTCATCCAGTAAGAAAACAACCACATTCGGTTTCTTACCGCTCTTTTTCTCTAATTCCGCCAGCTTCTGCTGAGTTTCTTTATCCTGTGCCGGATGCTGCATCACAGGCATCATATTATCGGCAATGGTGGTTGCAGGTTTAACCAGGTACTGGTTAGGGTGATCATACCCGGCATAGCCTTCGCGCGCGGTAGCGGTTGACGGGGTATCTGCAGCACTGGCCAGCAAAGGAATAGCGGTGGCGACTGCGACCACCAGTAGTTTGGGTGAAAACGAAATTTCCATGCAAAACGCTCCGGTTTCATGTCATTAAATGGATGACATAATTAAGCATTGATAATTGAGGTCCCTCTCCCTGATAAAATGGGGTTATAAATAATTATGATGAAAATATATTATTTATTTGCCATGAGGATGAATCGAAAGATCAGGAGAGCGTTTTCAATCCTACCCTTGGTGCGGGGCATATGTAAGGCAGGTTTATTGTATGGTGTTGATTATTGATGCTGTTTTTGATTAGAAGTGTAATTAATATATATTGGTTATTGAATATTTTTAACAATTCACAGTATTTATAATTAAAGAGAGTAAGGTTCTGGATGATATTTTCTCAGGTAATTATTGCGAACGAAAGAAACCTGGATTGCAGAATTGTCTCATAACAAGTATTAAAGGATGTTATTTCCCGGGCCTGTGTGGCATAATAATTGGGTAGATGCTCATTCCATCTCTTATGTTCGCCTTAGTGCCTCATAAACTTAGGAATGACGCAGAGCCGTTTACGGTGCTTATCGTCCACTGACAGATGTCGCTTATGCCTCATCAGACACCATGGACACAACGTTGAGTGAAGCACCCACTTGTTGTCATACAGACCTGTTTTAACGCCTGCTCCGTAATAAGAGCAGGCGTTTTTTTATGTATCAGAAAGGCCCCGGAGGTGCTTGCCTCCGGGTTAGAAAGAACTATTGCGGTGGATTGTTCTGCAACGTCAACATCAAGCCGTCGCGGCGCATCGATGCGGCTTCTTCCGGTTTGTGCAGTCTGTCCAGCGCGTCGGCAAGCCATGCGTAATCGTAGGCGTCCGGGCGTTGTTTCAGTGCCGCGCGGAAGGCGAGGGATGCTTCCTGCCATTCGCCGTGCTTCATCAGTGACTGACCCAGCGTGCTCCACAACAGCGGGCGATCGCCGACGTTTTTGATTTGCTGGCGTAGCACTTTTTCAAGCTGTTCCGGATTGTTGGTTTTCAGTCGTGGGATCGGCAGCAGTAGGCGATCATCATACTGGCGTTTCAGGCCGTCGATGATAATTTGCTGGGCAGTATCATGATCGTCACACTCAATAAGATGTTCCGCCATTGCCACCTGCAAAGCCACCTGATGACGCGTTTTCCGGCTTTGGTTTTTCCACCAGTTACGTAAACCTTCGCTGCCGTCATCGGCCCGCGCCTGATTCATCAGGCCAATCCATGCCTGTTGTTCGAGCATTGCGCGATGTTCTTCATCACCAACGTGGGCTTTCGCCATTGACGGGATGATGTCCAGCAGTGAACTCCACGCGCCGGTACGGATATACGCTTGTTCCGCCAGACGCAGCACTTCCGGATGGCGTGGTGTGACTTCGAGTAACTTATCCACGCCGTGGCGTGCAGCATGGTTTTCATTACGCGCCAGTTGCAGGCGAACGCGGGCGATTTCCACCGGAATGGTGTCGTTACCCGCCAGTTCCGCTGCGCGTTCCAGATGCTGATTGGCGCGCGCTTCATCCCCTCGTTGCTGTGCGGCTTCGGCAGCCAGCAGGTAGTTCACCACCGGCTGTTCAGCGTGATCGGCATTTTTTGACATCAGCTTTTCAACTTGCTGATAATCGCCTTCCGCCAGTTTTAGCAGCGCTTGTTCTGTCTGCTTACGTGCGCGGCGACGCTTACGTCCGATAAACCAACCCCGGGTGTGCGCGCCGGTGCGGAAGATCCGCCGCAGTAGCCACTCAATGGCAAACAGCACGACCATCGCCAGAATCAAAATGATCGCCAGGCCAGTCACGCTGGTTTCGATATTGTAGTTGTCGGTCTGGATCAGTACGTAACCCTGATGACCGGCAATCATCGGGCCGACCACGATCCCCGCAATCAGCAACACAAAGAGCAATAACACTTTTAGCATGGTTATTCTCCTTGCGGCGCGGCTGCCGGGGCATCAGCTTGCGGTGCAGGTGCAGGTTTAGCTTCCGTTGCCCCTGCTGCCGGTTGTGCCAGTAGGTTACGCACGCGAGTCTGCATCAGTTTTTCCAGCATCGCCTGGCTTTGCAGGGTTTCCGGGAGATCCATCGAGATATTTTGCTGGCTTAACTGGTCCACCTCGTCGAGAAACGCTTTGGTGGTGGCATCTTCAGTATCGTAATAAGCACGAACCCAGGTGGAGACGTTCTCCAGCGCCTGGCGGTACGTCTCTTCCTGATGACGCGGCACAGCTTGTGCGGCGACCAGCAGACGGGAACGAATATTTTCGCGCAGATAGATATCCTGATTCGGCGCTAACAGCGGTACGGCAGTATCATCACGACGGCGAATCGTAATGAAGTTGTCCATAAAATTCTGCCAGCTTTTTTGCAGATTGATGCGCCATTCGCTGATGGAGCTGGAAAGCTCTTCACCATCGGAATCCATTGGCGAACCGTCGCTATCATTGTCGGCCAGACGCAGGTTATCCACTTGATTAGAGAGCTGATTCAACTTGAGGATAATACCGTCATAATCCACCTGTGATACCGCAGAAAGGCTGGCGATATCATCGGTAATTGCCCGACGAACAGCAATCAGGCTGGGGTCATTCATATCTGCCAGGCTGGCATCAGCGCTTTTCAGTAACGCTGCTGCGGTGGTGACGTCCTGATCGCTCCAGAGTTTACGTCCGGCAAGTTTTACCAGAAAGTCCGCCTGTGCCAGAAGCCAGGTTTTGGCGTCACTACCTGAAATAGTGGCGACCTTTTGTTGAACTTCATCCAGCTTTTTGGCCAGCGTTTCTTGCTGTCGATTCGCCTGCTCTAACTGTACAGCCTGTTGCTTAATAATGCCTTCCAGCTCCGCTTTTTGGCTTTCCTGGGCTTTTTGCAGTGCTGTGAGTTGGCTCGCCAGGGCATCGCTGGTGGCAGTCTGACTGACGGCCTGTTGTTTACCCCAGCCATACAAACCGACGCCTGCTGCCAGAGCAATGGCGATAGCCACCGCACTGAGAATCAGAGCGGTACTGTTCTTACTCTTCTTTTCTGCAACGACAGGTTGTGGCGTGGTGTCCACGGCCTCCCTGGTATCTTCAACCACGGCGGAGGTTTTTTCTTGTTCCGTCATTATGGCTTCCTGTTATGAGAGTTATTGTAATGCCCGTAATAGCGCATCGTTGTCAGCGTTATCGGCGACCTTAATGTCATTCCAGCCCAGTTCCCGGGCGAGTTTCGCCAAACGCTCACTGACGACCAAAAGCCGACAGCGTAGTAACCAGTGCTCACGATACCATTGTGGGATCAATGACCAGAGTTGATGCAACATTTCACCGCTGGTAACAACGACGGTCGTCACCTCGCGGGATTGCCAACGCATCGCCTCTTCTGCACCGTCATAATGAATGGCGCACCTTTGATAACATTCACAAAAAGTGACTTCAGCACCGCGTGCCGTCAGAGTTTCTCCAATCAGCTCACGACCGCCGTTGCCACGTAATATCAGCGCACGTTTGCCCGCAATACTTTGTAATTCCGGTAATTGTAGCAAGACTTCACTGATTTCCCGATCCTGCGGATAACGAACCTGGTGTCCGCTCACGGTATGCAGCGCCAGCGCAGTGGTGCGGCCGATGGCGAAATAACCAGCAAGTGATGGCCATTTAAGGGCTTGCTGATGCAGTTGTGATTGGGCAAAAGCAACGGCGTGTTGCGAAAGGGCAAACAATAGATCGCCTTCACCAAGTGCTGATAGCTGGTCGGCAAGTTGTGGCAATTGCCGACCCGGGGAAAACTCTATCAGCGGAAAATGCCAGGCCACCTGCCCCAGTGTGCGCAGACGGCTCACTAACTCTTCTCCAGCTGGAGATGGGCGGGTGACCAGGATACTCATGCTGGCGCGTCTCCGTTATAGACTTCAGCGAGAATCTCCCGTGCGCCGTTATTCAGTAGCTCTTCCGCCAGTGAAATCCCCATTTGCTCGGCATCCTGCGGCGCACCGCGGCGTTCACCACGAATAATCTGCGAACCGTCCGGCGCACCGACCAGCGCACGCAACCAGATTTTGCCGTCGACAAGTTCGGCATAGCTGCCAATCGGCACCTGACAACCCCCTTCCAGACGGGTATTCATCGCACGTTCAGCGGTGACGCGTAGCGCGGTTTCATGGTGATTAAGCGCGGCAAGAAGCTCGCGGGTACGCGTATCATCAAGGCGGCATTCAATACCTACGGCACCTTGTCCGACTGCCGGAAGAGAAATTTCAGGGGGCAGCGCAGCGCGAATGCGGGACTCCAGCCCTAAACGTTTTAATCCAGCCACGGCAAGAATAATGGCATCGTATTCGCCGTTATCCAGCTTGCTAAGGCGTGTTCCAACGTTCCCACGCAGAGAGCGGATAATCAGGTCCGGGCGGCGTTCCGCCAGTTGGCACTGGCGACGTAAGCTGGAAGTCCCGACGATACTGCCAGCCGGTAATGCATCCAGACTGTCATAATTATTGGACACAAAGGCATCACGCGGATCCTCGCGTTCGCAAATGGTGACCAGCCCCAGACCTTGCGGGAATTCAACCGGCACATCTTTCATCGAATGTACGGCGATATCGGCGCGGTTTTCCAGGAGCGCGACTTCCAGCTCTTTAACAAATAAGCCTTTTCCGCCTACTTTCGCCAGCGGCGTATCAAGAATTACATCGCCGCGCGTCACCATCGGTACTAGTTCAACGACTAATCCCGGATGGCTCGCCATCAACTTGTCTTTGACATAGTGTGCCTGCCAGAGTGCAAGTGGGCTTTGGCGTGTGGCAATTCTTAAAACATTGTCTAACATGCTTGTTACCGTCATTATCATCCGTGGTCCATCCTAACATCCTTGCTGGAGCGATGTCAGTGTTGTGGTGAAACGTTGACGTTAATGCAAAACGTAAATGGAATCCTGACAGGCGTTTCAAGCCGTCGTAATAAGGAATTTACAGAGAATAAACGGTGCTACACTTGTATGTAGCGCATCTTTCTTTACGGTCAATCAGCAAGGTGTTAAATTGATCACGTTTTAGACCATTTTTTCGTCGTGAAACTAAAAAAACCAGGCGCGGAAAGTGGTAACAGTTACCTTTGACATACGAAATATCCCGAATGCCGCGTGTTTCCGTTGATGTTGCCGGAATCACAGACATGACGGGTAGCAAATCAGGCGATACGTCTTGTACCTCTATATTGAGACTCTGAAACAGAGACTGGATGCCATAAATCAATTGCGCGTGGATCGCGCGCTTGCTGCCATGGGGCCTGCATTCCAACAGGTTTACAGTCTGCTGCCGACATTGTTGCACTATCACCATCCGCTAATGCCGGGTTACCTTGATGGTAACGTTCCCAAAGGCATTTGCCTTTACACGCCTGATGAAACCCAACGCCACTACCTGAACGAACTTGAACTGTATCGTGGAATGTCAGTACAGGACCCGCCGAAAGGCGAGCTTCCGATTACTGGTGTATACACGATGGGCAGTACTTCGTCCGTAGGGCAAAGTTGTTCCTCTGACCTGGATATCTGGGTCTGTCATCAATCCTGGCTCGATAGCGAAGAGCGCCAATTACTACAACGTAAATGTAGCCTGCTGGAAAGCTGGGCCGCCTCACTGGGGGTGGAAGTTAGCTTCTTCCTGATTGATGAAAACCGTTTCCGCCACAACGAGAGTGGCAGTCTGGGGGGCGAAGATTGCGGCTCCACCCAGCATATACTGCTACTTGATGAATTTTACCGTACCGCCGTGCGTCTCGCCGGTAAGCGTATTCTGTGGAATATGGTGCCTTGCGACGAAGAAGAGCATTACGATGACTACGTAATGACGCTCTACGCGCAGGGCGTGCTGACGCCAAATGAATGGCTGGATCTCGGCGGCTTAAGCTCGCTTTCCGCTGAAGAGTACTTTGGTGCCAGCCTTTGGCAACTCTACAAAAGTATCGATTCCCCGTACAAAGCGGTGCTGAAGACACTGCTGCTGGAAGCCTATTCCTGGGAATATCCGAATCCACGCCTGCTGGCGAAAGATATCAAACAGCGTTTGCACGACGGCGAGATTGTGTCGTTTGGCCTCGATCCGTACTGCATGATGCTGGAGCGTGTTACTGAGTACCTGACGGCGATTGAAGATTTCACCCGTCTGGATTTAGTACGCCGCTGCTTCTATTTAAAAGTGTGCGAAAAACTCAGCCGTGAACGCGCCTGCGTAGGCTGGCGTCGTGAAGTGTTAAGCCAGTTGGTGAAAGAGTGGGAATGGGACGATGCTCGTCTGGCAATGCTCGATAACCGCGCTAACTGGAAGATAGATCAGGTGCGTGAGGCGCACAACGAGCTGCTCGACGCAATGATGCAGAGCTACCGTAATCTGATCCGCTTTGCGCGCCGCAATAACCTTAGCGTCTCCGCCAGCCCGCAGGATATCGGTGTGCTGACGCGTAAACTGTATGCCGCGTTTGAAGCATTACCGGGTAAAGTGACGCTGGTAAACCCGCAGATTTCACCTGATCTCTCGGAACCGAATCTGACCTTTATTTATGTACCGCCGGGCCGTGCTAACCGTTCAGGTTGGTATCTGTATAACCGCGCGCCAAATATTGAGTCGATCATCAGCCATCAGCCGCTGGAATATAACCGTTACCTGAATAAGCTGGTGGCGTGGGCATGGTTTAACGGCCTGCTGACCTCGCGCACCCGTTTGTACATTAAAGGCAACGGCGTTGTCGACTTGCCGAAGTTGCAGGAGATGGTCGCCGACGTGTCGCACCATTTCCCGCTGCGCTTACCTGCACCGACACCGAAGGCGCTCTACAGCCCGTGTGAGATCCGCCATCTGGCGATTATCGTTAACCTGGAATATGACCCGACGGCAGCCTTCCGCAATCAGGTGGTGCATTTTGATTTCCGTAAGCTGGATGTCTTCAGCTTTGGCGAGAATCAAAATTGCCTGGTAGGTAGTGTTGACCTGCTGTACCGCAACTCCTGGAACGAAGTGCGTACGCTGCACTTCAACGGTGAGCAGTCGATGATTGAAGCCCTGAAAACCATTCTCGGCAAAATGCATCAGGACGCCGCACCGCCAGATAGCGTGGAAGTCTTCTGCTACAGCCAGCATCTGCGCGGTTTAATCCGTACTCGCGTGCAGCAACTGGTTTCTGAGTGTATTGAACTGCGTCTTTCCAGCACCCGCCAGGAAACTGGGCGCTTCAAGGCGCTGCGCGTTTCTGGTCAAACCTGGGGCTTGTTCTTCGAACGCCTGAATGTATCGGTACAGAAACTGGAGAACGCCATCGAGTTTTATGGCGCTATTTCGCATAACAAACTGCACGGCCTGTCAGTGCAGGTTGAAACCAATCACGTCAAATTACCGGCGGTGGTGGACGGCTTTGCTAGTGAAGGGATCATCCAGTTCTTCTTCGAAGAAACGCAGGATGAAAATGGCTTTAATATCTACATTCTCGACGAAAGCAACCGGGTTGAGGTGTATCACCACTGCGAAGGTAGCAAAGAGGAGTTGGTGCGTGATGTCAGTCGCTTCTACTCGTCATCGCACGACCGCTTCACCTACGGCTCAAGCTTCATCAACTTCAACCTGCCGCAGTTCTATCAGATTGTGAAGGTTGATGGTCGTGAACAGGTGATTCCGTTCCGCACCAAATCTATCGGTAACATGCCGCCTGCCAATCAGGATCACGACACGCCGCTATTACAGCAGTATTTTTCGTGATGAGCGTGCCGGAAAGCGAGGCTTATCCGGCATGCAATTTTAGCGGAAACTGACTGTTTCACCCGCCTGCTGCGTTGCCGCCTGTTCCAGCAAATCCCAGAAGGTTTCACCGCTACGGTCGCAAATCCACTCATCGCCTTTCAGGTCAAAATGGTAGCCGCCCTGTTTGGTTGCCAGCCATACCTGGTGCAGCGGTTCCTGACGATTAATAATGATTTTGCTGCCGTTTTCAAAGGTAATGGTCAGCACGCCACCGTTGATTTCGCAGTCGATATCGCTGTCGCCATCCCAGTCGTCCAGATGCTCTTCAATGGTCAGCCACAGTTGGTCAGCCAGGCGATGAAATTCACTGTCGTTCATTGTTGTATCCTGTTTTTAAGTGATGGCGGCAGTATAGCGGCATGGGGTCAGGGCTTCAAAGGTTGCACCTTTGCTGCTGCGTTCCGGCATGATTCATCCGTCACCGGAATAATAATGTCTCTGTTATGAATTTCACGCACATTCTCTTCTCTGACGCGTGTTTTAGCCGGGCAGGGGGATGGCGTAATCCTTACCTCTGTATCGGTCCATGTATAAACATTGCGATCGTCATAAGCGAAGCGATCGTTTTTAGTTAGCGGACCGTTAACTGGAATAATTTGCACACTCTTTGACCGTAATGGGCGGATAAAATAAGCATGCTGTTTACCGCTATTAAATGAGCGTTCAATGACCAGGTCTGGCGTATCCAGCGGGATTATCTCAAGCTGGTCTTCACCAAATGCCGATAATTTTGTTACATACAGCCGATCTTTATACTGCGCAATATTGCCAGTAATCAGATGAAATTGTTCAGGTTCAATACCCGGTAGGTCTATCCACTTGCTCCACTGACGGTCGGGCGTGAGCTGTTTACGCCAGCGAACGCGACTTTCCCCTACTTCAAAAGAGACGTCATCATCTACGGGTATCGCTTTGCCAGATAATTGACCAAAGGGATAACGATGCAGACCCTTATTGTCGCGAAAAACCAGCAGTGAATGAGGTATCCAGCGAATTATTTCAAATGAATCTGCATCCGCCGCAAGGCGAACGCCATTTAAATAAATATTCTGCCCACTGCGGATAAGCAGATCATTGGAATACAAATTTCTGTTTACACTCATAAGACGTGGATTAATACCCCACCATCTTTTTTCTAATACAGTAACATCACTGCTGCTCCCCTGACGTCTACCGGACAAGTAGAGATTTTTACTATCCACCAGCGTGGTAGAGTTACCTTCGATAGCTTTTAGTGTCGCCAGATCAACACGTGACGCGCCGCTATTACTTTCGGTACGCTGTCCGTCAAAATAGAGGCTATATTTATCGACCGCGAAGCGGCCCATAGCCTGAAAGCTGGCAATATCGACAGTGGGTGTTCCCGGTGGATTGCTAACGATTTTGCCACGCCAGAGAATAACGCGGCCGTCTGTCACCCAGTGATATTCCTCATTTTCTATGCTTATTTCATCGGAAGGTATATAGCCTTCCACCAACTCCCGCTCCCCGGATATATTTGTCACAAGGCGCAAATCGGTCCTGTTCATCTTCGGAAATTGGGCAATGATTTTCTTATCCACCCAATTACCTTTACCGTAAGACATGACACCGTGATCGTTGTAATAGTCGAACCCTATGGCCTGTACAGGAGGTGTCAGAAATGTGTGCCCCAACAGGATGAGTGCAACTGTGATTATTTGACCCTTCATTTTGTCGCCTCATTGCGCGGGGCAGGAATAAATTCGCCGTCATCGGTAATTTTTCCGTCCAGATATCCCGTTTTGTAATTTACGCCATAGCCATATCCCGAATGTTGTTCCTTCCAGATTAAGCGAACTTGTTTCGGATCCGCGGTGCGGTATCGCCAGAGCTGCGCGCCATCAAAGCTGTAAACGTAGCGGTTATCGCGGGCATACCATCTGCGCATAAAGGGATGGTCATTAAGATGGGCTTCGCGTTCATCCGGAGAGCGGTTATCCAGTAAGATCAGCGGTCCGTCAGATTCAAACACGTGTAAACCGGAATGGTATGGCCACCCTTCGGCACGCGTAAGTAAATAGCCGTGGTGTTTCCCGGCGTTGAAACGTTTGTTGATAATAAGATTGGGATCATCGAGTTTTACGATCTCCAGCTTGCGGTCACCAGACTCTGTTTCGATGATGGTATAAAGCGAGTCCTGATACTGGGCGACAGCATCACTGATGGGGTGGAACTGTTCAGGATCGAGTCCGGGTAACTCTTCCTGTTTACAAGCAGGCCCTTTACGCCAGAACACTTTCTTTTCCAGCAGAGAAAAATCCAGACAGTGCTTTGTTAAATCCTCATCCCACGCCAGATTTTCCTTGTCGAGGACTTTACGCTGTAGCCCGTTTTTATCACGCCAGGTCAAGAGTGAGCCGGGCATCCAGCGTACGACGGAAAAGGTGTTCGGGTCGGCATCCAGTTGTTCGCCGTTGATCAGGATTTTGGTCCGTGTACGAGCCAGGATATCCCAAGGGCCAAATGGGGTAGCCACACAGGGATTAAACGCGGTAGAAAACTTTCCTCGCTGATCCCATGACTTTTGTGCCAGTACCGTAAAGGTGTCGGGATCATCAAGGCGCTGACCATTTGCGTAAAGATAATGCTTGTCACGGAGAATCAAACCTAGCCAGTCTGGTTTCCATTGCGGGTTAAATTCTACCTGACGCAACGTTTGGCGGTTTAGTTGCTGGTTGCTATCGGTGCGTTTGCCTTCGTAATAGAGGCTGTGCTTATCTGCGGCAAAATCACCCCATGCCTGAAATGACGAGATATCGACTGGCGGTGTGCCTGGAGGGTTTTGCACAATCTCGCCAGCGTAGAGAATAGCGCGACCATCGCTATAGTAAGAGTAATGGGGAAAAGTTGCGTTTGCGCCGTTGTAGACAACGTCTGTCGTGAGATCGGTAGCCGGGGGCACCGTTTCCCAATCCTCCAGTTTTGTTGGGTCAATTAACAAATTCGGTAACAGACGCAGACGCTTGTAGTTAATCTGCGGTAGCGAAATATTGGTCTTTTCATAAGGGCGCAGGTACACCACGCCTTTCCCCTGTTTCTGGTAAATATTATGTTCCGGCTCATCAAGCCGGCATCCCCATGCCGACGATAAAAACAACGAACAAGACAACAAACAAACCACATTGCGATAGTGCATAAAGCCATCCTGGCGCGAGGTGCCGATCACGAAACTACCAGCAGAACATAAATCTCCGCACGTAAGCGTAACTTTCGCAGCAAATCGTCACTTTTCAGAATCCATAAAGGTCATCGCTATTTTCTGATAGTTGCTGGGGTAAACTTGAGGTTTTCATTCACGATATAAATACGAGGTACTGCGCCATGGTGTGACTGATCACGTTAAAATGTGCCGGATTGACGCCGGGAAGGGTGTCAACATGCGACTCTGCCCACCGTTACCTACTTTATTGCCTTTCGCGTGTTGTACTCAGGTCCCACCACCGGTATCTAACATTCCCCACATTATTACGCTTTCTGCCGAACGTGATTTTTATAGAAATCTATCAATTCATTTTTCCTGTGCCATAAAGTTTATCTTTCACATCCTGCCGAACGCGGGTCTTGTACCCCCCGTTGTGAAGATCTTCATACGGAGAAAAAGAATCTTTACTCCACCCCAGCAACACTTTATCGCCAGGCATAAAATGCACGTGCAGATAATTTTCTCCCCATTCTCTTTTTGGGAGAGGCAAAGTCTTGTTACGTTTCTCCAGACGCATCCCTTTAAGATATTGCTCGTGAGTCATATCTAATGTCCAGATAACCTCTGCCGTATCCCCACTGACATCACCGCAACAGGTGATTGAACCACCACCATTCGCAAAAGCATTCGCGCCCGCCATGCCGTTAACACTGAATCCCAGTATCGGACGGTCAATTTCACTGTGGATTTCCAGAATCACTCCACCTCTTGGTCCTCCCCATACTGCCTGTCCTATATTCCACAACACGACCAGTATCGGAAAGACAATTAACGTCCGCCATACCCAGCGTCCCCAGCGGGCATAACCGCGCGTAAGCTTTTGGTCAAATTTTTCCAGTCGGGTAAATAGCCCCATCAGATTTTATTCCCTCTTATCACCTGGTTGGCAAAGTTGTATGTCACTGGCGACTAAGGTCAGACAACGAAATTGCATGGTGCGCAAATCTTTTAAAAGCTCCATGCCGACGATAAAAACAACGAACAAGCCAACAAACAAACCACATTGCGATAGTGCATAAAGCCATCCTGGCGCGAGGTGCCGATCACGAAACCACCAGCAAAACATAAATCCCTACGAGTAAGCGTTATACTCGCAGCATTTCCTCACTTTTCAGACTTCATAAAGAGTCGCTAAACGCTTGCTTTTACGCCTTCTCCTGCGATGATAGAAAGCAGAAAGCGATGAACTTTACAGGCAATCCATAATGAAAAACGTGTTTAAGGCACTCACTGTATTACTTACTCTCTTCAGCCTGACGGGCTGCGGTCTGAAAGGTCCGCTCTATTTCCCGCCTGCAGATAAAAACGCACCGCCGCCGACCAAACCGGTTGAGACGCAAACGCAATCCACGGTGCCGGATAAAAACGACCGCGCCACTGGCGATGGTCCATCCCAGGTGAATTACTAAAAGTCAGTTTCTGTACCCGCGTGATTGGAGTAAATGATGCAGTTCTCGAAAATGCATGGCCTTGGCAACGATTTTATGGTCGTCGACGCGGTAACGCAGAATGTCTTTTTTTCACCGGAACTGATTCGTCGCCTGGCGGATCGGCACCTGGGGGTAGGGTTTGACCAGTTGCTGGTGGTTGAGCCGCCGTATGATCCTGAACTGGATTTTCACTATCGCATTTTTAATGCTGATGGCAGTGAAGTGGCGCAGTGTGGCAACGGCGCGCGCTGCTTTGCCCGTTTTGTGCGTCTGAAAGGGCTGACCAATAAGCGCGATATCCGCGTCAGCACCGGCAACGGGCGGATGGTTCTGACCGTCACCGATGATGATCTGGTCCGCGTAAATATGGGCGAGCCCAACTTCGAGCCTTCCGCTGTGCCGTTTCGCGCTAACAAAGCGGAAAAGACCTATATTATGCGCGCCGCCGAGCAGACAATCTTATGTGGCGTGGTGTCGATGGGAAATCCGCACTGCGTGATTCAGGTCGATGATGTCGATACTGCGGCGGTAGAAACACTGGGGCCTGTTCTGGAAAGCCACGAGCGTTTTCCGGAGCGCGCCAATATCGGTTTTATGCAAGTGGTTAAGCGCGAGCATATTCGTTTACGCGTTTATGAGCGTGGGGCAGGAGAAACCCAGGCCTGCGGCAGCGGCGCGTGTGCGGCGGTTGCGGTAGGGATTCAGCAAGGTTTGCTGGCCGAAGAAGTACGTGTGGAACTCCCTGGTGGTCGTCTTGATATCGCCTGGAAAGGTCCGGGTCATCCGTTATATATGACGGGTCCGGCAGTACATGTTTACGACGGATTTATTCATCTATGAAGCAACCAGGGGAAGAACTACAGGAAACACTCACGGAGCTTGATGACCGGGCGGTTGTCGATTATCTGATTAAAAATCCTGAGTTTTTTATCCGCAATGCGCGCGCAGTAGAAGCGATACGTGTGCCACATCCGGTACGCGGTACCGTTTCGTTGGTCGAATGGCATATGGCTCGCGCGCGTAACCATATTCATGTTCTGGAAGAGAACATGTCGCTGTTGATGGAACAGGCTATCGCCAACGAAGGCCTGTTTTATCGCCTACTCTACCTGCAGCGCAGTCTCACCGCCGCCAGCAGTCTCGACGATATGCTGATGCGCTTTCACCGCTGGGCGCGCGATCTCGGTCTGGCGGGCGCGAGTGTGCGTCTGTTTCCGGATCGCTGGCGCTTAGGTGCGCCGTCGAACCATACTCATCTGGCATTAAACCGTCAGGCTTTCGAACCGCTGCGTATTCAGCGTCTGGGCCAGGAGCAGCATTATCTGGGGCCGCTTAACGGACCGGAGCTGCTGGTGGTGCTACCGGAAGCGAAAGCGGTGGGATCGGTGGCGATGTCGATGCTGGGAAGCGATGCTGATTTAGGCGTAGTGCTGTTCACCAGTCGCGATGCTAATCACTATCAACAAGGGCAGGGAACGCAGTTACTTGATGAAATTGCGCTGATGATGCCGGAGCTTCTGGAGCGTTGGATTGAACGCGTATGACCAATTTACATACCGATGTAGAACGCTATCTACGTTATCTGAGCGTGGAGCGTCAGCTTAGCCCGATAACCCTGCTTAACTACCAGCGCCAGCTTGAGGCGATCATCAATTTTGCCAGCGAAAACGGCCTGCAAAGCTGGCAGCAATGTGATGTGACGATGGTGCGCAATTTTGCTGTACGCAGTCGCCGTAAAGGGCTGGGCGCGGCAAGCCTCGCATTACGCCTCTCTGCGCTACGTAGCTTTTTTGACTGGCTGGTCAGCCAGAACGAGCTCAAAGCCAACCCGGCGAAAGGTGTTTCAGCACCGAAAGCGCCACGTCATCTGCCGAAGAATATCGACGTCGACGATATGAATCGGCTGCTGGATATTGATATCAACGATCCCCTCGCCGTGCGCGACCGGGCAATGCTGGAAGTGATGTACGGCGCGGGCCTGCGTCTTTCCGAACTGGTGGGGCTGGATATCAAACACCTCGACCTGGAGTCCGGCGAAGTGTGGGTGATGGGGAAAGGCAGCAAAGAGCGCCGCCTGCCGATTGGTCGCAACGCTGTGGCGTGGATTGAGCACTGGCTTGATTTGCGCGACCTGTTTGGTAGCGAAGACGACGCGCTTTTTCTGTCGAAACTGGGCAAGCGTATCTCCGCGCGTAATGTGCAGAAACGCTTTGCCGAATGGGGCATAAAACAAGGGCTGAATAACCACGTTCACCCGCATAAATTACGTCACTCGTTCGCTACGCATATACTGGAGTCGAGCGGCGATCTTCGTGGTGTGCAGGAGCTGCTGGGTCATGCCAACCTCTCCACCACGCAAATCTATACTCATCTTGATTTTCAACACCTTGCCTCGGTGTACGATGCGGCGCATCCACGCGCCAAACGGGGGAAATAATGCGTTTTTACCGGCCTTTGGGGCGCATCTCGGCGCTCACCTTTGACCTGGATGATACCCTTTACGATAACCGTCCGGTGATCCAACGTACTGAGCAAGAAGCACTTATCTTTGTGCAAAATTATCATCCGGCGCTGCGCAGTTTCCAGAATGAAGATCTGCAACGCCTGCGCCAGGCGGTACGGGAAGCGGAACCCGAGATTTATCACGACGTGACGCGCTGGCGTTTTCGTTCGATTGAACAAGCGATGCTCGACGCCGGGCTGAGTGCCGAAGAAGCCAGTGCAGGCGCACACGCAGCAATGATCAACTTTGCCAAATGGCGCAGCCGAATCGACGTCCCGCAGCAAACCCACGACACCTTAAAACAGCTGGCGAAGAAATGGCCGCTGGTGGCGATCACCAACGGTAACGCCCAGCCGGAGCTGTTTGGTTTGGGGGATTATTTTGAGTTTGTGCTGCGCGCTGGCCCGCACGGGCGCTCGAAACCGTTCAGCGATATGTACTTCCTGGCGGCGGAAAAACTCAACGTGCCGATCGGCGAGATCTTACATGTTGGGGACGATCTCACCACCGACGTGGGCGGGGCAATTCGCAGCGGAATGCAGGCCTGTTGGATCAGACCGGAAAATGGCTGTCTGATGCAAACCTGGGATAGCCGTTTACTCCCGCATCTGGAAATTTCCCGGTTGGCATCTCTGACCTCGCTGATATAATCAGCAAATCTGTATATATACCCAGCTTTTTGGCGGAGGGCGTTGCGCTTCTCCGCCCAACCTATTTTTACGCGGCGGTGCCAATGGACGTTTCTTACCTGCTCGATAGCCTTAATGACAAACAGCGCGAAGCGGTGGCCGCGCCACGCAGCAACCTTCTGGTGCTGGCGGGCGCGGGCAGTGGTAAGACGCGCGTACTGGTGCATCGTATCGCCTGGCTGATGAGCGTGGAAAACTGCTCGCCATACTCGATTATGGCGGTGACGTTTACCAACAAAGCGGCGGCGGAAATGCGTCATCGTATCGGGCAACTGATGGGCACCAGCCAGGGCGGCATGTGGGTCGGAACCTTCCACGGGCTGGCGCATCGCCTGCTGCGTGCGCACCACATGGACGCCAACCTGCCGCAGGATTTCCAGATCCTCGACAGTGAAGACCAGCTGCGCCTGCTTAAGCGTTTGATCAAGGCGATGAACCTCGACGAGAAGCAGTGGCCGCCGCGCCAGGCAATGTGGTACATCAACAGCCAGAAAGATGAAGGCCTGC
This sequence comes from Escherichia sp. E2661, assembly GCF_004745185.1. NCBI lineage: Bacteria > Pseudomonadati > Pseudomonadota > Gammaproteobacteria > Enterobacterales > Enterobacteriaceae > Escherichia > Escherichia sp. E2661. Next base: position 146,990 of record NZ_PDIG01000035.1, read on the forward strand.
GTCCGCATCATATTCAAAGCTACGGTAACCCGGTGGAGCAGACCTGGCAGAAGGTGTATCAGGCGTATCAGGAAGCGTGCGATCGTGCGGGCCTGGTGGACTTTGCCGAGCTGCTGCTGCGCGCTCACGAGTTGTGGCTTAACAAGCCGCATATCCTGCAACACTACCGCGAACGTTTTACCAACATCCTGGTGGACGAATTCCAGGATACCAACAACATTCAGTACGCGTGGATCCGCCTGCTGGCGGGCGACACTGGCAAAGTAATGATTGTTGGCGATGACGATCAGTCAATCTACGGCTGGCGCGGGGCGCAGGTCGAGAATATTCAGCGTTTCCTCAATGATTTCCCCGGTGCTGAAACTATCCGTCTGGAGCAGAACTACCGCTCTACCAGCAATATTCTGAGCGCCGCTAACGCCCTGATTGAAAACAACAACGGGCGTTTGGGTAAAAAATTGTGGACCGATGGCGCGGACGGTGAGCCGATTTCCCTTTATTGCGCTTTTAACGAACTCGACGAAGCGCGTTTTGTGGTTAACCGCATCAAGACCTGGCAGGACAACGGCGGGGCGCTTGCCGAGTGCGCGATTCTCTACCGCAGCAACGCCCAGTCGCGCGTGCTGGAAGAGGCGTTATTGCAGGCGAGTATGCCGTACCGTATTTACGGCGGGATGCGCTTCTTCGAACGCCAGGAAATCAAAGATGCGCTCTCGTATCTGCGCCTGATTGCCAACCGCAACGACGACGCGGCCTTTGAGCGCGTGGTGAATACACCAACGCGGGGTATTGGTGACCGGACGCTGGACGTGGTACGTCAGACATCGCGCGATCGCCAGTTAACGCTGTGGCAGGCGTGCCGTGAACTGTTGCAGGAAAAAGCCCTCGCCGGGCGTGCTGCCAGTGCCTTGCAACGGTTTATGGAACTGATCGACGCCTTAGCGCAGGAAACTGCCGATATGCCGCTGCATGTACAGACTGACCGGGTAATTAAAGACTCCGGCCTACGCACCATGTACGAGCAGGAGAGGGGCGAAAAAGGCCAGACGCGTATCGAAAACTTAGAGGAGCTGGTGACGGCAACGCGCCAGTTCAGCTACAACGAAGAAGACGAAGATTTAATGCCGCTGCAGGCGTTCCTCTCCCATGCGGCACTGGAAGCAGGTGAAGGGCAGGCGGATACCTGGCAGGACGCGGTGCAGTTGATGACGCTACACTCGGCGAAAGGTCTGGAGTTTCCGCAGGTGTTTATCGTTGGTATGGAAGAGGGCATGTTCCCAAGCCAGATGTCGCTGGATGAAGGCGGACGTCTGGAAGAAGAACGCCGTCTGGCCTACGTTGGCGTAACCCGCGCGATGCAGAAACTGACGCTGACCTACGCGGAAACTCGCCGTCTGTATGGCAAAGAGGTTTACCATCGCCCGTCGCGCTTTATCGGCGAGCTGCCGGAAGAGTGTGTGGAAGAGGTGCGCCTGCGCGCCACGGTAAGCCGCCCGGTTAGCCATCAGCGGATGGGTACGCCGATGGTCGAGAACGACAGCGGCTACAAACTCGGCCAGCGCGTGCGCCACGCTAAGTTTGGTGAAGGCACTATCGTCAATATGGAAGGCAGCGGCGAGCATAGCCGTTTGCAGGTGGCATTCCAGGGCCAGGGAATCAAATGGCTGGTGGCAGCTTACGCCCGACTGGAGACGGTGTAATTTACGATCACGTTGCCGGATAAGGCGTTTACGCCGCATCCGGCATCAGCACCTTACTTAGCGCACTTCTTCACATCAATATTCCAGTCAGCACCAGACGCAACCTGATGTTTCTGCGCAAAATTATCCATATTCAGCGCCACGGAAACATTCAACAAGCTGTTCAGATAGACCATCGGCTGGCCTTCCGGCACATCGCCGAAGCTGGCGACATACGGCATTTTCCCTTCGTATTTTTTCTCGGAACCTTCGGAAATGGTCACACATAACGTATCGTTGAGTTTGATCCCCGCCTGATTCAACAACTCGTCGCTGATATTGCTCCAGACGTTACCGTACTGAATATCGAGAATCGGGATATTGCCCTTCACTTCACCTTTTGTCGCTTTCGCTTTTTGATAAGGCAGTTCGACAACTTTTGCCGGAAGCTCAGGCCCCACCTGCTCAAAGGAAATCGCGCCGGAAGCCAGACGCGCCCCTGTGTAGGCATATACATCGCGACCATGGAAGGTATATGACTTTTCGGAACCTTTCAGGCGGTTGGTTTTTTCATCGATTTGCCGGACGCTCTCAATACCCAGCGATTCCGCCACCAAAGTGAGCGTACCGTTATCCGGTGAAACGAAGTATTGACCGTTTTTGGTTTTCAGCACTACCGATTTACGGTCAGTGCCTACGCCCGGATCGACCACACTGACAAACACCGAACCTTGCGGCCAGTAACTGGCAGTCTGATACAGGCGATAAGCACCTTCCCAGATGTTATACGGTGGAATTTCGTGGGTTAAATCAAAGATTTTAAGATTATGGTCAACGCCGAAAGCGACGCCTTTCATCGCCGAGACGGCCCCATCTTTCAGGCTAAAATCCGTTTGTAAAATCAAAGCGTTATCCGCATAAGCGGACGATGATCCCAGACACGTTAATAAAAATAACGTCGCGAGCTTTTTTTTCATTTTTGTTTCCCTTCATTTATCTGATGATTTTCCAGCTGTATAGCCAGCCCCAGTTTGTCTGGCCTCCTCGAGTGTACAATGCTTAACCTTTCCGCTCGACGGAAATCATGGTGACAAAAGGATAGCGTTGCCACGGGATTGCCCCGCCTTTCATATACATATGTGAAATCGTGCCATCAAGATACAGCAGCTGCTCGACGTCCAGTTTCGCTTTGGCATAACAGGCAAAATCATAAAAGTTTGTCGCCTGCTGGCTCAACAAAAACACAGCGTTCCCTTGTTTATTAATCCCCACACCGTTACGGATTTTGCGTGAGGTGACGTTGGGATGAATGCGCGGATTAATTACGCCATTTTCCATCAACATTGGCCCTGACTGCACCGCAAACTGAATCTTTTTACTGGTTTTAAAGGCATCCAGACGAACGATGCCGACTTTATTTCCCGCAACATAAAAAACGCTGCCAGGACGGATAAAGAAATTACCTTCCCCCGAGGCGAGATTTAACGCCACTTTCTGCTGACCGTTTTCGATGTACAAACCGAGCGGCGCATAGCTTTCATCATAGATGCCGCCGTTCATCACCATCTGAACTTGCCCCTGACTATTCATATCCGCCAGCAGAGCATGTAACGTTTCCCACGCTTCGCCATTGGCTTTTTGCCAGTACATTTTCACCCGTTCGGTTTGAGGATTAACGGTATACGCCTGCACAGTCAGCGTTGGGTCAGAGAACGCGCAGTCATCAGCAGCAACAGCACACAAGGGGAGCAAGGTGAGGGCGAGAAAAATCCGTTTGAGATTCAAGGTGATCATTCCTTTACCAATGAGTAGCCGATGCGCCATTATAGGTCCTGGATGTGGGATTTTTTTATCCTGTTAATGACCTTGACGAGTACCAAAAAGCGCGAAGTTCAACTATTGTTCTGTGGTGTTCCGTTGCGTGTTGACGGCAAAATTTTGCTGGCGTAACATGCGCGCACGATCACTCTAAGAGGACATTCGCCTTGGACACACCCAGTAGATACTGGCTCACTATCCTGTCATCCAGGATCAACTCCTAAGGCTATCCCCTTTTGCTGATAGCCTTAGCGGTTGTCAGCGACCTCAATTTTCCCGTCGCGCTGAGTCAGGCTGTTTAATGGTCTGAAACTCAATTTGTTTCTGTGTGCCCACCGAACTGTCCGATATTTTAAGCATTGGGAGTCCCGGTCATGCTGAGCGCATTTCAACTGGAAAATAACCGACTGACCCGGCTGGAAGTCGAAGAGTCACAACCCCTTGTAAATGCAGTATGGATTGATCTTGTCGAACCGGATGACGACGAGCGACTGCGCGTACAATCTGAACTTGGCCAGAGCCTGGCAACCCGCCCGGAACTGGAAGACATCGAAGCATCGGCGCGTTTCTTTGAAGACGATGACGGCCTGCATATTCACTCCTTCTTCTTCTTTGAAGATGCGGAAGATCACGCCGGTAACTCTACTGTAGCATTTACCATCCGCGATGGTCGTCTGTTTACACTGCGTGAACGCGAGCTGCCTGCATTCCGTCTGTATCGTATGCGCGCCCGCAGCCAGTCGATGGTAGACGGTAACGCTTACGAGCTGCTGCTGGATCTGTTCGAAACCAAAATCGAACAGTTAGCGGATGAAATTGAAAACATCTACAGCGATCTGGAGCAACTGAGCCGGGTGATTATGGAAGGGCGTCAGGGCGATGAGTACGACGAGGCACTCTCCACATTGGCAGAATTGGAAGATATCGGCTGGAAAGTTCGCCTGTGTCTGATGGATACCCAGCGCGCGCTCAACTTCCTGGTGCGTAAAGCACGCTTACCGGGTGGGCAACTGGAGCAGGCGCGTGAAATCCTGCGAGATATCGAATCCCTGCTGCCGCATAACGAATCCTTGTTCCAGAAGGTGAACTTCCTGATGCAGGCGGCGATGGGCTTTATCAACATCGAGCAGAACCGCATCATCAAGATCTTCTCGGTGGTATCCGTCGTGTTCCTGCCGCCAACGCTGGTCGCTTCCAGCTACGGGATGAACTTTGAGTTTATGCCAGAGTTGAAGTGGAGCTTCGGCTACCCGGCAGCGATTATCTTTATGATCCTCGCGGGCCTGGCACCGTATCTGTACTTTAAGCGCAAGAACTGGTTGTAAAAAGAAGGCGGTGGCTTAGCCTGGCTAAGCCATCTCTTATTCAAAGACTCCAGGTATTTAACCCTTTTACTTCTTTCTCATAGAACCATTTGTTCGTGTTAACAGCAACATAGGCTGCTACGGCAATTCCCAGAATGTTAACGCCAATTAGTGCACCAACAAATAGAGATAGAATACCAAGTAATAGAACTATAATTGCTTTTTTCCATAATCCCAGGACAAATAAATATATCCAGGAACAGAAGAAAGCAATGAAATTCATTTGAATAGTTAAGCGTTGTCTTACTTTTAATGCTTTAAATGCTGCTTTATATTCTGGTGTTGCCCCCCAGAATCCAGGAAAACCATGTTGATTATAAAAATTAAATCGATATTTCCATTTTTCACTTAATGAACCATCGTTCATATATTCCTTACTCATAAATACTCCGTACTATTGTTTTGATGAATCAGTAGGTGCAAGCATTAGCATACTGAAAGTGGAAAAGTAGCAAATTAAAAAAATCATCGAACCATTGCCTGAACAGGCAAAATCTTCGGCTATCATTGTGATGATAGAGATAATATATACTGCCAATGTACCAAAAACATAAGTTTTTATATATATGAAACCACTATCACGGAGTCGTTGGCAATTCATGTTGATGACGAGATAATGGAGTGCGATGGTAGAGACTATAACAAGAAAACCTGCTTCCCCATCGTTAAAAAAGATAATAAGAAAGGCAAAAATGAAATTTATTAAAATAAATGAAAATATATATCGGCGTCTGGAAATCTTACCGTTAGATGTTGGGATAAATATACGCAACATAAATTTTACATCCTTGTGTGAGTCTCCTGTCAGCATGGCAATATGCCCACTCTCATGCAAGAGCAGGCATATTTTTTCAGAATATATTTATTTTTTATTTGGACGTTCTACGCTGCGTATAAATCGCATCCATCACAAAAATTGCCAGCGCCACCCAAATAAAGGCGAAAGTCACCATCTTATCGGCACCCGGTTTTTCACCATAAAACGTCACAGCCAGCAGGAACATCAGCGTCGGGCCAATGTACTGGAAAAAGCCTAACGTTGAGAGACGCAGGCGCGTGGCTGCGGCGGTAAAACACAACAGCGGTACGGTAGTGACAATACCGGCGGCGATCAGCAGTAAATTCAGCGACATAGGATTTTGCCCCATATGGCTGGTTGAGCTGTCGGCAATAGCAAACAGGTAAATCGCCGCTACGGGCAGTAGCCACATAGTTTCGATTAACATGCCGGTTTGCGCTTCAACGGCAATTTTCTTGCGTACCAGGCCGTAGAAGGCAAAGCTAAACGCCAGCCCCAGCGCGATGATTGGCAGCGAACCAAAAGTCCACAGCTGGACCAACACGCCACATATCGCCAGAATCACCGCCAGCCATTGCATCCGGCGGAATCGCTCGCCGAGGAAAATCATCCCCAGCACAATGTTCACCAGCGGGTTAATAAAGTACCCGAGACTGGCTTCTAGCATATGGTGATTGTTCACCGCCCAGATAAACAGTAGCCAGTTGCCGCCAATCAGCACGGCAGAGACTGCCAGCATAAAAATTTTCTGTGGCGTCTGAATCAGCGTTTTTAAATAGGACCACTGGCGGCAGATGCTCATCAGCACCACCATAAAGAAAAAACGACCAGATCACGCGATGCGTCAGGATCTCATCGGCGGGCACGTAGTAAATCAGCTTGAAGTACGCTGGGGCGATACCCCAAATAAAATAAGCGGCAAGAGCGAGTAATACGCCCTGCCGCGTTTGTTTTGCATCCATTGGAAAACTCATTTTTTGTTGTTGATAGCAGTTGACCTGCTCAGTTTGCTGACAAAGTGTGCTTTGTTCATGCTGGATGCGGCGTTAACGCCATATTCAGCCTACAAAACTATGCAAATTCAATATATTGCATTTCTCTGGTAGGCCTGATAAGCGTAGCGCATCAGGCAATTTTGCGTTTGTCATAAGTCTCAGCAGTTTACCTGCTTTTATGTATTCAACCTACCATATAGGTGGCGGTAGCACTGGCAATATAAAGCTGTTCTTCATTATGCAGTTCAACGCGGGCGACGGCGACTTTATTACCCGCACGCAGCAGGCTACTGGTAGCTGTAAAACGCTCGCCTCTGCCTGGACGTAGATAATCGACGCGAAGATCAATTGTCCCCATCCGCGATAGCCGCTGGCGCAGTTCATCCTCACTGATGGTTTCGTGGCGGGTTAAGGTACTTCCCACGCACACCAGACCTGCGGCGACATCCAGCGCCGACGCAATGACCCCACCGTGCAAAATGCTTTGCGCCCAGTTACCAACCATCATCGGCTGATTTTTAAAGGCCAGCTGTGCAAATTCTTTTTCGTAACGCTCCAGCTCCATCCCCAATGCGCGGTTAAATGGCATGTGATAAACAAACATTTCACCCACTAATTTCAGGGCTTGTTCGGCGGTCAGTACGGCAGACATATCATCCTTACACTTCATTGGTTAATGAAATGTTGATTTTATGCTTCTTTGTTGTTGGTTTCTACTTTAGGAAGGGATAACTAACGGCAATTGAGTTAAGTATGTAAAATAGCCCGCAGAAAAAATATTCATCTAATCAATAATTCGTTACGGAGAACACGAGCGATGCGGACTCTACTGGGCTGCTTGTTGCCGATGTGTATGCTGCCGATAGTGGCAAATGCGCAAGAGGCAACGGTGAAAGATGTGCATGACGCGCCAGCAGTACGTGGCAGCATTATCGCCAATATGTTGCAGGAGCATGACAATCCTTTCACCCTTTATCCTTACGACACCAACTACATCATCTACACCCAAACCAGCGATCTCAATAAAGAAGCTATTGCCAGTTACGACTGGGCAGAGAACGCGCGTAAGGATGAAGTAAAGTTCCAGTTGAGCCTGGCGTTTCCGCTGTGGCGGGGGATTTTGGGGCCAAACTCTGTACTGGGCGCTTCCTACACCCAGAAATCCTGGTGGCAGCTTTCTAATAGCGATGAGTCATCACCGTTTCGTGAAACTAACTACGAACCGCAATTATTCCTCGGGTTCGCCACCGATTACAGCTTTGCAGGCTGGACGCTGCGCGATGTAGAGATGGGTTATAATCACGACTCTAACGGACGTTCTGACCCAACTTCCCGTAGTTGGAACCGTATCTACACCCGCCTGATGGCAGAGAACGGTAACTGGCTGGTAGAAGTGAAGCCGTGGTATGTCGTCGGTAATACGGACGATAACCCGGACATCACCAAATATATGGGTTACTACCAGCTTAAAATTGGTTATCACCTCGGTGATGCTGTGCTGAGCGCGAAAGGGCAGTACAACTGGAACACCGGTTATGGTGGTGCGGAGTTAGGCTTAAGCTACCCGATCACCAAACATGTGCGTCTTTATACCCAAGTCTACAGCGGCTATGGCGAATCGCTCATCGACTATAACTTTAACCAGACCCGCGTCGGTGTGGGAGTTATGCTAAACGACCTGTTCTGATGTGAGTTGATTGAAAGGCAAATCTGGAATCCAGCATCCAGGATTACCCTCTCAGAGACTAAAAGCATTGCAGTTTCTCGCGCAGGCGCTGAAAATAGCGCCTGTTTTTATTTCAGGCAATCGGGGTGAATGTGGCGCAGGCGGAAGTGTTGAATCTGGAGTCCGGAGCTAAGCAGGTTTTACAAGAAACCTTTGGCTACCAACAGTTTCGCCCTGGTCAGGAAGAGATTATCGACACCGTACTTTCCGGTCGCGATTGCCTGGTCGTCATGCCCACTGGTGGCGGAAAATCCCTTTGCTATCAAATTCCTGCCTTATTGCTAAACGGCCTTACCGTGGTTGTTTCCCCGCTGATTTCGTTGATGAAAGATCAGGTGGATCAACTGCAAGCCAACGGCGTGGCGGCGGCGTGCCTTAACTCGACGCAAACCCGCGAGCAGCAACTTGAAGTGATGACAGGCTGTCGTACCGGGCAAATTCGTCTGCTCTATATCGCCCCGGAACGCCTGATGCTGGATAACTTTCTTGAGCATCTGGCGCACTGGAATCCTGTCTTATTAGCCGTCGATGAAGCGCATTGTATCTCCCAATGGGGCCACGATTTCCGCCCGGAATATGCCGCGCTCGGTCAGCTGCGTCAGCGTTTTCCGACGCTGCCGTTTATGGCGCTAACCGCCACCGCCGACGACACCACGCGCCAGGATATTGTGCGCCTGCTGGGGCTGAACGATCCGCTAATTCAAATCAGCAGTTTTGACCGTCCGAATATTCGCTACATGCTGATGGAGAAGTTCAAACCGCTCGATCAGTTGATGCGTTACGTGCAGGAACAGCGGGGAAAGTCGGGCATTATCTACTGCAACAGTCGGGCGAAAGTAGAAGACACCGCCGCGCGTCTGCAAAGTAAAGGAATTAGCGCGGCGGCGTATCATGCCGGGCTGGAAAACGATGTTCGCGCCGATGTGCAGGAAAAATTTCAGCGCGATGACCTGCAAATTGTGGTGGCGACGGTGGCGTTTGGCATGGGCATCAACAAGCCGAACGTCCGCTTCGTGGTGCATTTTGATATCCCGCGCAATATCGAATCCTATTATCAGGAAACCGGTCGCGCCGGGCGTGATGGCCTGCCCGCGGAAGCGATGCTGTTTTACGATCCGGCTGATATGGCGTGGCTGCGCCGTTGCCTGGAAGAGAAACCGCAAGGGCAGTTGCAGGATATCGAGCGCCATAAACTCAATGCGATGGGCGCGTTTGCCGAAGCGCAAACTTGCCGTCGTCTGGTGTTGCTGAACTATTTTGGCGAAGGTCGTCAGGAACCATGTGGTAACTGCGATATCTGCCTCGATCCGCCGAAACAATACGATGGTTCAACCGATGCGCAGATTGCCCTTTCCACTATTGGTCGTGTGAATCAGCGGTTTGGTATGGGCTATGTGGTGGAAGTGATTCGCGGCGCCAATAACCAGCGTATCCGCGACTATGGTCATGACAAACTGAAAGTCTATGGCATGGGCCGTGATAAAAGTCATGAGCACTGGGTGAGCGTGATCCGCCAGCTGATTCACCTCGGCCTGGTGACGCAAAATATTGCCCAGCACTCCGCGTTACAACTGACAGAAGCCGCGCGCCCGGTACTGCGCGGCGAATCTTCTTTGCAACTCGCCGTGCCGCGTATTGTGGCGCTTAAACCGAAGGCAATGCAGAAATCGTTCGGCGGCAACTATGACCGTAAACTGTTCGCTAAATTACGCAAACTGCGTAAATCGATTGCCGATGAAAGCAATGTCCCGCCGTACGTGGTGTTTAACGACGCAACCTTGATTGAGATGGCGGAACAGATGCCAATCACTGCCAGCGAAATGTTGAGTGTTAACGGCGTTGGGATGCGCAAGTTGGAACGCTTTGGTAAACCGTTTATGACGCTTATCCGCGCGCATGTTGACGGCGATGACGAAGAGTAGTCAGCGGCATAAAAAAGTGCCAGGATGAACATTCCGTAAACGTTTCCCCCGCCGAGTCAATTGTATGTTGATGTTATTCCTCACCGTTGCCATGGTGCACATCGTGGCGCTTATGAGCCCCGGTCCCGATTTCTTTTTTGTCTCTCAGACCGCCGTTAGTCGTTCCCGTAAAGAAGCGATGATGGGTGTGCTGGGCATTACCTGCGGCGTAATGGTTTGGGCTGGGATTGCGCTGCTTGGCCTGCATCTGATTATCGAAAAAATGGCCTGGCTGCATACGCTGATTATGGTAGGTGGTGGCCTGTATCTCTGCTGGATGGGTTATCAGATGCTGCGTAGCGCACTGAAAAAAGAGGTTGTTTCTGCACCTGCGCCACAGGTAGAACTGGCGAAAAGTGGGCGCAGTTTCCTGAAAGGTTTACTGACCAATCTCGCCAATCCGAAAGCGATTATCTACTTTGGTTCGGTGTTCTCGCTGTTTGTCGGCGATAACGTCGGCACCACCGAGCGCTGGGGCATTTTCGCGCTGATTATTGTCGAAACGCTGGCATGGTTTACCGTCGTTGCCAGCCTGTTTGCCCTGCCGCAAATGCGCCGTGGCTATCAACGTCTGGCGAAGTGGATTGATGGTTTTGCCGGGGCGTTATTTGCTGGATTTGGCATTCATTTGATTATTTCGCGTTGATGCCAGACGCGTCATCAGAGTAAGTCGGATAAGGCGTTTACGCCGCATCCGACATTATTTTTCACGCATGCCTTGCCGATGCCAACAGCGCTCCCACCAGCATAAACAGCGAGCCGAAAATCTTATTCAATGCCTTCATTTGTTTCGGCCCTTTTATCCATAACGCGATTCGTTGGGCGAGCGTGGCGTAACCGATCATCACAATAATATCGACCACAATGGTGGTGACGCCGAGCACGATATACTGCATAACTTGCGGCTGCTGCGGCATGATGAATTGCGGAAATAGCGCTGCCAGAAACACAATACTTTTAGGATTGGTGAGATTCACAAACACGGCCCGTTGGTACAGATGACGCCGTGATTGGGTCGGGGTCAGCGATTTAAGGTCAATTGCACCAGCGGCGCGCCACTGCTGGATCCCCAGCCAAATCAGGTAAGCCGCGCCTGCCCACTTCAACACTTCAAACGCAATCACTGAGCGGGAAAACAGCGTCCCCAATCCCACGCCAACCAGCACAATATGAATCGCCAGCCCGGTTTGTAAACCAGCAATAGACGCCACTGCGCCACGATAACCGTGGTTAAGGGAAGTGGTCATGGTATTGATTGCGCCAGAGCCTGGCGACAAGCTTAAAATAATCGATGTCAGCAGGTAGGCAAACCACCATTCTAAAGTCATGATGAACTCCCGGTGTGTCTATTTTTGTGCCACAATACGCTACTGTTGCAGCGTTGTGTCAGGCACGCTTAAAAAAACGATTTTACGTGGTTTAAGAGGCAGATTACCCGATGTTTCAGCAGCAAAAAGACTGGGAAACAAGAGAAAAAGCGTTTGCTGCTTTTACCATGGGACCGCTGACTGATTTCTGGCGTCAGCGTGATGAAGCAGAGTTTGCTGGTGTGGATGACATTCCGGTGCGCTTTGTCCGTTTTCGCGCACAGCACCATGACCGGGTGGTAGTCATCTGCCCGGGGCGCATTGAGAGCTACGTAAAATATGCGGAACTGGCCTACGACCTGTTTCACCTGGGGTTTGACGTATTAATCATCGACCATCGCGGGCAAGGGCGTTCTGGTCGTCTGTTAGCCGATCCGCATCTCGGCCATGTTAATCGCTTTGATGATTATGTTGATGATCTGGCGGCGTTCTGGCAACAAGAGGTCCAGCCAGGTCCGTGGCGTAAACGCTATATACTGGCCCACTCGATGGGCGGCGCAATCTCCACTCTGTTCCTGCAACGCCATCCTGGCGTGTGCGATGCCATTGCACTGACCGCGCCAATGTTCGGCATTGTGATTCGCATGCCGTCATTTATGGCGCGGCAGATCCTAAACTGGGCCGAAGCGCACCCACGTTTTCGCGATGGCTATGCGATAGGCACCGGGCGCTGGCGCGCCTTGCCGTTTGCCATCAACGTGCTTACCCACAGCAGGCAGCGATATCGGCGCAATCTACGCTTCTATGCTGATGACCCAACAATTCGTGTCGGCGGGCCGACATACCATTGGGTACGTGAAAGTATTCTGGCCGGAGAACAGGTGTTAGCCGGAGCAGGTGATGACGCCACGCCAACGCTTCTCTTGCAGGCTGAAGAAGAGCGCGTGGTGGATAACCGCATGCACGACCGTTTTTGTGAACTTCGCGCCGCCGCGGGCCACCCTGTAGAAGGAGGTCGACCGTTGGTAATTAAAGGTGCGTACCACGAGATCCTTTTTGAAAAGGACGCAATGCGCTCAGTCGCGCTCCACGCCATCGTTGATTTTTTCAACAGGCATAACTCACCCAGCGGAAACCGCTCTACAGAGGTTTAAATTTCTTATGTACCAGGTTGTTGCGTCTGATTTAGATGGCACGTTACTTTCTCCCGACCATACGTTATCCCCTTACGCCAAAGAAACTCTGAAGCTGCTCACCGCGCGAGGCATCAACTTTGTGTTTGCGACTGGTCGCCACCACGTTGATGTGGGGCAAATACGCGATAATCTGGAGATTAAGTCTTACATGATTACCTCCAATGGCGCGCGCGTTCACGATCTGGATGGCAATCTGGTTTTTGCTCATAACCTGGATCGCGACATTGCCAGTGACCTGTTTGGCGTAGTCAACGACAATCCGGACATCATTACTAACGTTTATCGCGACGACGAATGGTTTATGAATCGCCACCGCCCGGAAGAGATGCGCTTTTTTAAAGAAGCGGTGTTCAAATATGCGCTATATGAGCCGGGGTTGCTGGAACCAGAAGGTGTCAGCAAAGTGTTCTTCACCAGTGATTCCCATGAAAAACTTCTGCCACTGGAGCAAGCGATTAACGCTCGCTGGGGCGATCGCGTCAATGTCAGTTTCTCTACCTTAACCTGCCTGGAAGTCATGGCTGGCGGCGTTTCAAAAGGCCATGCGCTGGAAGCGGTGGCGAAGAAACTGGGCTACAGCCTGAAGGATTGTATTGCGTTTGGTGACGGGATGAACGATGCCGAAATGCTGTCGATGGCGGGTAAGGGCTGCATTATGGGCAGCGCACACCAACGGCTGAAAGACCTGCATCCAGAGCTGGAAGTGATTGGTACTAACGCCGAAGACGCAGTGCCGCATTATCTGCGTAAGCTCTATTTATCGTAATCGTTCTTTATTTGGTCAGTTGTCAACCTGATACTTCGCTACAATGGATACTCGTTAATCAAAGAGTTTTCCATTGTGGCGCTACTTATCATCACCACGATTCTGTGGGCCTTCTCCTTTAGCTTTTATGGCGAGTACCTTGCGGGGCACGTCGATAGCTATTTTGCGGTGCTGGTGCGCGTTGGCCTGGCGGCACTCGTTTTTCTGCCGTTTCTGCGTACCCGTGGCAATAGCCTGAAAACGGTCGGCCTGTATATGCTGGTGGGCGCGATGCAGCTTGGCGTGATGTATATGCTGAGTTTCCGTGCTTATCTCTACCTGACGGTTTCCGAGTTGTTGTTATTTACCGTGCTGACGCCGCTCTACATCACGCTGATTTATGACATCATGAGTAAGCGCCGTCTGCGCTGGGGCTATGCCTTTAGCGCCTTGCTGGCGGTGATTGGTGCTGGGATTATTCGCTATGATCAGGTTACCGACCACTTCTGGACCGGCCTGTTGCTGGTGCAGCTCTCCAACATCACTTTCGCCATCGGCATGGTGGGTTACAAACGCCTGATGGAAACTCGCCCGATGCCACAGCATAACGCCTTTGCGTGGTTCTATCTCGGCGCGTTCCTGGTGGCGGTGATTGCATGGTTCTTGCTGGGAAATGCGCAGAAAATGCCGCAAACCTCGCTGCAATGGGGCATTCTGGTGTTTCTTGGCGTGGTGGCTTCCGGAATTGGCTACTTTATGTGGAACTACGGCGCGACGCAGGTGGACGCCGGAACGCTGGGTATTATGAATAATATGCACGTTCCGGCAGGGCTGCTGGTAAACCTGGCTATCTGGCACCAACAGCCGCACTGGCCAACATTTATTACAGGCGCGCTGGTGATCCTGGCCTCACTGTGGGTGCATCGTAAGTGGGTCGCTCCGCGCTCTTCACAAACGGCAGATGATCGCAGGCGTGATTGCGCGCTGAGCGAATAAACGCTTCCGTAATCGGCTGACGCTGCTCGCCATCGCGCACTGCGGCGTACAGTCGGCTCCACAAGCCTTCGCCCAGGGTTTTGGTGACCACCAGACCCTGGCGCTCAAAACTCTCTACTACCCAATGCGGCAGGGCGGCAATGCCCATCCGCGCGGCAACCATCTGAATCAGCAATAAGGTGTTATCGACGCTTTTCAGTGACGGGCTGACGCCTGCCGGCTGAAGAAAATGGCGCCAGACATCCAGTCGGCTACGCTGCACCGGATAAATCAACAGCGTCTCGCTGGCGAGATCTTCCGGCGTGATACGCGTTTTCGCCGCCAGTGGATGATCAGGTGCTAACACCAGGCGTACTTCATAATCGAACATTGGCGAATAATGCAGGCCACTGCGCGGCAGAATATCGGACGTCATCACCAGATCCAGCTCGCCCTGTTGCAACGCGGGCTGCGGGTCAAACGTTACTCCTGATTTAAAATCCATCTCCACCTGCGGCCAGTTCTTATGGAAATTTTCTAACGCAGGCGTCAGCCACTGAATACAGCTGTGGCACTCGATGGCGATGCGCAGGCGTGTCTGCTGCGGTTCATTACAGGCTTGCAGTGCCTGGCTGATTTGCGGTAGTACCTGGTTTGCCAGTTGTAGCAGGATTTCTCCCTGCGGTGTAAAGCGAAGCGGCTGGCTTTTACGCACAAATAGCCGGAAGCCAAGACGTTGTTCCAGATCGCTAAACTGGTGAGACAGGGCGGATTGCGTCTGATGCAACGTCGCCGCAGCGGCTGCGAGCGAGCCGCAGTTCCGCAACGCTTGTAGCGTTTTCAGGTGTTTTACTTCGATCATGAAAGTCCTTCACTTCGGCATGAATAATTTGCGCTTGAGGAATATACAGTAACTGGCAAATATGGATGTGTAAACATCTGGACGTCTAAATACTAAAAATTCCACAAGGGGCATATAATGACAATTCTTAATCACACCCTCGGTTTTCCTCGCGTTGGCCTGCGTCGCGAGCTGAAAAAAGCGCAAGAAAGTTATTGGGCGGGGAACTCCACGCGTGAAGAACTGCTGGCAGTAGGGCGTGAATTACGTGCTCGTCACTGGGATCAACAAAAGCAAGCGGGTATCGACCTGCTGCCGGTGGGCGATTTTGCCTGGTACGATCATGTTCTGACTACCAGTCTGCTGCTAGGTAATGTTCCGGCGCGTCATCAGAACAAAGAGGGTTCGGTAGATATCGACACCCTGTTCCGTATTGGTCGTGGACGTGCGCCGACTGGCGAACCTGCGGCGGCAGCGGAAATGACCAAATGGTTTAACACCAACTATCACTACATGGTGCCGGAGTTCGTAAAAGGCCAACAGTTCAAACTGACCTGGACGCAGCTGCTGGAGGAAGTGGACGAGGCGCTGGCGCTGGGCCACAAGGTGAAACCTGTGCTGCTGGGGCCGATTACCTACCTGTGGCTGGGTAAAGTGAAAGGTGAGCAATTTGACCGCCTGAGCCTGCTGAACGACATTCTGCCGGTTTATCAGCAAGTGCTGGCAGAACTGGCAAAACGCGGCATTGAGTGGGTACAGATCGACGAACCCGCGCTGGTACTGGAACTGCCGCAGGCGTGGCTGGATGCATACAAACCCGCTTACGACGCGCTCCAGGGCCAGGTGAAACTGCTGCTGACCACCTATTTTGAAGGCGTAACGCTAAACCTCGACACGATTACTGCGCTGCCTGTTCAGGGTCTGCATGTCGATCTCGTACATGGTAAAGATGACGTTGCTGAACTGCACAAGCGCCTGCCTTCTGACTGGCTGCTGTCTGCGGGTCTTATCAATGGTCGTAACGTCTGGCGCGCCGATCTTACCGAGAAATATGCGCAAATTAAGGACATTGTCGGCAAACGTGATTTGTGGGTGGCATCTTCCTGCTCACTGCTGCACAGCCCCATCGACCTGAGCGTGGAAACGCGTCTTGATGCAGAAGTGAAAAGCTGGTTTGCCTTCGCCCTACAAAAATGTCATGAACTGGCACTGCTGCGCGATGCGCTGAACAGTGGTGACACGGCAGCTCTGGCAGAGTGGAGCGCCCCGATTCAGGCGCGCCGCCACTCTACCCGTGTCCATAATCCGGCGGTAGAAAAGCGTCTGGCGGCGATCACCGCGCAGGACAGTCAGCGTGCGAATGTCTATGAAGTGCGTGCTGAAGCCCAGCGTGCGCGTTTTAAACTGCCCGCGTGGCCGACCACCACGATTGGTTCCTTCCCGCAAACCACGGAAATTCGTACCCTGCGTCTGGATTTCAAAAAGGGCAATCTTGACGCCAATAACTACCGCACGGGCATTGCGGAACATATCAAGCAGGCCATTGTTGAGCAGGAACGTTTGGGACTGGATGTGCTGGTACATGGCGAGGCCGAGCGTAACGACATGGTGGAATACTTTGGTGAGCACCTCGACGGTTTTGTCTTTACGCAAAACGGTTGGGTACAGAGTTACGGTTCCCGCTGCGTGAAGCCACCGATTGTTATTGGTGACGTTAGCCGCCCGGCACCGATCACCGTAGAGTGGGCGAAGTATGCACAATCGCTGACCGACAAACCGGTGAAAGGGATGCTGACTGGCCCGGTGACGATTCTCTGCTGGTCGTTCCCGCGTGAAGATGTCAGCCGTGAAACCATCGCCAAACAAATTGCGCTGGCGCTGCGTGATGAAGTGGCGGACCTGGAAGCCGCTGGAATTGGCATCATCCAGATTGATGAACCGGCACTGCGCGAAGGTTTACCGTTGCGTCGCAGCGACTGGGATGCCTATCTCCAGTGGGGCGTGGAGGCTTTCCGTATCAACGCCGCCGTGGCGAAAGATGACACACAAATCCACACTCACATGTGTTACTGCGAGTTCAACGACATCATGGATTCGATTGCGGCGCTGGATGCAGACGTCATCACCATCGAAACCTCGCGTTCCGACATGGAGTTGCTGGAGTCGTTCGAAGAGTTTGATTATCCGAATGAAATCGGTCCAGGCGTCTATGACATTCACTCGCCAAACGTACCGAGCGTAGAATGGATTGAAGCCTTGCTGAAGAAAGCGGCAAAACGCATTCCGGCAGAGCGCCTGTGGGTTAACCCGGACTGCGGCCTGAAAACACGCGGCTGGCCAGAAACCCGCGCCGCGCTGGCGAACATGGTACAGGCGGCGCAGAATTTGCGTCGGGGATAAATCCAAACCGGGTGGTAATACCACCCGGTCTTTTCTCATTACAGCGACTTCTTGCCACCATACTGCCTGAACCATTCCAGCATACGCTGCCAGCCGTCTTTTGCAGATTCTGCATGATAGCTCGGACGATAATCGGCGTTGAACGCATGCCCGGCATCCGGGTAAACGATAATCTCTGCTTTCGCGTTTGCTGCCCGCAGCGCCTGGCGCATCGTTTCCACGCTCTCCTGCGGAATGCTGTTATCCTGGCCGCCATATAAGCCGAGAACCGGAGCGTTAAGATCGGTTGCGATATCAACAGGTTGTTTCGGTGAATTCAGTGACTTATCGCCCGTCAGTTTGCCGTACCACGCCACTGCGGCTTTTAACTGTGGATTATGCGCGGCATACAGCCAGGCGATGCGTCCGCCCCAGCAAAATCCGGTGATCATTAAACGATGGACATCGCCACCGTTGCGTGACGCCCAACTGGCGACATGATCGAGATCGGCCAATACCTGTGAGTCAGGTACTTTTGCTACCAGACCACTTAGCAGCGTTGGGATATCGGCGAAATCATTCGGATCGCCTTCGCGGAAGTAAAGTTCAGGTGCGATAGCCAGATACCCCTCCAGCGCCAGACGGCGACAAATGTCGCGGATATGTTCATGCACGCCAAAAATTTCCTGCACTACAATGACCACTGGCAGTGGGCCATCGCTCTGCTTTGGGCGAGCATGGTAAGCAGGCATGTTATCCCCTTGCGAAGGGATAGAGGTGAACCCTGCCACAATCGCATCTTCCGGAGTCTGAACGATGGTTGAGGCGAGGGGCGATGCAGCAGGTGCAAATCCAGATTGTTGTGTTGTTGCCATGGTATTCTCCGTACCCTTATAAAAATTTTGCGCAATGTTAACTATAGTCAGCATGCAACAAATCACATTGCCTGAATCGGCTCATCTTTTATGCAACAACACACGGTAAAGAGTTATTTATGTGATTTAAATCACTTTTATCGGGTAAATGCATGCAACACATTTGCGTCATGGTGATGGGTGTCACGAAAAAATGTTAAATCCTTCGGTAAAGTGTCTTTTTGCTTCTTCTGACTAAACCGATTCACAGAGGAGTTGTATATGTCCAAGTCTGATGTTTTTCATCTCGGCCTCACTAAAAACGATTTACAAGGGGCTACGCTTGCCATCGTCCCTGGCGACCCGGATCGTGTGGAAAAGATCGCCGCGCTGATGGATAAGCCGGTTAAGCTGGCATCTCACCGCGAATTCACCACCTGGCGCGCAGAGCTGGATGGTAAACCTGTTATTGTCTGCTCTACCGGTATCGGCGGTCCGTCTACTTCTATTGCTGTTGAAGAGCTGGCACAGCTGGGCATTCGCACCTTCCTGCGTATCGGTACGACGGGTGCTATTCAGCCGCATATTAATGTTGGTGATGTATTGGTTACCACGGCGTCTGTTCGTCTGGATGGCGCGAGCCTGCACTTTGCTCCGCTGGAGTTCCCGGCTGTCGCTGATTTCGAATGTACTACTGCACTGGTAGAAGCCGCGAAATCCATTGGCGCGACCACCCACATTGGTGTGACTGCTTCTTCTGACACCTTCTACCCGGGCCAGGAACGTTATGACACATACTCTGGTCGCGTAGTCCGCCACTTTAAAGGTTCTATGGAAGAGTGGCAGGCGATGGGCGTGATGAACTATGAAATGGAATCTGCAACGTTGCTAACCATGTGCGCAAGCCAGGGCCTGCGTGCGGGTATGGTGGCGGGCGTTATCGTTAACCGCACCCAGCAAGAGATCCCGAATGCTGAGACGATGAAACAAACTGAAAGCCATGCGGTGAAAATCGTGGTGGAAGCGGCGCGTCGTCTGCTGAAATAAAAAAATGCTCCCCAACGTCGGGGAGCGATATCAATTACTGACGCCGTAAGCGCATAATTTTGCGGATTATTGGCGTCAGCAGCGTAAAGGCAGCCAGTATCAGCAATGCCAGAGTGATCGGTCGGGTATACAGAAAGTCGAGTGACCCACTAGAAAGCGACAGCGCGCGGCGAAAATTACTTTCCGCCATTGGCCCCATAATCAATGCCAGCACTACGGGTGATGCCGGATATCCTCCTTTCTGCATGAAATAGCCCACCACGCCTGCAATCAGCATAATGCCAACATCAAACAGGCTATTGTTCAACGCATAAGTCCCGACCACACAAAGTGCGAGGATCATCGGTGTGAGAATATTGCCGGGAATTTTCACCACATTACCGATGACTTTCAAAGAGAGCAGTCCAAGAACTAGTAGCATGAAGTAACAGAAGATCATGCCGA
This sequence comes from Escherichia sp. E2661, assembly GCF_004745185.1. Lineage (NCBI taxonomy): Bacteria > Pseudomonadati > Pseudomonadota > Gammaproteobacteria > Enterobacterales > Enterobacteriaceae > Escherichia > Escherichia sp. E2661. The sequence goes on from NZ_PDIG01000035.1 coordinate 167,120, forward strand.
CAAACAGTGTATAAACCATATCGCCGTGGTCGGTAAACATCAGCGGGCCTGGTTGCATTCCCTGTAACGTTAACGCGCCCAGCATGATGGCGGTTACCGCATCGCCAGGGATCCCCAGCGTCAGCATAGGTAACAATGCGCCACCGGTGCAGCCATTCGCGCCTGCCTCACAGGAGGCCACAGCTTTAATTTCACCCTTACCAAAGTTTTCTGGTGTCTTACTGAAACGACGAGTTTCGTTATAGGCAACAAAAGCTGCAATATCCGCCCCCGCACCGGGGATCATGCCGATAAAAACCCCTAATCCTGATGAGCGCAAAATGGTTAATGCGATGCGACGTAGCGTTTGCCAGGGCAGTAACAGACTGCCGATAGCCACCTTCGCGCCCTGACGAATTTGCTGGTTTTGCTCCATAGAGCGGAATGCTTCTGAAGCAGCAAATAAACCAATCATCACCGGGATAAATGGCACATTCATCAGCTCCACAAATCCACCTGTAAACCGTGGAAAACCGCCCATTGGATCAAGGCCTATCGTTGCGATCAGCAATCCGCCAACCCCGGCAATCAGCCCTTTAATCAACGACTCACCGGAAATACTGGCAATAATGCTCAGCCCGAAAGTTGCCAGGGCGAAGGACTCCGAGGCACTAAATTTCAGCGCCCAACTGGCAAGCACCGGAGAGAGAAACATCAGCACGATAATACTGATCGTTCCGCCACTAAAGGAAGAGAACGTGGCGGCACTCAACGCCAGCCCGGCTTTTCCCTGCTTCGTCAGCTCATAACCGTCAATGGCGGTGGCAGCGGCGGCAGGCGTTCCGGGAATTTTGAGCAAAATTGCGGTGATAGAGCCGCCATAGACGCCGCCAAAAAAAGACGCCGCAAATCATCAACAAGCCAGAAACAGGCTCCATGCCGTAGGTGAAAGGCAGTAAAATCGCCACCCCCATGGTCGCTGTTAAACCGGGCAGAGCGCCAATCACAATACCCAGCATCACCCCAAAAGTGGCAAACAGCAGCGCCTGAGGATTATTGAGTAATGTCGAAAAACCCTGAGTTAAAAGTTCACTTTCAAACATTGCTGGCCCCTGTTATTCGAAAAATGTGCCGACAGGCAATGGCACCTGTAACGCTTCGACAAACAGCAACCAGAGGATTGCCGTTAACAGCAGCGCAATACCCGGTGTGAGTACCCATCGCCTGTAGCCCATCAACGTCATAATGACGATGAGGAAAACAGGAGTAGTAATGAGATAACCGCAGTAGCTCATTGCCACAATATAAAATGCGGTTGCCGCAATTCCTGTTGCCGTTTTCCTGAATGCCGGTTTTTCCTGTGCGTTGGCGCAAGATTCTGCTTTTGCCTGCAAAAGATCGCGTATCACCAGCAAGACAGCGAGCACAATCAGGGCGCAGGCATAGAAGGTAGGGAAGGCACTTGCACCGGGATCTGTTTCAATGGCAGTTGCTGGAAAATCAGCGGCATTAATCATCACCGCGCCAGCAACCACACAAAGTAACAGCGCCACCACCACAGTGGATGAAAGGCGCTTGCGGTGCGGTACGGCGAGCTGAGCAACAGACTGTTTTGTGTTCATCGACCGTACCTCAGGTTTATTTTTTCAGGCCCAGGCGAGTCAGCAACTCGTCAAAGTACTTTTCCTGCTCGCTGATTTGGGTCTGGAAGCTGGCGCCATCAAGCCATGCATAGTTGAGATTCAACTTTTGCAGTGCATCCTGGAATGCAGGCTCTTCAGCCGTCTCTTTTGCTGCCTTCGCCAGAACATCCACCACATCCTGCGGCGTTTTTTGCGACACAATCAGACCGCGCCAGGTGCCAATGGAGAGATCAACGCCTTTCTCTTTTAACGTCGGGACGTCAGGCATGGTTTTCATTCGCTCATCCGCCATCACCACCAGTGTCTTCAGCTTGCCGCCTTTCACATGGTTGATAACTTCACCAGGGCTTACGGAAACCGCTTCAATGTGCCCGCCTAACAGGCCTGTAATGGCAGGGGCTGCGCCGTCATAGGGGACATGAGAAAACTTCGCGCCAGTTTTGTCTTCCAGTGCAGCCGCCGCCAGATGCCAGATAGCCCCGGTGCCTGAGTTACCAATGCGTACTTTTCCGGGATTCGCTTTGGCGTAAGTCATAAATTCTTCATAGCTATTCCACGGCGCATCGGCACGGACGGTGATAGCCGCCGGATCCGCATTCAGACGGGCGATGGGTTTGAAGTCGCTGGTTTTAAAACGCACCATTCCGAGGCTGGGAAGGGTGGTCAGTTCAACCGTGCCTAAACCGATTTTGTAACCGTTAGGGCGGGCAGCGGCGATTTCGCTCAGGCCAATAGCGCCGCCACCGCCAGGTTTATTGATAACCCCGATGCTGACGGGTAAATGGTTTTTGGCGGCATCAGCAAAGGCTCGGGCAACCAGATCCGTACCGCCTCCGGCAGCGTAGGGTACGACTAACTCGATCTGTTTGGTTGGGTAGGAAGCCGCCTGTACGGGTGCAGTGCTGAGGGCAGCGCCTGCAAGAAGTACCATCGCAGCCATTTTTTTCGGTAAGGTAAGATGTTTTATCATTGGTTTTATATCCTTATTTATCAGTTATTTATTATTTAAATTGTTCCATGCGTTCATAAACAGCACTGCATTTTCATAGACCTGCTCTGGCGTCATGCCGGGGCGATATAGCGCAGAACCGAGGCCGAAGCCGTTTGCGCCGTGGCTCAGATAACGCGCCATTGTTTCCGGTGTAATACCGCCAACCGGTAACATCGGAACGGATTGCGGAATAACCGCACGCCAGGCTTTGGTGACTTCTGGTGTAATTTGTTCGGCCGGAAACAGCTTGATTGCATTGGCGCCATGTTCAATGGCAGCAAAGGCTTCGGTGGGCGTAGCGACGCCAGGCGCGCAATACATACCCAGCGCACGGGCGCGACGGATCACCGCAGTATCGCAATGCGGCATCACAATTATCTGGCCCCCTGCCTCTTTAACCGCGACTACCTGCTCTACCGAAAGCACGGTACCGGCCCCGACCAGGCAGTCCTTAGGCAGGGCGTCGCGCAGTAGACTGATACTTTGCAACGGCTCCGGCGAGTTCATGGGAATCTCAATCAGGCGGAATCCGGCGGCGTACAGCTTTTCACCGATGGCGACAATCTCATCCGGTTTCACGCCGCGTAAAATGGCGACTAACCCGGTTTTTTGCAAAAGAGTATTAAATGGCATGAGTACATTCCCTGGCGTTGGTGGAGAGTAACCCGGCAGCGTGGGCGATTCGCCATAATCCCTGTTCAGTGGCATTAGGAATTGCGTGAAGCTGTCTGTCGGGAAAAACGTGGCTGAACGCCCGTGAATAGCGGCTGTTCAGGGTGGAGCTACCGATTAAGGCGATCGGCGTTGTGGCAGGTAAATCACGCAGCAAGCTGGATGCCAGACCACATAATTCATGGCCTATCAGTAATCCGGAAAGATAATCGCCCTGTGAGGACGGCGTAAGATTATCGGTCAGTAAGCGCGAACGGGTCGAAAACAGCGTCGATAATAATCCGGTCTGATGATGCTCCAGTGCCGCTGTCAATCCTTGGGCAAAGGCATCCCAGTGCGGTTCATCTCCCGGACGCATGGTGGCGCCAAGAATAGAATGGCGGGATAAAACATCAAATAACTCGCCCGTCATAAAGGTTCGGAAATCGGTAATGGTGTTGTTTTCAACCACCGCCCATTTCGCATGAGTGCCAGGTAAGCCAATTAGCACCGGCACACCCTTACGGATTGCGTCTTGCAGGGTAGGTTCCATTGTGATGGCACCGAAGATTTGTGTCTCTTCGCCACGCATCACTTCGGGCATTTCACCTTCTTTAATCACGCCGGGAATGATGTGCAGCATTGTCTGCTGTTGGTGGATAACCGGCGTCAGTTGCTTCGCCAGTCCATCGAGAGTGACCGGGCAAGGTAAATAAGCTGCTGGTTGCCACCCTTGCGCACTGCCGATCATGCCGCAAGCCAGAACCGGGCATGAGGTTTGTGCCAGCCAGTCGCCACAGATACGCAAAAATGTATCGTGGAAAGCGTCCTCACGTGTTGCTGCCTGGGAGGGTAATTTCATGATTCCCCAAGGGAATTCACGTTTTTCTTGTGGATCTGGTGAGTCACCAAAACGCCATGCCCGAAGCGATGACGTTCCCCAGTCCAGGGCAATAAATGAGGTATTTCCCGACATTAGCCGTTTCCTTTAATCATGGTTTAATTATCTTTGCGGACATGCTTACCCCAGCCCAGTTCAGCGGAGATCTCTTCTGCACAGGATTTGACGTAAGGTGCCAGTTCTTCCAGGCGCGCCAGCGACATATACGTGGTGGTACTGGCGACAGAAATGGCCGCCACAATTTCATTCCGGGCGTTGTAAATCGGCGCTGCAATGCAACGGATAGTGGGCTCGTTCTCTTCCAGATCAAAAGCAAAACCACTGGCGGCATAACGGCGCATGTTTTGTATAAATGCGCCCAGTTTTGTTTCATCACCACAAGTCAAAAATAGTGTGCGCCACTCTTCTTCTGTTCGGTTGAGGATCAACGCCTTACCGATTCCCGTAATTGCCAGAGGCATGCGATGCCCAGGACGTGAGCGCATCTCCAGCCCGCGCTGACCGTTGATCTTCTCCAGATACAGCACTTCGTCGCTTTCAACGATACCCAGATGCACGGTGTCCAGGGTGTAACGGGCCAGACGCTGCAAAACGGGCTGTGCAACTTCATACAATGAAGTGCTTTCCAGAGCTCTGGCACCGAGTTCGATCAGTTTGGCGCCCAGTTGGTAGCCCTGAGTTGGGACATGGCGCAGATAGCGTTGCTCCACCAAAACAGAGACTAAACGATGGGTTGTACTCCGCGTCGTGCCGGTGAACTCGCCGATACTTTTCAGGTCATGGCAACCGTTATAAACAGCATTAATAACCGCCAGTCCGCGTAATAACGTTTGTGCGCCAGCGGTGGTTGAAGAGGTTTCTGCCATAGGTGTCTCCTGATGATATTGCCGAGTGTTTCACAGAATAAAGTGGGGAAAAGGTGATGCGTCCCACAATATAAACTTAGTCTCATATTGTGGGATAAAATAAGCAAAATAAACGATCGTTTTGCGTAGCGCCTCGCAGGAAATACCTTTCAAACTGGACGTTTGTACAGCACAATTCTATTTTGTGCGGGTAAGTTGTTGCGTCAGGAGGCTTTGTGGATTTCTCAATCATTGTTTATGCCATTATTGCGCTGGTCAGTGTGGCCATCGGTTGGCTGTTTGCCAGTTATCAACATGCGCAGCAAAAAGCCGAGCAATTAGCTGAACGTGAAGAGATGGTCGCGGAGTTAAGTGCGGCAAAACAACAAATTACCCAAAGTGAGCACTGGCGTGCAGAGTGTGAATTGCTCAATAACGAAGTGCGTAGTCTGCAAAGTATTAACACCTCGCTGGAGGCAGATCTGCGTGAAGTAACCACGCGGATGGAAGCTGCACAGCAACATGCTGACGATAAAATTCGCCAGATGATTAACAGCGAGCAGCGTTTGAGCGAGCAGTTTGAAAACCTCGCCAACCGTATTTTTGAGCACAGTAATCGCCGTGTAGATGAACAAAATCGCCAGAGTCTGAACAACCTGCTATCGCCGCTGCGTGAACAACTGGATGGTTTTCGCCGACAGGTACAGGACAGCTTTGGTAAAGAAGCACAAGAACGCCATACCCTGACCCACGAAATTCGTAATCTACAGCAACTCAACGCGCAAATGGCCCAGGAAGCGATCAACCTGACGCGCGCGCTGAAAGGTGATAACAAAACCCAGGGGAACTGGGGCGAAGTGGTACTGACGCGGGTGCTGGAGGCTTCCGGACTGCGTGAAGGGTATGAATACGAAACCCAGGTAAGCATTGAAAATGACGCTCGCTCGCGGATGCAGCCGGATGTCATCGTGCGGCTACCGCAGGGGAAAGATGTGGTGATCGATGCAAAAATGACGCTGGTCGCCTATGAACGCTACTTCAACGCGGAAGACGACTACACACGTGAAAGCGCATTGCAGGAGCATATTGCTTCGGTACGTAATCACATCCGCTTGCTTGGGCGCAAAGACTATCAACAGCTGCCGGGGCTACGAACGCTGGATTATGTGCTGATGTTTATTCCCGTTGAGCCAGCGTTTTTACTGGCGCTTGATCGCCAGCCAGAGCTGATCACCGAAGCGTTAAAGAACAACATCATGCTGGTTAGCCCCACCACACTGCTGGTGGCGTTGCGTACTATCGCCAACCTGTGGCGTTATGAGCATCAAAGCCGTAACGCCCAGCAGATCGCCGATCGTGCCAGCAAGCTGTACGACAAGATGCGTCTGTTTATTGATGATATGTCCGCGATTGGTCAAAGTCTGGACAAAGCGCAGGATAACTATCGCCAGGCGATGAAAAAACTCTCTTCAGGTCGCGGAAATGTGCTGGCGCAGGCAGAAGCGTTTCGCGGTTTAGGGGTAGAAATTAAACGCGAGATTAATCCGGACTTGGCTGAACAGGCGGTGAGCCAGGATGAAGAGTATCGACTGCGGTCGGTTCCGGGGCAGCCGAATGATGAAGCTTATCAACGCGATGATGAATATAATCAGCAGTCGCGCTAGCCCATTAGGGGTAGTTAAGCCGGGTAGAAATCTAGGGCATCGACGCCCAATCTGTTACACTTCTGGAACAATTTTTTGATGAGCAGGCATTGAGATGGTGGATAAGTCACAAGAAACGACGCACTTTGGTTTTCAGACCGTCGCGAAAGAACAAAAAGCGGATATGGTCGCCCACGTTTTCCATTCCGTGGCATCGAAATACGATGTCATGAATGATTTGATGTCATTTGGTATTCATCGTTTGTGGAAGCGATTCACGATTGATTGCAGCGGCGTACGCCGTGGGCAGACCGTGCTGGATCTGGCTGGCGGCACCGGCGACCTGACGGCAAAATTCTCCCGCCTGGTCGGTGAGACTGGCAAAGTGGTCCTCGCCGATATCAATGAATCCATGCTCAAAATGGGCCGCGAGAAGTTGCGTAATATCGGTGTGATTGGCAACGTTGAGTATGTTCAGGCGAACGCAGAGGCGCTGCCGTTCCCGGATAACACCTTTGATTGCATCACCATTTCGTTTGGTCTGCGTAACGTTACCGACAAAGATAAAGCACTGCGTTCGATGTATCGCGTGCTGAAACCGGGCGGCCGCCTGCTGGTGCTTGAGTTCTCGAAGCCGATTATCGAACCGTTAAGCAAAGCCTATGACGCTTACTCCTTCCATGTGCTGCCACGTATTGGTTCGCTGGTGGCGAACGATGCCGACAGCTACCGCTATCTGGCCGAATCCATCCGTATGCATCCCGATCAGGATACGCTGAAGGCCATGATGCAGGATGCCGGATTCGAAAGTGTCGATTATTACAACCTGACGGCTGGCGTTGTGGCGCTGCATCGTGGTTATAAATTCTGACAGGAGTACGATTATGCCTTTTAAACCTTTAGTGACGGCAGGAATTGAAAGTCTGCTCAACACTTTCCTGTATCGCTCACCCGCGCTGAAAACAGCCCGCTCGCGTCTGCTGGGTAAAGTATTGCGCGTGGAGGTAAAAGGCTTTTCGACGTCGCTAATTCTGGTGTTTAGTGAACGCCAGGTCGATGTGCTGGGCGAATGGTCTGGCGATGCTGATTGCACCGTTATCGCCTACGCCAGCGTGTTGCCGAAACTTCGTGACCGCCAGCAGCTTGCCGCACTAATTCGTAGCGGTGAGCTGGAAGTGCAGGGCGATATTCAGGTGGTACAGAATTTCGTTGCGCTGGCAGATCTGGCAGAGTTCGACCCTGCGGAACTGCTGGCCCCTTATACCGGTGATATCGCCGCTGAAGGAATCAGCAAAGCCCTGCGCGGCGGTGCGAAATTCCTGCATCATGGTATTAAACGCCAGCAACGTTACGTGGCAGAAGCTATCACCGAAGAGTGGCGTATGGCGCCTGGTCCGCTTGAAGTGGCCTGGTTTGCGGAAGAGACGGCTGCCGTCGAGCGTGCTGTTGATGCCCTGACCAAACGGCTGGAAAAACTGGAGGCTAAATGACGCCAGGTGAAGTACGGCGCCTATATTTCATCATTCGCACCTTTCTAAGCTACGGACTTGATGAACTGATCCCCAACATGCGTATCACCCTGCCGCTGCGGCTATGGCGATACACGCTCTTCTGGATGCCGAACCGGCACAAAGACAAACCATTAGGTGAGCGACTACGACTGGCGCTGCAAGAATTGGGTCCGGTATGGATCAAGTTTGGGCAGATGTTGTCTACCCGTCGCGACCTTTTCCCACCGCATATTGCCGATCAGCTGGCGTTATTGCAGGACAAAGTCGCACCGTTTGATGGCAGACTGGCAAAGCAGCAGATTGAAGCTGCAATGGGCGGCTTGCCGGTGGAGGCGTGGTTTGACGATTTTGAAATCGAGCCGCTGGCGTCGGCCTCTATCGCCCAGGTTCATACCGCGCGATTGAAATCGAATGGCAAAGATGTGGTAATTAAAGTCATCCGTCCGGACATTTTGCCGGTGATTAAAGCGGATCTGAAACTCATCTACCGCCTGGCTCGCTGGGTGCCGCGTTTGCTGCCGGATGGCCGCCGTCTGCGCCCAACTGAAGTAGTGCGCGAGTACGAAAAGACCTTGATTGATGAACTGAATTTGCTGCGGGAATCTGCCAACGCCATTCAGTTACGACGCAATTTTGAAGACAGCCCGATGCTCTACATCCCGGAAGTTTACCCTGACTATTGCAGCGAGGGGATGATGGTGATGGAGCGCATTTACGGCATTCCCGTTTCTGATGTTGCGGCGCTGGAGAAAAACGGCACTAACATGAAATTGCTGGCGGAACGCGGTGTGCAGGTGTTCTTCACCCAGGTTTTCCGTGACAGCTTTTTCCATGCCGATATGCATCCAGGCAACATCTTCGTAAGCTATGAACACCCGGAAAACCCGAAATATATCGGCATTGATTGCGGGATAGTCGGCTCGCTAAACAAGGAAGATAAACGTTATCTGGCGGAAAACTTTATCGCCTTCTTTAACCGCGACTATCGCAAAGTGGCAGAGCTGCATGTCGATTCAGGCTGGGTACCGCCAGATACCAACGTTGAAGAGTTCGAATTTGCCATTCGTACCGTTTGCGAACCTATCTTTGAGAAACCGCTGGCCGAAATTTCGTTTGGACATGTGCTGTTAAATCTGTTTAATACGGCGCGTCGCTTCAATATGGAAGTGCAGCCGCAACTGGTGTTACTTCAGAAAACCTTGCTCTATATCGAAGGGGTAGGACGGCAGCTTTATCCGCAGCTCGATTTATGGAAAACTGCAAAACCTTTCCTTGAATCGTGGATTAAAGATCAGGTCGGTATTCCCGCGCTGGTGAGAGCATTTAAGGAAAAAGCGCCGTTCTGGATCGAAAAAAATGCCAGAACTGCCTGAATTGGTTTATGACAGTTTGCGCCAGGGCAAGTATTTACAGCATAGTGTTGATAAGATTGCGCGCGAGTTACAGTCGAATCATGTGCGTCAGGGACAATCTCGTTATTTATTGGGGATTGGTGCGACGTTAGTATTAAGCGGCACATTCTTGTTGGTCAGCCGACCGGAATGGGGGCTGATGCCCGGCTGGTTAATGGCGGCCGGTCTGATCGCCTGGTTTGTCGGTTGGTGCAAAACACGCTGATTTTTTCATCGCTCAAGGCGGGCCGTGTAACGTATAATGCGGCCTTGTTTAATCATCATCTACCACAGAGGAACATGTATGGGTGGTATCAGTATTTGGCAGTTATTGATTATTGCCGTCATCGTTGTACTGCTTTTTGGCACCAAAAAGCTCGGCTCCATCGGTTCCGATCTTGGTGCGTCGATCAAAGGCTTTAAAAAAGCAATGAGCGATGATGAACCAAAGCAGGATAAAACCAGTCAGGATGCTGATTTTACTGCGAAAACTATCGCCGATAAGCAGGCGGATGCGAATCAGGAACAGGCTAAAACAGAAGACGCAAAGCGCCACGATAAAGAGCAGGTGTAATCCGTGTTTGATATCGGTTTTAGCGAACTGCTATTGGTATTCATCATCGGCCTCGTCGTTCTGGGGCCGCAACGACTGCCTGTGGCGGTAAAAACGGTAGCGGGCTGGATTCGTGCGTTGCGTTCACTGGCAACAACGGTGCAGAACGAACTGACCCAGGAGTTAAAACTCCAGGAGTTTCAGGACAGCCTGAAAAAGGTTGAAAAGGCGAGTCTCACCAACCTGACGCCTGAACTGAAAGCGTCAATGGATGAACTGCGCCAGGCCGCGGAGTCGATGAAGCGTTCCTACGTTGCGAATGACCCTGAAAAGGCGAGCGATGAAGCGCACACCATTCATAACCCGGTGGTGAAAGACAATGAGGCTGCGCATGAAGGCGTCACGCCTGCCGCTGCACAAACGCAGGCCAGTTCGCCGGAACAGAAGCCAGAAACCACGCCAGAGCCGGTGGTAAAACCTGCTGCGGACGCTGAACCGAAAACCGCTGCACATTCCCCTTCGTCGAGTGATAAACCGTAAACATGTCTGTAGAAGATACTCAACCGCTTATCACGCATCTGATTGAGCTGCGTAAGCGTCTGCTGAACTGCATTATCGCGGTGATCGTGATATTCCTGTGTCTGGTCTATTTCGCCAATGACATCTATCACCTGGTATCCGCGCCATTGATCAAGCAGTTGCCGCAAGGTTCAACGATGATCGCCACCGATGTGGCCTCGCCGTTCTTTACGCCAATCAAGCTGACCTTTATGGTGTCGCTGATTCTGTCAGCGCCGGTGATTCTCTATCAGGTGTGGGCATTTATCGCTCCTGCACTCTATAAGCACGAACGTCGCCTGGTGGTGCCGCTGCTGGTTTCCAGCTCTCTGCTGTTTTATATCGGCATGGCGTTCGCTTATTTCGTGGTCTTCCCGCTAGCGTTTGGTTTCCTTGCCAATACCGCGCCTGAAGGGGTGCAGGTATCCACCGACATTGCCAGCTATTTGAGCTTCGTGATGGCGCTGTTTATGGCGTTTGGTATCTCCTTTGAAGTGCCTGTGGCGATTGTGCTGCTGTGCTGGATGGGGATTACCTCGCCAGAAGACTTACGCAAAAAAACGTCCGTATGTGCTGGTTGGCGCATTCGTCGTCGGGATGCTTCTGACGCCGCCGGATGTCTTCTCGCAAACGCTGTTGGCGATCCCGATGTACTGTCTGTTTGAAATCGGTGTCTTCTTCTCACGCTTTTACGTTGGTAAAGGGCGAAATCGGGAAGAGGAAAACGACGCTGAAGCAGAAAGCGAAAAAACTGAAGAATAAATTCAACCGCCCGTCAGGGCGGTTGTCATATGGAGTACAGGATGTTTGATATCGGCGTTAATTTGACCAGTTCGCAATTTGCGAAAGACCGTGATGATGTTGTAGCGCGCGCTTTTGACGCGGGAGTTAATGGGCTACTCATCACCGGCACTAACCTGCGCGAAAGCCAGCAGGCGCAAAAGCTGGCGCGTCAGTATTCGTCCTGTTGGTCAACGGCGGGCGTGCATCCTCATGACAGTAGCCAGTGGCAAGCTGCGACTGAAGAAGCGATTATTGAGCTGGCCGCGCAGCCAGAAGTGGTGGCGATTGGTGAATGTGGTCTCGACTTTAATCGCAACTTTTCGACGCCGGAAGAGCAGGAACGCGCTTTTGTTGCCCAGCTACGTATTGCCGCAAAGTTAAACATGCCGGTATTTATGCACTGCCGTGATGCCCACGAGCGGTTTATGGCATTGCTGGAGCCGTGGCTGGATAAACTGCCTGGCGCGGTGTTGCACTGTTTTACCGGCACACGCGAAGAGATGCAGGCGTGCGTGGCGCGCGGAATTTATATCGGCATTACTGGTTGGGTTTGCGATGAACGACGCGGACTGGAGCTGCGAGAACTGTTGCCATTTATTCCGGCGGAGCAATTGCTGCTTGAAACAGACGCACCGTATTTGCTTCCGCGCGATCTCACGCCGAAGCCATCGTCACGGCGTAATGAGCCAGCCTATCTGCCCCATATTTTGCAACGTATTGCACACTGGCGTGGGGAAGATGCCGCATGGCTGGCTGCCACCACGGATGCCAATGTCAAAAAGTTATTTAGGATTGCGTTCTAGAGTTTGCGGAACTCGGTGTTCTTCACACTGTGCTTAATCTCTTTATTGATAAGATTAAGCAATAGCATAGAGCGAGCCTCGCCGTCGGGTTCGGTGAAAATAGCCTGAAAACCTTCGAAAGCGCCTTCGGTGATAATCACCTTATCACCAGGATAGGGCGTCGCCGGATCAACAATGTCTTCCGGTTTATACACCGACAGTTGATGAATAACCGCAGATGGGACTATCGCCGGCGATGCGCCAAAGCGCACAAAGTGGCTGACGCCGCGGGTAGCACTGATGGTTGTGGTATGAATCACTTCCGGGTCAAATTCCACAAACAGGTAGTTGGGGAACAATGGTTCACTGACTGCGGTACGTTTGCCTCGCACGATTTTTTTCCAGGGTGATCATCGGCGCCAGGCAATTCACCGCCTGTCTTTCGAGGTGTTCCTGGGCACGTTGAAGTTGCCCGCGCTTGCAGTACAGTAAATACCAGGATTGCATAATGACTCTTATCCGTTTAATCGGGGCGCAAGGATAGCAAAAGCTTTACGCTAAGTTAATTATATTCCCCGGTTTGCGTTATGCCGTCAGAGTTCACGCTAATTTAACAAATTTACAGCATCGCGAAGATGAACGCCGTATAATGGGCGAAGATTAAGAGGCTACAATGGACGCCATGAAATATAACGATTTACGCGACTTCCTGACGCTGCTTGAACAGCAGGGTGAGCTAAAACGTATCACGCTCCCGGTGGATCCGCATCTGGAAATCACTGAAATTGCTGACCGCACTCTGCGTGCCGGTGGACCTGCGTTGTTGTTTGAAAACCCCAAAGGTTATTCGATGCCGGTGCTGTGCAACCTGTTTGGTACGCCAAAGCGCGTGGCGATGGGCATGGGCCAGGAAGATGTTTCGGCGCTGCGTGAAGTCGGTAAATTATTGGCGTTTCTGAAAGAGCCGGAGCCGCCAAAAGGTTTCCGCGACCTGTTTGATAAACTGCCGCAGTTTAAGCAGGTGTTAAACATGCCGACAAAGCGATTGCGTGGTGCGCCTTGCCAACAAAAAATCGTCTCTGGTGATGACGTCGATCTTAACCGCATTCCCATTATGACCTGCTGGCCGGAAGACGCCGCTCCGCTGATTACCTGGGGGCTGACCGTAACGCGCGGCCCGCATAAAGAGCGGCAGAATCTGGGCATTTATCGCCAGCAGCTGATTGGCAAAAACAAACTGATTATGCGCTGGCTGTCGCATCGTGGCGGCGCGCTGGATTTCCAGGAGTGGTGCGCGGCGCATCCGGGCGAACGTTTCCCGATCTCTGTGGCGCTGGGTGCCGATCCCGCTACGATTCTCGGTGCAGTGACGCCAGTCCCGGATACATTGTCGGAATACGCCTTTGCCGGATTGCTGCGCGGCACCAAGACCGAAGTGGTGAAGTGTATCTCCAATGACCTTGAAGTGCCCGCCAGTGCGGAGATTGTGCTGGAAGGGTATATCGAACAAGGCGAAACGGCGCCGGAAGGGCCGTATGGCGACCACACTGGTTACTATAACGAAGTCGATAGTTTCCCGGTATTTACCGTGACGCATATTACCCAGCGTGAAGATGCGATTTACCATTCCACCTATACCGGGCGTCCGCCAGATGAACCTGCGGTACTGGGCGTGGCGTTGAACGAAGTGTTCGTGCCGATTCTGCAAAAACAGTTCCCGGAAATTGTCGATTTTTACCTGCCGCCGGAAGGCTGTTCTTATCGCCTGGCGGTAGTGACAATCAAAAAACAGTACGCCGGACATGCGAAGCGCGTCATGATGGGGGTCTGGTCATTCTTACGCCAGTTTATGTACACTAAGTTCGTGATCGTCTGCGATGATGATGTCAACGCACGCGACTGGAACGATGTGATTTGGGCAATTACCACCCGTATGGACCCTGCGCGGGATACGGTGTTGGTAGAAAATACGCCCATTGATTATCTGGATTTTGCCTCGCCCGTCTCCGGGCTGGGTTCAAAAATGGGGCTGGATGCCACGAATAAATGGCCAGGGGAAACCCAGCGTGAATGGGGGCGTCCCATCAAAAAAGATCCAGATGTTGTCGCGCATATTGACGCCATCTGGGATGAACTGGCTATTTTTAACAACGGTAAAAGCGCCTGATGCGCGTTTGTTTTGCCCTATTTATCGATCCGACAGAGAAAGCGCATGACAACCTTAAGCTGTAAAGTGACCTCGGTAGAAGCTATCACGGATACCGTATATCGTGTCCGCATTGTGCCAGACGCGGCCTTTTCTTTTCGTGCTGGTCAGTATTTGATGGTGGTGATGGACGAGCGCGACAAACGCCCGTTTTCAATGGCTTCGACGCCGAATGAACAAGGTTTCATTGAGTTGCACATTGGCGCTTCGGAAATCAATCTCTACGCCAAAGCCGTTATGGATCGCATCCTTAAAGATCATCAAATCGTGGTGGATATTCCCCACGGTGAAGCGTGGCTGCGCGATGATGAAGAACGTCCGATGATTCTGATTGCGGGCGGCACGGGATTCTCTTATGCGCGCTCGATTTTGCTGACAGCGCTGGCGCGTAATCCCAATCGCGATATCACCATTTACTGGGGCGGGCGTGAAGAGCAACACCTTTATGATCTGTCCGAGCTTGAGGCGCTTTCTCTGAAGCATCCTGGTTTGCGTGTGGTGCCGGTGGTTGAACAACCAGAAGCGGGCTGGCGTGGACGTACTGGCACCGTGTTAACAGCGGTATTGCAGGATCACGGTACGCTGGCGGAGCATGATATCTATATCGCTGGCCGCTTTGAGATGGCGAAAATCGCCCGTGACCTGTTCTGCAATGAGCGTAATGCACGGGAAGATCGCCTGTTTGGCGATGCGTTTGCGTTTATCTAAGCCATAAAAAACCCGCCCCTGACAGGCGGGAAGAACGGCAACTAAAACTTTATACAGTGGCATTTGGATCTATGTTGCATCCGGCAAACAATGCCCGATGCGACGCTGGCGCGTCTTATCGTGCCTACAAATAGTCATGGACCGTGGGCCGGATAAGGCGTTTATGTCGCATCCGGCAAACAATGCCCGATGCGACGCTGGCGCGTCTTATCGTGCCTACAAATAGTCCTGAACCGTAGGCCGGATAAGGCGTTTATCGCCGCATCCGGCATTCGATGCCCACTGCCTGATGCGATGCTTGCGTATCAGGCATCCAGCCGTATTTACTCCACTTCTTGCCAGTTTTTCCGCTTACTGGTTTTACCGATCCCCGGATTCATACTGTTGGTCGGATCGTTTTCACGATAAAACTTCTGCAACGTCTCCGGTGCTTTATACAAATGACCGACGTTATGCTCGGCAGGATATTGCGCGCCGCGCTGGCGTAACAACTCCAGCATCTGTTCCTTCAGCGCATGCACATCCACGCCTTTCTTAACGATGTAATCCTGGTGGAAGACGTAGCACATAAAATGCCCGTAATAGAGCTTATGCACCAGCTGGCTGTCGATTTCCGGCGGTAGATGTTCATACCACTCGGTGTCATTACGCCGCAGAGCAATATCCAGCGCCAGAATGTCTTCGACTTCATCGGAATGCACGGCCTGATAACGTATCGCTGCGCCTGCCGCCGCGAAACGGTGCAAAAACGCTTTACTGCCTTCTTCCGGCGTACAGACAAAGAAATCGCCTTCGGCCTGTTTGAAAAAATCTACCAGCCAGGATTTTGCTTCGCCCACGCCATCCCCCGCCATTTTTAACAGCAGATGATGTTCATATTTATCGCGCCAGCTTTTCATGCGTGGCGGCAAATGACTGGGGAACAAATGACTGAATTTCTGCATTGCGAGATCGGTAAAGTGTGGTCGGAAGAACTTCACCTTCTCCAGTATCGCATCGGTACGCCCCTTGATATTAAAGAATAACGGCATCTTGTCGGTGCCTAGCTTGTCGATCATCAGGAAGGTATCTTTGCCGTATTTTTCCGCGATATCGTAGATATCCCGATGCATATATTCGCCGGCAACCGGCAGATTTTCGAAATTAGCCAGAATATGGCGGCGGATCTCGGTCAGTACTTCCGGCTGGTTGGTGCCGATATAAAACACCTGCTGATTTTTTTCCGCTTCGAAGGTATCAAGACGTACCGCAAAGACGGCCAGCTTCCCGGCGCAACCAGAAGATTCAAATAACCGATCCGGGTCAGCGTTATAACGTGCGGGCGTGTCGGCTTCAATATCACGGACGCGGTGGACATAGTCATAATCGTGGGCGTGACGACCATCGTGACGCACATCGTCATCTTTGATGCGATCGTCATCCAGCTTGCTAAGGATCTGCTCCGGCGTTTCACCCAGATCAATTCCCAGATGGTTAACCAGCGTCAGCTTGCCGTTTTCATCTATGCGTGCGAATAACGACATTTCGGTATACGCCGGGCCACGCTGCACCAGCGAACCACCAGAGTTATTACAGATGCCGCCGATAACCGATGCGCCAATACACGATGAACCAATCACCGAGTGCGGTTCGCGGCCTAATGGTTTGAGAGCTTTCTCCAGCGAATAGAGCGTGGTGCCAGGATACGCCAGCACCTGTTCGCCCTTACCGAGAACATGCAGCTTGTCGAGGCGCAGGGTGCTGATGATCACGATATCGCGATCATAATTGTTACCATTTGGCGTGGAGCCTTCGGTCAGACCGGTATTGGCGGCCTGCATCAGAATAATTTTGTCGGCGGTGACGCAGGCTTTCAGTACTCGCCACAATTCCAGTAGCGAGCCTGGAAGAACAACGGCCAGCGCGTCACCCTGACCGGAGCGGAAGCCCTTGCGATAGCGGGCCGTTTTTGCGGGATCGGTGAGCAGGTGTGAAGAACCGACCAGACGGGCAAGTTCATTCAAAAAGGTTTTATTATCAGTTGTTGTCATGGAAGACATTTTCCACTCCTTGTGGTGGCGAAAAAACATCACAAACTAGAATAGCGCCTTGTATGACAATTCAGCGAGTGAATATTTTGAAAATTCAGACAATAAACTGAGCTTTCTTTTTCTCTCTCTATCAGGCTTATGGCAAACTACCGCTTTTGCACCATTTTCGCTGCCACGTCGGGCAACAGAGGAAGAATAATCCATATGAAATGGCTATGTTCAGTAGGTATCGCGGTGAGTCTGGCCCTACAGCCAGCACTGGCGGATGATTTATTCGGCAACCATCCATTAACGCCCGAAGCGCGGGATGCGTTCGTCACCGAACTGCTCAAGAAAATGACGGTCGATGAGAAAATTGGTCAGCTGCGCTTAATCAGCGTCGGCCCGGATAACCCGAAAGAGGCGATCCGCGAGATGATCAAAGACGGGCAGGTGGGGGCGATTTTCAATACCGTCACCCGTCAGGATATCCGCGCCATGCAGGATCAGGTGATGGAATTAAGCCGCCTGAAAATTCCTCTCTTCTTTGCCTACGACGTGCTGCACGGTCAGCGCACCGTCTTCCCGATTAGCCTCGGTCTGGCGTCCTCTTTTAACCTCGACGCAGTGAAAACCGTCGGGCGCGTTTCTGCTTATGAAGCGGCGGACGATGGCCTGAACATGACCTGGGCGCCGATGGTTGATGTCTCGCGCGATCCTCGCTGGGGACGTGCTTCCGAAGGTTTTGGTGAAGATACGTATCTCACCTCAACTATGGGTAAAACCATGGTTGAAGCGATGCAGGGTAAAAGCCCGGCGGATCGCTACTCGGTGATGACCAGCGTCAAACACTTTGCTGCTTACGGCGCGGTAGAAGGCGGTAAAGAGTACAACACTGTCGATATGAGCCCGCAGCGTCTGTTTAATGACTATATGCCGCCGTACAAAGCGGGGCTGGACGCAGGCAGCGGCGCGGTAATGGTGGCGCTGAACTCACTCAACGGCACGCCTGCAACTTCTGATTCCTGGCTGCTGAAAGATGTCCTGCGCGATCAGTGGGGCTTTAAAGGCATCACCGTTTCCGATCATGGCGCAATCAAAGAGTTGATCAAACACGGTACGGCGGCAGACCCGGAAGATGCGGTGCGCGTGGCGCTGAAATCCGGGATCAACATGAGCATGAGCGACGAGTACTACTCGAAGTATCTGCCTGGGTTGATCAAATCCGGCAAAGTGACGATGGAAGAGCTGGACGACGCTGCCCGCCATGTACTGAACGTTAAATATGATATGGGGTTGTTTAACGACCCATACAGCCATTTGGGGCCGAAAGAGTCTGATCCGGTGGATACCAATGCCGAAAGCCGCCTGCACCGTAAAGAAGCACGTGAAGTGGCGCGTGAAAGCCTGGTGTTGCTGAAAAACCGTCTCGAAACGTTACCGCTGAAAAAATCGGCAACCATTGCGGTGGTTGGGCCACTGGCGGACAGCAAACGTGACGTGATGGGCAGCTGGTCCGCAGCCGGTGTTGCCGATCAATCCGTGACTGTGCTGACCGGGATTAAAAATGCCGTCGGTGAAAACGGCAAGGTGCTGTATGCCAAAGGGGCGAACGTTACCAGTGACAAAGGCATTATCGATTTCCTGAATCAGTATGAAGAAGCGGTCAAAGTCGATCCGCGTTCGCCGCAAGAGATGATTGATGAAGCGGTGCAGACCGCGAAACAATCTGATGTGGTAGTGGCTGTGGTCGGTGAAGCCCAGGGGATGGCGCATGAGGCTTCCAGCCGTACCGATATCACTATTCCGCAAAGCCAGCGAGATTTGATTGCGGCTTTGAAAGCCACCGGAAAACCGCTGGTGCTGGTGCTGATGAACGGTCGTCCGCTGGCGCTGGTGAAAGAAGATCAGCAGGCTGATGCGATTCTGGAAACCTGGTTTGCGGGTACGGAAGGGGGTAATGCGATTGCCGATGTGTTGTTTGGTGATTACAACCCGTCCGGTAAGCTGCCGATGTCCTTCCCGCGTTCTGTCGGGCAGATCCCGGTGTACTACAGCCATCTGAACACCGGTCGTCCGTATAATGCCGACAAGCCGAACAAATACACTTCGCGTTATTTTGATGAAGCTAACGGGGCGCTTTATCCGTTCGGCTATGGTCTGAGCTATACCACTTTCACCGTCTCTGATGTGAAACTTTCTGCGCCGACCATGAAGCGTGACGGTAAAGTGACCGCCAGCGTGCAGGTGACGAACACCGGTAAGCGCGAAGGGGCGACGGTAGTGCAGATGTATTTGCAGGATGTAACGGCTTCCATGAGTCGCCCGGTGAAACAGCTGAAAGGATTTGAGAAAATCACCCTGAAACCGGGCGAAACTCAGACCGTCAGCTTCCCAATCGATATTGAGGCGCTGAAGTTCTGGAATCAACAGATGAAGTATGACGCCGAGCCTGGCAAATTCAACGTCTTCATCGGCACCGATTCCGCACGCGTTAAGAAAGGCGAGTTTGAGTTGCTGTAATGCTTTAGTAAGGGCGCGACGTTTGCGCCCTTTGCCTGATGTTCATATCTTAACTTGCTGAATTTTCGCCCTTTGTAGGCCGGATAAGGCGCTCGCGCCGCATCCGGCAGGAAACGCCGGACCGAATATGCCCTTTAAGTATTTATCTGATTCTGCAACTGAATCCGTCCGCTCAGGCTAACCCTGTTATTATCAACTATGCTTTTCTCTTAATTCGCTGAAAACAACAGTAAAAGAATGAGGAAAGCATCATGCCACTCTCAAAGCTCTGGACAGGTTCACTGGTTATGTTGGCAGCCGTGAGCCTGCCGCTACAGGCGGCTTCCCCCGTTAAAGTTGGTTCGAAAATCGATACCGAGGGCGCGCTACTCGGCAACATCATCTTACAGGTACTCGAAAGCCATGGCGTACCGACGGTCAATAAAGTCCAGTTGGGAACCACTCCTGTGGTGCGGCGGGGCGATTACTTCCGGCGAACTGGATATCTATCCGGAATATACTGGCAATGGCGCTTTCTTCTTTAAAGATGAAAACGATGCAGCGTGGAAAAATGCCGGGCAAGGCTACGAGAAAGTCAAAAAACTCGATGCAGAGCAAAACAAGTTAATCTGGCTGACGCCCGCACCTGCGAATAACACCTGGACCATCGCCGTGCGTCAGGATGTGGCAGAGAAAAACAAACTCACTTCGCTTGCCGACCTGAGCCGTTATCTGAACGAGGGCGGCACCTTCAAACTGGCGGCCTCAGCAGAGTTTATCGAACGCGCCGATGCGTTACCCGCTTTTGAAAAAGCCTATGGCTTTAAGCTCGGTCAGGATCAGTTGCTGTCACTGGCCGGCGGCGACACGGCGGTAACGATTAAAGCCGCTGCCCAGCAAACCTCTGGCGTTAATGCCGCAATGGCTTACGGCACTGACGGCCCGGTAGCGGCGCTGGGGCTGCAAACCTTAAGCGATCCGCAAGGCGTGCAACCTATCTACGCGCCTGCACCAGTGGTGCGTGAGTCGGTGCTGAAAGAGTATCCGCAAATGGCACAGTGGCTACAGCCAGTCTTCGCCAGCCTCGATGAAAAAACATTGCAGCAACTGAATGCCAGCATTGCAGTGGAAGGACTGGATGCCAAAAAAGTGGCTGCCGACTACCTGAAACAAAAAGGGTGGACGAAGTAATTTCCCGTGACTTATCTACGTATTAATCCTGTTCTGGCGCTGCTGCTGTTGCTGACGGCAATCGCAGCGGCGCTGCCGTTTATCAGTTACGCGCCTAATCGTTTAGTCTCTGGTGAGGGGCGTTATCTCTGGCAGCTGTGGCCGCAAACGATCTGGATGCTGGTGGGCGTTGGTTGCGCCTGGCTGACAGCCTGTTTTATTCCCGCTAAAAAAGGCAGCATTTTTGCACTCATTCTGGCGCAATTCGTCTTCGTATTGCTGGTGTGGGGAGCTGGAAAGGCGGCGACCCAACTGGCGCAAAACGGCAGTGCGCTGGCGCGTACCAGCCTCGGCAGTGGTTTCTGGCTGGCTGTGGCGCTGGCATTGCTGGCCTGTAGCGATGCCATCCGCCGAATCTCCCCGCATCCGCTGTGGCGCTGGTTGTTGCATATGCAGATTGCCATTATTCCGCTGTGGTTGCTGTACTCCGGCACGCTTAACGATCTCTCGCTAATGAAAGAATACGCCAACCGTCAGGATGTGTTTGACGACGCGCTGGCACAACATCTGACGTTGCTGTTTGGTGCGGTGCTGCCTGCGTTAGTGATTGGTGTGCCGTTGGGCATCTGGTGCTACTTTTCCACCGCGCGGCAGGGGGCGATTTTTTCTCTGCTCAATGTCATTCAGACCGTGCCTTCGGTGGCGCTCTTTGGCCTGCTGATTGCGCCGCTTGCCGCGCTGGTTACGGCCTTTCCGTGGCTGGGGAAGCTCGGCATAGCAGGAACCGGAATGACACCCGCACTGATTGCGCTGGTGCTCTATGCCTTGCTGCCGCTGGTGCGTGGCGTGGTAGTCGGCTTGAATCAGATCCCGCGTGATGTGCTGGAGAGCGCCAGAGCGATGGGCATGAGCGGGGCGCAGCGTTTCCTGCATGTTCAGTTACCGCTGGCGTTACCGGTATTTCTGCGCAGCCTGCGGGTGGTGATGGTGCAAACTGTAGGCATGGCGGTGATTGCGGCGTTAATCGGCGCAGGCGGTTTTGGTGCGCTGGTTTTCCAGGGGCTGTTAAGCAGTGCCATTGATTTAGTGTTGCTGGGGGTGATCCCGGTAATTGTTCTGGCGGTGCTTACCGACGCGCTGTTCGATTTGCTTATCGCACTGCTGAAGGTGAAACATAATGATTGAATTTAGCCATGTCAGCAAACTGTTCGGCGCACAAAAAGCCGTTAACGATCTCAATCTCAATTTTCAGGAAGGGAGTTTTTCGGTGCTGATTGGCACATCTGGCTCCGGCAAATCCACCACCCTGAAAATGATTAACCGCCTGGTGGAGCATGACAGCGGAGTGATCCGCTTTGCCGGAGAAGAAATTCGCTCGCTGCCAGTACTGGAGCTGCGCCGCCGGATGGGCTATGCCATTCAATCTATTGGCCTGTTTCCCCACTGGAGCGTGGCGCAAAACATCGCCACCGTGCCGCAATTACAAAAATGGTCGCGGGCGCGGATTGACGATCGTATCGACGAACTAATGGCGTTACTGGGGCTGGAACCGAATTTGCGTGAGCGTTATCCGCATCAGCTTTCCGGCGGTCAACAGCAACGTGTGGGAGTGGCGCGCGCACTGGCTGCCGATCCGCAAGTCTTACTGATGGATGAACCTTTTGGCGCACTGGACCCGGTAACGCGCGGCGCGTTGCAACAAGAGATGACGCGCATTCACCGTTTGCTGGGGCGCACTATTGTGCTGGTGACCCATGATATCGACGAGGCGCTACGGCTGGCAGAACATCTGGTGTTGATGGATAACGGAGAGGTGGTGCAGCAGGGCGATCCGGTGGCGATGCTTACTCGTCCGGCAAACGATTTTGTCCGCCAGTTTTTTGGGCGCAGCGAACTGGGTGTGCGCCTGCTTTCGTTACGTAGTGTGGCGGATTACGTGCGTCGCGAAGAACGGGCTGAAGGTGAGGCGCTGGCAGAAGAGATGACGCTACGCGATGCGCTCTCCCTGTTTGTTGCGCGGGGATGCGAAGTGCTGCCGGTGGTCAACACGCAGGGCCAGCCTTGCGGCACGCTGCATTTTCAGGATCTGCTGGTGGAGGCGTAAGCGTATGAAGATTTTGCGCGATCCGCTGTTCTGGCTCATTGCTCTGTTTGTGGCACTGATCTTCTGGCTGCCTTACAGCCAGCCGCTGTTCGGTGCTTTATTTCCGCAACTGCCGAGGCCCGTTTATCAGCAAGAAAGCTTTGCAGCCCTGGCGCTGGCCCATTTCTGGTTGGTGGGAATTTCGAGTTTATTTGCGGTGATCATTGGCACTGGTGCTGGAATTGCTGTCACTCGCCCGTGGGGCGCGGAATTTCGCCCGATGGTGGAAACTATTGCCGCCGTTGGGCAGACTTTTCCGCCCGTCGCGGTGCTGGCGATTGCCGTTCCGGTGATCGGCTTTGGTCAGCAACCGGCGATTATCGCGCTGATCCTTTACGGCGTGCTACCCATCTTGCAGGCGACACTTGCCGGGCTGGGAGTGATTGATGCCAGCGTGACCGAAGTTGCCAAAGGCATGGGAATGAGCCGTAGTCAGCGACTGCGCAAAGTCGAGTTACCGCTGGCTGCGCCGGTGATTCTGGCGGGCGTGCGGACTTCAGTAATTATCAACATTGGCACGGCGACGATCGCCTCAACGGTTGGGGCCAGTACGCTGGGTACGCCGATCATCATCGGGCTTAGCGGATTTAATACCGCTTATGTGATTCAGGGGGCGTTACTGGTGGCACTGGCGGCGATCATCGTAGACCGCCTGTTTGAACGGCTGGTGCAGGCGCTTAACCAGCACGCAAAATAAAGGTATAACCTGCGAGCATTACGCCACCGATACCGCCTAACGCCATAAACAGGAACAGGGTGATAACCCCAATTTTAGCTATGCGCATAATGCACTCCTTATGTTAACGAAAGGATTGTACAGTAAAGCGCATTTGTTAACGAATCATTAAATGCCGAGTGAGAAAATATCATGCCCTTGTTCCTGCCAACTGGTGAGTTGCTGCTGTTGGGCGGAGGTTCGATTTTCGCCGCACCACACCAGCAATGTACGGCCTTCGAACAGTTCAGGGCGTAGTTGATTGAGCGAGTGGGCGAGGACATCAATGCGCCATCCTTGTTGACTGGCAATCCAGCCCTCCAGCCACAGACGAGTGGTATCCTGAATATTCCAGCCAACCACCAGCGCATCTTTGCCCTGTTTTTTACGTGCCGAAGCCAGGCAAATGGCGATGTAGTTGATCAGTACGCCGTCCAGAATCGCCAGCAGTGCCTGGAGAGTCGGTTGTTGGCACTGAAGCCGTCGGCGCAGAGGAATGAACAGATGTGTGGTGAGCGTCTGGGCGGGATAATCCTGACCACGCTCTTTGATCCACATTCGCAGACTTTGCAGGTTGCCACTTTGCAGGTAACTAAGCAGAGTTTCTTGCTGATCGCGCCAGCCGTTCTGCACATCAACATTCTCATTACTGAGTAGCATTTTAACTTTGCTGACCTGCACACCGTTGTCGATCCAGCGTTTGATCTCCCGGATCCGGTCGATATCGGCATCGTTGAACAGGCGATGACCGCCGTCTGTGCGCTGCGGTTTTAACAGCCCATAACGCCTCTGCCACGCGCGTAACGTGACAGGGTTGATATCACAAAGCAACGCCACTTCACCAATCGTGTAAAGCGCCATCGTCCCACCCTTGCTTGCGAGGTCCCAGCATAACTGTAGACGTTCTTTTATGAACCAGGTAGTTTTGGCCGTTTTTTGATCTCGATTAGGATGATTTTGTTTTTGCCAGGTTGTTTTGAGTGATCGTACTCACGATTTTTCATTTTTCTGCAACAGTTCAAAGAAAGTTGAACGTGAGCAATGTATGTTACGCGTTTTAAAGGGACGTGTGGTTTGCGGGTATGTACGATTTTAATCTGGTGTTGCTGCTGCTTCAGCAGATGTGCGTTTTTCTGGTCATTGCGTGGTTGATGAGTAAAACGCCATTATTCATACCATTAATGCAGGTCACAGTTCGTTTGCCGCACAAATTTCTCTGCTATATCGTCTTTTCCATCTTCTGCATCATGGGCACCTGGTTCGGGCTGCACATTGACGACTCTATTGCCAATACCCGGGCCATAGGTGCGGTAATGGGCGGCTTACTCGGTGGTCCGGTAGTGGGCGGACTGGTTGGTCTGACCGGCGGTCTACATCGATATTCGATGGGGGGCATGACTGCGCTGAGTTGCATGATCTCGACGATCGTCGAAGGATTGCTCGGCGGGCTGGTACATAGCATCCTGATCCGCCGCGGGCGTACCGATAAAGTCTTTAACCCCATTACCGCTGGTGCCGTCACATTCGTCGCGGAAATGGTGCAAATGCTGATCATCCTGGCGATTGCCCGACCTTATGAAGATGCGGTGCGTCTGGTGAGTAATATCGCTGCGCCGATGATGGTAACCAACACCGTGGGCGCGGCGCTGTTTATGCGCATTTTGCTTGATAAGCGCGCGATGTTTGAAAAATACACCTCAGCTTTTTCCGCTACCGCGCTGAAAGTTGCGGCCTCGACGGAAGGCATTTTGCGCCAGGGCTTTAACGAAGTGAACAGCATGAAGGTGGCCCAGGTGCTGTATCAGGAGCTGGATATTGGCGCGGTAGCGATTACCGATCGCGAGAAACTGTTGGCTTTTACTGGTATTGGTGACGACCATCATTTACCAGGTAAACCAATTTCTTCGGCTTATACCTTAAAAGCCATTGAAACCGGAGAAGTGGTCTACGCCGATGGCAACGAAGTGCCTTATCGTTGCTCTTTGCATCCGCAGTGCAAGTTAGGCTCAACGCTGGTGATCCCTCTGCGTGGTGAAAATCAGCGGGTGATGGGTACCATCAAATTGTATGAAGCTAAAAATCGGCTGTTCAGCTCGATCAACCGCACGCTGGGTGAGGGGATTGCACAACTGCTTTCGGCGCAGATCCTCGCCGGGCAGTATGAGCGGCAAAAAGCGATGCTCACCCAGTCAGAGATCAAACTGCTTCACGCCCAGGTCAATCCCCATTTTTGTTTAATGCACTTAACACCATCAAAGCCGTGATCCGCCGTGACAGCGAACAGGCCAGTCAGCTGGTGCAGTATCTTTCCACTTTTTTCCGCAAAAACTTAAAGCGGCCTTCGGAGTTTGTTACTCTCGCTGACGAAATTGAACATGTGAATGCTTATCTGCAAATTGAAAAGGCGCGTTTCCAGTCGCGGTTGCAGGTCAACATTTCTATTCCGGAGGCGTTATCTCAGCAGCAGTTACCCGCATTTACCCTGCAACCAATAGTGGAAAACGCCATCAAACATGGGACATCACAACTGCTGGAAACAGGACGAGTGGCAATTAGCGCCCGACGTGATGGGCAACATTTAATGCTGGAGATCGAAGACAATGCCGGTTTGTATCAACCGGCAACCAATGCCAGCGGGCTGGGGATGAATCTGGTGGATAAGCGTTTACGTGAACGGTTTGGTGATGACTATGG
The DNA here is from genome assembly GCF_004745185.1 of Escherichia sp. E2661. Taxonomy (NCBI): domain Bacteria; kingdom Pseudomonadati; phylum Pseudomonadota; class Gammaproteobacteria; order Enterobacterales; family Enterobacteriaceae; genus Escherichia; species Escherichia sp. E2661. Next base: position 193,498 of record NZ_PDIG01000035.1, read on the forward strand.
GATAAGCGTCGCCTGTGAGCCTGATAGTTACACCCGAATAACGTTACGACTGCCATGGAGGGACGAGGCATGATTAAAGTCTTAATTGTTGATGATGAACCGTTAGCACGGGAAAACCTGCGTGTGTTTCTGCAGGAGCAGAGTGATATTGAAATTGTCGGCGAATGTTCAAACGCCGTAGAAGGGATCGGCGCGGTGCATAAACTGCGCCCGGATGTGTTGTTTCTCGATATCCAGATGCCGCGTATCAGCGGTCTGGAAATGGTTGGCATGCTTGACCCGGAACATCGCCCGTATATTGTTTTTCTCACCGCATTTGACGAATACGCTATAAAAGCCTTTGAAGAACATGCCTTTGATTATCTATTGAAGCCGATTGATGAAGCGCGGCTGGAGAAAACACTGGTGCGTTTGCGACAGGAGCGCAGCAAGCAGGATGTTTCGCTGTTACCGGAAAATCAGCAGGCGCTGAAATTTATCCCTTGTACCGGTCATAGTCGTATTTATTTGCTGCAAATGAAAGATGTGGCGTTTGTTAGTAGTCGAATGAGCGGTGTTTACGTTATCAGCCAGGAAGGGAAAGAGGGCTTCACAGAATTAACTTTGCGCACGCTGGAGAGCCGCACCCCGCTACTGCGCTGCCATCGACAGTATCTGGTTAACCTCGCGCATTTACAGGAGATTCGCCTGGAAGATAACGGTCAGGCTGAGTTGATTTTGCGTAATGGATTAACCGTCCCTGTCAGCCGCCGTTATCTGAAAAGTTTAAAAGAGGCGATTGGCCTGTAAAAGACTGCTAAAATGGCTTTTTGCCTCATTAACACCCGAAGGCCTCATGCTAAGTAACGATATTCTGCGCAGCGTGCGCTACATTTTGAAAGCCAACAATAATGACCTGGTGCGTATCCTGGCGCTGGCTAATGTTGAAGCCACCGCGGAACAGATCGCCGTCTGGCTACGTAAAGAAGACGAAGAGGGTTTTCAGCGTTGTCCGGACATTGTTTTGTCTTCATTCCTGAATGGTTTGATTTACGAAAAACGCGGCAAGGATGAGTCTGCTCCGGCACTGGAGCCGGAACGACGCATTAATAACAACATCGTGCTGAAAAAATTACGCATCGCGTTTTCACTGAAAACCGATGACATTCTGGCGATCCTCACCGAACAACAGTTCCGCGTTTCCATGCCGGAAATTACTGCGATGATGCGTGCACCGGATCATAAAAACTTCCGTGAATGCGGCGATCAATTCTTGCGTTATTTTCTGCGTGGACTGGCAGCGCGCCAGCATGTGAAGAAAAGCTAAGGCGAGATGGCGGCCATGCAAGAACATGGCCGCCGACAGATTATTTCACTTCTTTAAAACCAGCAGCAGCCATGACCAGTTCAATCTGCTTCATGCTGACACCTTTGCTGGTATCTTCATCACCCATCTTGATACCAGAAATGCCCTGCAGGGCTTTCAGATCAACTTTTTCCATATCGATATTTACATTTTCCTGCGCGTAAGTATCGGTATAGGTTAATTTTTCTTCAACGCCCGGAATGTTTTTGTATTTGGCGCTTAATGGCTCAAGTTTCTTAGCTGCATCTTCTTTGGTGGTTGCACCAATGGTTGCAAACTGAATTTTGGTTTCTGAAGATTGCTTAATCACTTTGTCGCCTTTGTAGACATAAGTAATGGCAATTTCAGTACCGTTCAGATTAGCGCTAAATTTCTTAGATTCTTCTTTGTCACCGCAGCCTGCGAGAGAGAAAACCAGAACAGATGCAACTACGAGGGAAAACAGCTTGTTGAAAGCCTTCATGTAAAACTCCATTTTATCAAAATCAGGAAACTGGTGACTCTCACCAGGGCGCTATAGGATATGCCTAATATAACGGCTTGAGCAGTCCGGAAATGGAGTAGCTCTCTTAATAAAAAGCATTTTCTCCTTCCTGGTACTCAAGCAACGGTAATAATTGTTCGCAAAGTAAAACGCAACTATTCAATGTTTCTATTAGTGTCTCACCTTCCGTATGACGCCATTGATTCAACACATGCGCCAGCCGATAAAACCCCGCCGCGGTTAAATCTATTGCCAGCAACTCAGCCTGACTAATGATGCTCTGTTCCTGATAGCGCCAGCCGTTGTGTAGCAATTGAATGAGCAACGCCTGACAGCGCATCAGCAACTGATGAGCGGTGGATGGCGCAGGAAGAACGCACGCTGAAGGTAGTGCTGCAACAGGCGCAGTTTCAGCATCCAGAGCCCAGGCTCTGGTTTGCGTCATCATGACTCGAGGTTCCAGCGTTAACTGTCCTTCAACAAAACTGACGAATCCAGAAACCAGACACACAGGATCATCCTGCTGTTGTAAAAGTGCCGCCATGCGTTCAGTGGCAAAGGGCGCGCAGGCAGAGGCTGGCAGCGATAACGTCAGCACATTATTTTCACCTTCGCCGCTAATCACCTGCGCATCCAGCGTCTGGCGGCTGCTGTCCCATCCCAGCGAAATACACTCCGCCACCGGCAGAATAAATAAATTATCCACCTGATTAAGCGGCCGGACGCAGACTGGCGGACGCTGGCGTAAGTATTCCCGCAAAGCCACAATGCCGGGCTGGCGCAACGGTGCACTCAGCATTTGCCAGGCATCGGGCGACAGTGGGACAACGCTACTTAAGCGGTTGCGAGTAGCTAACAGCAGCTCACCTTCGGCACTGCGACGCGCGGCTTGTGAAACAATTTGCCCACCTGCCAGTGCGCCAGCCTGAAAACTAAACAGCCGACGTGTGGCTGCCGGTGAGTTTCCTGTTCGCTTCTCGGCCAACTGCGCGAAAGGTGCAAAATACTGCCGGTGTCGGGATCGGTGAACCAGATGCGTAAACCATACTGCTCATTATCCTGCCAGCAACGCATACCTAGCGACACCAGCCGCAGATGATCAAGCTTTGCTTCTCCGGCAATGCCTGCGCCAACGACCGTGCGCCACGGCATGGTAGGAATTTCACTAACACTGTCGCGCTGCGCCATTTCGTGTGCGCAATTTAATCGACTGTTTAATGCGGCAAGCTGACACAAGCATTCTCCGGCATGATAATGGCTGGCGCGGGCGTGGAAGGCATCAACGCTGGCGCGCATTTGCCGTAGCGATTCACTCACCCATCGCCAGTTGCAGGTCTCTGCCGCCTGCAATGCACGGCTGAATGCGGCCTCGTAATGGATGAGCGGCTGGCTGATGCCGCCCAGCCATAATGCCTGACTTAATTGCTGAACATATTGACGACACGTTTTGCCTTCTTGGCTGGCAAATGGATCGTCGTTAGATGCGGCGTGTTCGCTGCGCATCTGCCAGATTAAATGAGTAAACTCAGCTTGCTGCGCTTTGGCCTCGGCGAATGCTTGTACCGCCAGCGCCACGTGTTCGCAAAGCGTTCCGGCAATACAATCACAGCGGGCGAAGTGAATGCTGCTGCGGGAATAAAAACGCACATCACTCATCGGCAATCGGGCAGAGGGAAGTTCGCCCGGCGCACAGAACAACTCGATGCTGATGCCTTTAGCGACAAGGGCTTGTGCACGTTTACGGGTGGCATCGGGTAGGGTTGCCAGCTCTCCCAGCCAGTTTGCTGGATCCCACTCTTCTTCTTTTTCTGTGGGCTGGGCGGTAGCGCAAAGTCGTTGATAACTTAACACCAGCATCACGCGATGACGGCACATGCCGCTGGCCCCGCAAGTGCACTGAGCCTCTTTCAGTGCCTGACCGTTCGCCAGCTGGGTACGGACACCGTCACTGAACGTGGCGAGTAAAACACCGTTCTCATGGCTGATTTCCGGAATGTTGCCATTTTCCAGTTCCTTAAGACTGCGCTTCACAAAACCGGCATTGCTTAACGCCGTCAGCGCCTGCGGTGTCAGTTCTAATAATTCCGGACGTAGTGAATTCATGACTGAAGATTCTCCGCCAGCCATGATGCCAGCTCGCCCGGCGTCATCGCGGCTATTTGTGCGCCGACATTAACCAGCGCCTGGGCCGTATCGTGGTCATAGCATGGCGTTGCTGTGCTATCGAGCGCTGCCAGTCCCAGCACTTTGATACCGCTCTGGACACACTTTTTCACCTGATGCGTCAGCAATGATGATGAACCCCCTTCATAAAAATCGCTCACGAGGATAATGACGCTTTTTGCTGGTTGTTCAATAAGTTGCCGACCATACTCTACGGCACTGGCGATATTGGTCCCGCCGCCTAATTGCACTTTCATTAATAACTCTACCGGATCGGCAACGTCTGCCGTGAGATCAACCACGCTGGTGTCAAAAGCGACCAGATGGGTACGAATGCCGGGTAACTGCCATAAACAGGCCGCCATCACCGCAGAGTGGATCACCGAATCGACCATCGATCCGCTTTGATCAACCAGTAAGACCAGTTGCCATTGTTCACTGTGGCGCTTAATACGGCTGTTAAAGCGGGGGGATTCGATATACAACTTGCCATGTTGCGGGTGCCAGTGTTGCAGGTTGGCGCGCAGAGTACTTTTGAAATCGAAATTACGCGCCAGTGGAATAAATGAGCGGCGACGGCGATCGCGGACACCAGAAAAAGCCTGACGAACCTCCTTTGCCAGTCGCGCCATAATTTCTTCAACAACCTGGCGCACTATCCGGCGGGCGGCAGCCAGCACTTCAGGATTCATCAGATGTTTGGTGTGCAAAACGGCGCGTAGCAGGCTTTCAGAAGGCTGCATACGTTCCAGCACGTCGAGATTCGTCACCACATCTTCAATGCCGTAGCGCAGTACGGCATCGCTTTCCAGTCGCTCGATCACCCGTTGCGGAAACAGTGTGTGAATACTGTTGATCCACTGAGGTGTAGTGAGATTTGAGCCACCTAATCCACCGGAGCGTTCACCACGCTGGAGCCGGTCAGGATCGCGCCCGTACAGCCACTCCAGCGCGTGGTCTATTTGTCGGGCGTTGTCATCCAGTCCACAAAGCGTCGTTTCTGCCGCTTCGCCAAGAATCAATCGCCAGCGTTGTAGCTCACGGGTGGTCAGAAGATCGTTCAGTTCAGACATGGAAAACTCCCCAGTGTTGCAGCGATGCCAGTGCCTGCTGTTCGAGTTTTTGATGGTGTGCAATGGCTTGCGGTGGACAATGCAACGGCATTTGCAGCGCCGAAACGGGAAGTTGCGCCAGTTGATAATGCTCAAGCACCTGATGCGCCAGCGTCCCGCGTTCTCGTGGCGGTAGCCAGGCCATCGCCGCGCGTAAATCGGGCAGGGCGTTAATAAAATCGGCATCACTCAGTTGATTTAAATGACTGCTGAAACCGGTGATAAATGCCGGCTGACAGGCCAGTTGATGGCGGGCCAGCGCCAGCAAACCGTGCAGCGCTTCGCCGGATTGTGCCGGGGATAATTGCGCCAGCATCGTCAGCGCCGCTTCGGCACTGGCGTTGGGATGTTCCAGACGCATCAGTGCGCCAAGAGCCGCGCCGCGATCCAGTGCCGGGGCATGAACCGCCTGACTGCGGCGCTCCAGTAAGGCCACCGCCGCAGAAAGAGAAACGCCGGGGAGCTGCACACCGCTATGCAGATCGCGCAGGATATGACACAACGCTTGCCAGCTATGCAGGTGAGCGTGAAACTCCTTTTCATCCGGTCTTCCGTTAGATTCACACAGCCACAGCGTGCGATCGATAGCCGCGCATAACGTCGTTTGTAATATCTGCGCGCCTTGCATACCGCTAATTTCATCCAGCCGCCATAAGGCATATAGCACTTCCAGCGCCTGGCCCATTTCGGCAAATTGATTTTCCTGGGCGATTAATAATGTGAGTTGCTCCAGTAATTGTTGACTGAAAGACGCCAGACCCGCTAACGCCGCCTGGCTAAGACATGTGGTGATACTGCCGATTCCGCCCGCGTCCAGCATATCGGCTTCTAATTTATTGCGTGCGGCTTCCTGGAGTGTGGCACCAAAACAGGCGGCCTCAATCAATGCCGCATGTTGGCTAAGCGGGCGAGTTAATTTCCAGCGTTCTTCACCGTTACCTGCAAGTGTCAGTGTACTTCCCTGCCGGCGCACAATCCCTGGGATCTCCAGTATTGCCAGCCGATGTAACACCTGACTTTGCGCTAGTCCATTGGGGTTAAAGCGATTTAAGGTAAGCTCCGCCGGAAGAGTGATTTTGCTACGTTCCAGTTCGCAGGTGACATCTTTTGGCAGAGGCGGTTGTGGCGTGGAGGGGGCAAGTTTACCGAATCCGTCACCCGCTAATGTGTCTATCAACGTTAGCAGAATCGGATCGGTATCGGGATGAATAACGCCGCGATAGCTCCACGGCAACGGTGCATTCAGGGCTTCTTTAATCAGCGAGCCTGCTATGGCATCCAGCCAGTCAGTGCGTAACGGTAGTGTATGTCCGCGCAACTGCGCCAGTGCCATTGCATGCAGATGAGCGGCAGCCATATCCGCGGTTGAAGCAGGCAAGTGATGTTGGCGCAAACGGGTAAGAACCGTTTTTAGCAGTTGTTCTCCCGCCTGCCGCAAGCCCCACTGCCAGCACCAGTTTTGCCAGACCGGGGCAGGCATACCGGAAAGGTATCCAGCCAGCACATCAAGGCGCTTTTCGCTGTATGGCGTGAGATAGCAACCTGTAACGGCCTCATCCTGTGAGGGCAATTCTGGCTTGTTAATTTCCTGCGGACATACGCGCCACATTTTTGCCAGTGCCGGAGCGTGCCAGCCGCCGCAGACGACTAACACGTCGCCATTATTTTGCTGCATCGCCCATGCAATCCAGCGGGCCATAAAGGCTTCGCGCTGACGATTGAGTGCATCGCCGGGGGAGTCGCCCCGCAGTTGGGCAAAATAGTGCGCCAGTGCAGAGGGTAATGCAGTTTGCTGGCTTTCATCTTCGAACAAGTGATCCCACAGGGTGTCGCTGTTATCCATGCGGGTGGCACGCAGCAGCAAGGTCTGGTTTTCCTCTTGCGTATAGGGCGAATCGTCCTCTTCTTCACTCTGCGCCCAGCAAGGCAAATCGATGAAGTAAGTTTGTGCCTTAATATGACGTGCGGCTTGTAGCGCCTGCCACTCCGGCGAAAATTCAGCAAATGGCGTCCAGGCACCACGCCCGGGGGCCGCACCGTCCTGATACTGGCAATAACTGTAAATAGCTACCGGAAGCTGGTGGGCTAACAACAGTTCGTCTACCCGGTCATTAAAATCAGCCGGGCCTTCAATCAACACGTATCGTGGCCGCTGGCTTTCGATTAACGATTTCACCAGCCGGGCGCAGGCCGGACTATGATGCCGTATGCCGACAATTAACGGCTCGCTCATGCATCTTTCCTCACGGCAGGCGGTGGCGGGCTTGATAATAAGCCTGCCAGTGAGCTTCTTTATGTGTGGCGACACGCTGTTCGAAGTAACGGCGCAGACGAGCGCGATCTTCTTCGTTATCTTTGACGATGGTTCCGGCAATACAGTCCACCAGATCGGCTGGCTCACCTGCGCGATTCGCTAAAAACCAGGCGCGGACGCCCACGGCGTGGGCCACGTTCACGGCTTCAGCGGTGGACATAATCGCTGTTAGTGTATCCATTGACGTTTTCTTTTCGCCGTTGGCACGCAGATCGCGGAAGGTGCGTACCAGTAACTCCAGTACCGCGTCAGGCACTTTATGCGGAATACCGCTATGGGCCAGCAAACGCGCCGAAGCACTGGCGACCAGTTCCAGCTCCTGGGCGAAATCCATAATCGGAAAGACAGTTTCAAAATCGAAGCGACGCTTTAGCGCGGCACTCATCTCATTGACGCCGCGATCGCGGGTATTGGCAGTGGCAATAATATTAAAGCCTTCTCGCGCATAGAGCTGACTGGCTTCACCGGTGAGTTCCGGCACCGTCATAACCCGGTCAGAAAGCATACCTAACAGACAGTCTTGCACTTCCAGCGGTGTACGCGTTATCTCTTCAAAACGGACGATTTTGCCGTCGCGCATTCCATGGTAAAGCGGGGCAGGGACCAGCGCTTCCGTTGACGGACCATGATTGATAAGCAGGGCGTAGTTCCAGCCGTACTTGATTTGATCTTCGGTGGTAGATGCGCCGCCCTGAATGGTTAACCCGGCATCGCCGCTAATAGCGGTTGCCAGTAATTCAGACAGGAGAGATTTTGCGGTACCCGGTTCCCCCACCAACATCAAACCGCGTCCGGTGGCAAGAGTGACTAACATACGTTCGACAGCGGAGGGACTAATCACGACTTTACGGCTAATATTTTGCGCTTCGTCGCCAAGGATAAAAGCACGGGCCGCGGGCAAACTTAACTGCCAACCGGGCGGGCAAGGTGCGTTATCATTTTGTTTTAATTTTGCCAGTTCATCGGCGTATAACACAGCAGCAGGCGGACGCTGCAGATGATTATTCTGCGGTGACATATATTCATCCCTGAAATGTATTAATAAAATAAACGATATTTTACGCGAAATAAATGTTTGGCGCATTAGTTGTTTGAGCGGAAAATATCTGGAAAACAGATCACAGTAAATAAAAAAACCTGCTGGTGAGGCAGGTTCTTTTTATTTACTACAATGACGCTAACTTGCTGATTGTGCAACATTTCGTACCAACGAATAAATTATAACCATATCCACACTCCATTGCAATTCAGTGAGTGAGATTTATAATCCTGCCCGTTGGGAGGTTGTGCCGGATCGGACCAATTTTAAGTCCTGGCTGCCGGACGGGTGGTGCCGCAGGCGGTGCCCTGATCCGGAGAGCAACGTTTCGTACCAACATACGTAAACCAGTATCGACAGGCAGTGTAAGGGTAAGGTGCTGGTGTTGCGCTCCTTAATAAGGAGAGCGGATGGACACGCTGACACAAAAGTTAACCGTGCTCATTGCCGTACTGGAGCTATTAGTGGCTCTGTTACGGTTGATTGATTTGTTGAAGTAACGGGCAAATTGAAACGCATCTAAGGGGGAATACCGTTTCCCCCTTTAATAAACTATTATTCTATTTCTTGGTTGAATATATTCTGTAGTTCGCGATTAAAAATTGCTATTACCGTTTCAGGTGATTCACCTCGTAATTTTCGCTCATCAATACACTCATCTCTTATATAAATCAACGCATCATTTATTAGCGGGTCAGCATCTTCTCGATCACGTTGATGAAATGTTGGACGTAGCCGGAATCGTTCCAGTCGATAGACGGAACCTGTAAATAATTCAGAGCATTTATGGATCTAAAGTCTGAAGGAAAACGGATTTTCAGGTACAGGGACCTCATAATCGTAAATAGCAACCAGCTCTTTTTGCACGATCATCGCTTTTCCCGGTGGTAAGTCGGGTTGATAACGGGCAGTCGCATCACTGCCCGCTGTGTTTTAATGGAAAATGACGTCGGGTGCGCTTAACGCTTCACTCAAATCAAACACATCAAGTTCGGCAAAAGTGACGGATTTATTGTCACGGTAAACCCGAAGAGAACGGAAGCTCATTAGCGCTTTGCTATCAACATTGTAGTGGTTAAAACCGGGTGAAAACTTAAGGACCAGCCGGTACTCGCCCAAGTCATAGACAAATGCGTCCTCATAGCCTGACTCCCAGCCTTTGTATCGCATTCCTATAAGTTGCCCAACGGTAGCGGATTTACCTTCCCAGCGAGTCAGGCTGTTACTGGTTGACTCGTCAGGCGTGAGCAGCACCGTGCGTCGTGTCAACTGGCGAAGTGGCGGTATAATTTCGTAATCGGCAAAAAGCTGTGCAAATTCACTGCGCATTTCTGCTGTCATTTCTAACGGGTGGGCAATGCCAATCAGAGCGTCCGCAGGCAGGTCAATTGGCTCATCTTGTGCATTGCAGAATTCCCCCTCTGCGGCCACACGAAAGGCGTTGAGTAAATGTCGCGGTTCAATTGCCAGATAAACCCCCCATATTAATCGCTGGGTAACCAGACGGGTAAAGGGATGATTAACAAAGAGAGAATGAAAATCTGCCAGCGACCAGCGTCGGGTGGTGCGCAGGGCAGTTTCAAGACGCGGGAGCAGGTTTTTGCTCACCTGAGTGGCATCTTTTTTTAGCCCTTTTAATCGGGCCAGTGCCTCGGGCGCTTTCAGTTGATCGTCATCGGCTCGCAACCGGGGAACACTTTTCTGGCGAATGTTTTGCTGATCGTAGATAACCGGGTTGAGGTTTTCATCGAAGCGAACGGTAAACTGCCGTGGACCAAAATCAAAAATCAACGCCTGCGGATCATCAAGGCCCAAGGTTGGGACTAATTTGTCCGCTAACTCTTCCTGGCTTAGCCCGCGATTTTCTGCGACCACCTGAAGGAATTCCGCCGCGTTATCACGTAAGGGGCGGGATTTCGCCCGTTGCGATATATGATGCAGCTGTATCAGCGCCATATCATTATTCATCAGGGGGAGTATATTCAGACCACTGACAGCACGGGCAGATTTGCCTTCTTGTGGCCAGGCGAGGATCTGTGTCGTCAGATCCCGTGCCGTGCTTTCGTCGCCAAAGAGACTTAACGCCAGAAATGCCCAGTTGTCTTTTGCGGGGGCGCCAGCTTGTTGCCATGCGGTGAAGAGATCCCAGGCAAAAGTGGCCAGCGTTTGCGGTTGGCAGAACGTTTTCAGTTGTTCCAGCCCGCTATAAAAACGTCCACCCTGGGTAAAGCGCAGCATTTCGCCGATAATTTCCAGAGCGTCATCGGTAACAGGCTGATTATTAGTGATAAGGCGCGGCCTGGACCACATTGTCGGATGCCAGAAATCAGGAGCTTTTGGAATGCGTGCTGGGTAAATCTCTATTGGACTCTGTTTAAGTAATTGCTCCAGGGCAGGCCATACATCTGTACGCTGCCAGCGGTTTGCCACGGTTTGCAGTAATTCACCATATCCCTGTTCATACAGGAAACGAAGGGCTAGTAATGCCGCTTCGCTGTTGTCGTTGGGTTTATCAAAGACAAGTGGAATAAGGGCGGTTGCCGTATGTTCCGGCCATTGTAAAATCCACTGGCAAGCCAGATCACGCTGTGCCGCGAAACGTCGCCAGACGCGAGCAACGGGCAGGGCCAGTTCGGTGGCGCCGAAATTTAACACTAACGGAAATGTTTCTTTTGGACGATGCGAAAAAGCCAATAACAAACCGGGTAGCGCATCCAACCCGAGGATACTGAGAAAATAGTCTTCGCCAGCGAACAGGAATTTTTCCTCATTGATACGCAGCCAGAACGTTAGTGCCATCTCTCGTGGCAGCTGTGCCAGCAAATACAGGTTCCAGACACTCTTTTCCGGACGATAACGTGAGTAGTTGTCATTTTCCCATATGTTAATTAACGCTTCTACGTGACCGCTGCGAAGCGCCTGTTCTGCTAATTGTGCTTCCGGGGAGTTCCAGCCATTCAGGATCTCTTCAACCCGCCCCTGGTAGTAATGCCACTGAACAATGAGTGAATTGCGTGCAGCGTCCAGTTTTCCGGGGAGTATATAATTCAGAAACAGCCATACATCATCCCCAAAACCCAGTTCCTGTAATACAACTCGTCCACTTTTTTGTTCCATGCGTTCCGCAAGAGATTCCGTGCTGAAATAACGGGCAGACTCAGTGGCCGCAAGCCTCTCTTGTTCGCCTGATTGCCAGTAAACTTGCGGAGTTAATTCGAGCGGTGCCAAATCAAGACGTGAAGCTGTCATTTTTTTCTTACTACGCCACGGTGGTGAAACGAGGATTTCAGGCATTTGGCTGTTATCGGTGCTATCAATAACCGGTTTTGGAGGTGCCGATAAATAACTCTTCAGCTCTGCCCTGGCTTGAGTACTTAACCACGGCATCACCCTTTCTGCTAGTTGTGGCTGCGATGCCATCAGCGTTTGTAACAGCGTACGCCAGTATTCATCGCGTGCTTTTTGCTGTGCAGGCAGCTTTTTGTCTTCGATGATTGGATAACCTGGGCGGGCTGGTGGTTCTTTTAACGCCAGCAGTTCTGCCAGTGCGGCGAGCGTCGCATGGGGGAAGTTTTTACTGTATTTAGCCACACGTTGCAGGCTGGGTTTGTTTTTATCAGCAACTAACAGCAAGGTGCGGATGACTTGCGGATGGTTAATTTGTACCAGCAGACTGCCGCAATCTTCTTTATGTGCATACATCGCGAGGCGCGGAACGGCTGCCAGTCCTTGTTCGCGCAAAAGGGCAGCGCAGGCCGCGTAACCGAAGTGGTTTTCATGCGACATGTAGCTGGCTTCGCGATCGCTAAATATATCCTGGCTCCAGTAGCGTTCGAGTTTTCTCACCGCTGTGGGGTCATTAGCAACAACTTTTAACCACTCCTTAGAATGATAATGAGTCCGCGGGCATTCAAGGCTTACCAACTCATTGGCGATTTCTGGTTTTTCGGGGAGGATCAGCGCAATAAAAGGGCGGCGAACTTTGGTTATTCCTGGCAGTGCGGCAATGAGTTTGTCGGCGCAACGCTGCCAGCAGCTTTCCTCTGCCAGAGAGAGGTGTTTACGCAGTCGGAGATCGAATTCGTTATAGGTTTCTGAGCGATAACCATAGCCATAGTCCTCGTTCTGATACTGCAATGTGACTACCAGAGGATCACTCTCATAACACCGTGCAATAAACTGGCGTGCAATCACCACCTCAGTCGCATATTCCAGCTCCTCTTGTTGGACGATTTCGTCGAGCAACTGTTGGCTGTCATTTTGCGCGATACAGGCTAGCGCCGCCATTGTGCGGGCCGGGACTGAGGGTTTGTGTTCGCCGATCAAGTTGATGGCCTGCGTAATGGCGGACTGCCACTCCAGTGAAAAATTTTCATAACGCCAGACAATGTTTTTTTTCTTCTCAGCTTTTTGTAGCAATTCATCACCCAGTGTCTGAATGATGCTTTCAGTGATAACAGGCACCGGTTCTCCCGGCCAGCGACGATGGCTGAGTGGTGTTTTGCCTTTTTTTATATTTCAGTTCCAGTTGTGCGTTATCCGCCAGCCACGGTAGTTCCTTGCTCATGTGTTTTCCTTATTCAAACAGAGCTTCAATATCGTTAATCAACTCGCTGGCGGTGATGGCATCGAGTACGGAGAACTGCGCTTCCTGTGTTGAATTACTCCCCCAGCCATAGCTTTCTGCTTTGCCTTCCCATAGCCACAGCTTGCTTAAGAGTTGCTCGGCACTCAGTTCGGCTGGCGACATGCCTACCGCAAAACCTTCATCGATTTCCATGACTAACGACCAGCGGCCCAGGGGTTTGATCATCCAGCCGATCCAGCCTCCATCCTGCGGGGTGCCCTTTATCCAGCCTTTATTCGCCAGCCCCATTACCCGACCGCTTGGGCATTTTCTGCCTGCCCAGCGGGTCAATTCGCTGGCATTGCGCTCGGTTTCTGTCAGGGCGTAACTGTTACGGTCGAGCTGGCGGAACGGCGGTAACAGTTCATAGTCGGCAAAAAGCTGCCCAAAGGCGGCGGCATCCGTCGGTGATATTTCCAGAACGTGAGGAATACCAATAGAGATATCGCCTTCCGGCAAGGTGAATAGGTCATCATCAGCGGTGCTGTAGCTGTTATCTTCCGCCACGCGAAAGCAAGCCAGTAGCTGGTTTTCGGCGCTATAAACACCCCAAATCAGACGGCGGGTTAAGTGGCGAACCAACGGATGCTCAACCAGGAAGAGCTGAAAGTTTTCAGCCGACCAGCGGCGACGAAGGCACATGGCGGATTCCAGCCTTGCTACCTGCTGGGCAGCAACGGTACGCGCATCTTTTTTCAGCAATTTGTAGCGGTTAACAGCATCGTTCGCCTGTGATTCATCATCGCTTTTGTTTGGTTTGGGCAGGTCTTTCAGACGACTGCCGGAAGCGTCACGCACAAACGGTTTTAAGGTTTCATCAAAGCTGACGGTGAACTGGCGTGGGCCGAAATCCAGCAGCAACGAACCGTTATCATCCAGACCGAGATCCGGTGCTAACCGATCTTCAAGCTCCGCCACCGTGAGTTCGCGGCTCTCGGCAATGTTGGCAATTTTTTCTTTTGCCCGCTCCTGTAATGCTTTGAATTTCAGTTTCTGGGCGATGCCGTTAAGCTGCATCAGGGCGATATCGCTGCCGATAGCAGCGAGAATATCCAACCCAACGGTGGCGCGTTTATGCTGGGATTCACCAGGCCAGGCGCGGATTAATGGCGTCAGTTTGCGGGCGGTGTCATCGTTGCCGAGAACACCTAACGCACTGAACGCCCAGCTCTCTTTCGACGGAGCTCCCGCAGTCAGCCAGGCGGTAAACAGATCCCAGGCAAATTCAGCCAGAGAGTCAGCGGTACAGGCGTCTTTCACCTGCAATAATCCCGGATACAGCGCTTCTTCCTGAGGGAAGCGGAGCATTTCACCGAGGTGGAGGAGGGCGCTATCTGGCAGTGATTGGGCGTTTGCTTTTAATACCGGGCGGTTCCAGAGCGATGGCTGATAAAAAGTCGGAAGAGTGGGGATTTTTGTCGGGTGATTATCTAAGGCATCGAGCGCAAGCAGAGCGTTCACCGCATCGGTTACTTCCGGCTGGTTATAACGCCGGGCGATTTCTTGCAGTAATGGCTGATGACCGTTTTCGCTAAGCATTCGCAAGGCAGCGCGGGCGTTATCCTGGGCTTCACCGGCTTTGCCGAGCGCCGCAGGCAGCAGGCCGGTAAGGGCATGTTCCGGGTATTTCAGCAGCCAGGTGCGGGCGTTTTCGCGTAGCGTTTTGAGTTTGTTGAAGGCACGGGCGACGGCAGGTGCCAGCTCACTCGCTGCGAAGTAATTCGTGATGGGCAAGGCTTCCTGTGGATAGCGTGCAAGTGAGTTTACTAACCCAGGTAACCCTTTGAGTCCAAAATGTAACATGGCGTATTCGGTATCGGTATGTGGAGATAGGGTAAGGGCATTCCATGCTTTTACTGCTTTCTCCAGCGGCAATGTTGTCAAAATCCCCAAATGCCAATAATGCCCGGTAGGTGAATGAAACACCTTAAATTCACTTATTAAGGTTGAATAATCTTCATTTAGCCATGCCTCAACTACCGCTTCGGGAGCTTTAATATATGTACCAGCGATCCGTCGTTGAAAACCCATTCTTGCCAACAGGTTGGCAGTACTTTCTTCATGGCTAACCGTGATGTGTTTTGAATACCAGATATATTTCGCCAAAAGTTGATTACTGATTTCTTCTGTCAGATAACAGATTGGCTCAATGCCTAATGGCGCTAACTCCAGCACCGGAATCGTCGCTTTTTTCTTTTTCGAAAGCCATGGTGGGGAGACTACTATGGCTGGCAGTAGATCGGCGCTGGCATGGTTTGAGGGCTGTGTCAGTTGTTGCAGGCATGATTTCAGCACTGCAACTGCGGGTGTCGAAAGCCAGGGAATGACCTGATCTGCCAGTGTCGGTTGCGAGATAAGCATCGTCATCAGCATAATGCGCCAACTATTCTCTTCTTTTTGCGCAAGAAGTTCCGCCAGTGCTGCCAATGCTGCGTGTGGGAACGCAGCGCAGGCTTTCGTCATTCGATCGTGACAGCGTTTAGTATGCCCGGCTACACGTATAAGCAGTGTTAATGCGAACGGATGATTAATATGACGCAACACATCGGCGCAGTAGTCACTTGCGGCATAGGGAGCAAATCGGGGCAGGGCTGCAACACCTTGCTCCTGTAATACGGTGGCTGACCATATCGCACCACAATAGTAATCATCAAAAATGGCATATGGCTCGTGATATCTTTCTAATGAGGCAAGAATGTGCTCATCAGTCGCCACTATTTTTAGCCACTCAAGCGAGGGTGATTTTTTTTGCCCCAGTAGACGCTGGGCAATTTCATGTGCAATTTCTGGTTTTTCGGGTAATAACAAAGCAATTAATGGTTGCCGCCATTCTGGAATATGTGGAATTGCGGCAATAAGTTTTTGTGCACATTTTTGCCAGAGAAACTCTTCCGCCAGTGATAAATGTTTACGTAGGCGTAATTCAAATCTGGAATATTGCTCCAAGTAGTTAGGTGCAATGCCAGACGGCAGAATAATAATGACATTATTCGCATAATCCCATTCAATATCAATCTGTTGAAGGTGTATTATTACATCAGTAGCATATTCCAGACCGCCTTCCTGGACGATCTGATCCATAACATCCTCACGCACTTTATATCTTGTGCATTTCATTTCAAGTGCCGTGAGTACAGCCATTACTGGTGATGGTAACAGTGTTGTTTTCAGGCCGTCGATCTGACTGATCGCCTGGGCGACGGTGTTTTGCCATTCTAAAGAACAGGCGCTGAAGTCAAATGTGGCTGTTTTATTATCCCGTTGCGACACACTACAGGCTAAGCGACGTAATTGGGTCAATTTGTCTGCTTGCTGAACAGGAACTCCGGGAAAGCGGCGATGACTTAACGTGGTGTGTACAACTTCGGGCGGAAAAACGACAGCAATATCTTTCGCCAGCCACGGTAAAACAGCATCTGTATTTTTGTCAGCCGCACGGGTTTCTGCTACGAAAGAGGGTTGTTCCTGAATAATGGTGGATAAGTCCGCTACCTTGAGAGAGTCCGTTACCGTTTGGGAAGGTTGCAAAGAACTATCCTTCGCTTGCTCCACATACCCCTTCTTTACTTTCTCCGCAATCAGCTTCAGTTCCGCTTTTTCCGCCGCCGCAGCATCGGCAAAGCCTTTTACCTGACTTTGCCCGTTAGTGCCGACTTTGCCCCAGTTGATATGCAGCTCGTTGTCTTGCTGCTCCACCGCCCAGAATTTATGTGATTTTTCGTCCTGATAAATATAGGTTTTCATTGCTAAATCCTTTTAATCAAACAGTGATTCAATATCGTTAATCAGCTCGCTGGCGGTGATGGCATCGAGTACGGAGAACTGCGCTTCCTGTGTTGAATTACTTCCCCAGCCATAACTTTCTGCTTTGCCTTCCCATAGCCACAGCTTGCTTAAGAGTTGCTCGGCGCTCAGTTCGGCTGGCGACATACCAACTGCAAAGCCTTCATCGATTTCCATGATTAACGACCAGCGGCCCAGAGATTTGATCATCCAGCCGATCCAGCCTCCATCCTGTGGTTCACCACGCACCCAACCTTTATTCGCCAGTCCCATGACCCGACCGCTCGGGCATTTTCTGCCTGCCCAGCGGGTCAATTCGCTGGCATTGCGCTCGGTTTCTGTCAGGGCGTAACTGTTACGGTCGAGCTGGCGGAACGGCGGTAACAGTTCATAGTCGGCAAAAAGCTGCCCAAAGGCGGCGGCATCCGTCGGTGATATTTCCAGAACGTGAGGAATACCAATAGAGATATCGCCTTCCGGCAAGGTGAATAGGTCATCATCAGCGGTGCTGTAGCTGTTATCTTCCGCCACGCGGAAGCACGCCAGTAGCTGGTTTTCGGCGCTATAAACGCCCCAAATCAGACGGCGGGTTAAGTGGCGTACCAGTGGATGTTCAACCAGGAAGAGTTGAAAGTTTTCAGCCGACCAGCGGCGACGAAGGCACATGGCGGATTCCAGCCTTGCCACCTGCTGGGCAGCAACGGTACGCGCATCTTTTTTCAGCAGTTTGTAGCGGTTAACAGCGTCGTCTGCCAGTGTTTCATCATCGCTTTTATTGGGTTTAGGTAAGTCTTTCAGGCGGCTGCCGGAAACATCACGCACAAAAGGTTTTAAGGTTTCATCAAAGCTGACAGTGAACTGGCGTGGACCAAAATCCAGCAGCAGAGAACCGTTATCATCCAGACCGAGATCGGGCGCTAAGCGATCTTCAAGCTCCGCGACCGTGAGTTCGCGGCTCTCGGCAATATCGGCAATTTTCTCTTTTGCCCGCTCCTGTAATGCTTTGAATTTCAGTTTCTGGGCGATGCCGTTAAGCTGCATCAGGGCGATATCGCTGCCGATAGCAGCGAGAATATCCAACCCAACGGTGGCGCGTTTATGCTGGGATTCACCAGGCCAGGCGCGTATTAATGGCGTCAGTTTGCGGGCGGTGTCGTCGTTGCCGAGAACACCTAACGCACTGAACGCCCAGCTCTCTTTCGACGGAGCTCCCGCAGTCAGCCAGGCGGTAAACAGATCCCAGGCAAATTCAGCCAGAGAGTCAGCGGTACAGGCGTCTTTCACCTGCAATAATCCCGGATACAGCGCTTCTTCCTGAGGGAAGCGGAGCATTTCGCCGAGGTGGAGGAGGGCGCTATCTGGCAGTACCTTGCTGCTATTTTTGAGTTTCGGGCGAGTCCATAATGGAGGTTGATAAAACAACGGTAAAGGGGGGATTTTCGCCGGGTATTTACCCACAGGACTGTTGTCGTTATTTTTATTTTGAGTTTCCCAGGGCGGCGAGACTAGTACCATTGGTAGAATTTCTGAGTTTGCAAAATCTTCATTGCGACTATTCAGCAATTGCTGACATTGTTGCAATAAATTTGCCGCTTGCGACGATAATCCGATGACTAATTTTTCGACCAATAAAGGATTTGCATTAAGTAATGAAACCAGCAACGTATGTTTGCGTTTATCATCTTTTTTTACCAATGCTTCGGCTAATGCCGCTATCGTGGCAGAAGGAAAATTTTCGGCACTTTTTATTAGTCGTTCATAACAGCGTTTATTAGTATCGGCGGCTTCGATGAGTGCCGTAATGGCCAACGGATGATTAATACATTTCAGTACGTCACCGCAATTATCTTCTTCAGCATAGGGAGCCAGGCGAGCCAGTGCCGCTATACCTTGCTCCCGTAATACCGTAGCTGACCAACTGGCACCATAGGTGTTAAATACATCAATGTATTGATAGTTCTCCAGTATTTCGAGCGTGAATGGATCTGTCGCTACCAGTTTCAACATTTCAAGTTGTGGAACATCTGCGACCTGGTGTAAACGATGTACGATCTCATGGGCCACTTCGGGTATTTCTGGCATTAAAATGGCAATTAACGGTTGGCGATAGAGTGATATATCTGGTAACGCAACGAGTAATTTTGCAATGCAATTTTGCCATACTTCTTCTTCTGCTAGTGATAAATGTTTACGCAGACGTAAACTAAATTTGTCGTTATTCCTTCTATAACTGTCCTTGCTGCTATCTGCATAATTAATAAAGAAAGTCAAATGTTCATCTTTATAGTCAAAATCGAAATCAATTTGCCACCAGAAGATGACAGTTTCAGTTGCGTATTCGATACCGAAGGTGCTTACAATTTCATCCAGCAACTCGGATGAGGTTTCATCATTCCAGCCCTGACAAAAACATATTTCCAGAAAAGTAAGTACCGCCATAGTACGCGCGGGTATCTCAGTCTTTTGGGCCTTAATTAAGCTGATTGCCTGGCTAATCGCATCAGCCCATTCATCAGAGCATGAGCTGTAATCGAAAGTCAGATTTTTATAATAATGATAAGTACGATTTGCCAATCGGGAAATTAAATTTTGTTTCTCGGGTTTGGCTGGTTTTTTTACTGGCTCTCCCGGCCAAAGGCGGTGGCTGAGGGCATGGCGGGCAATATTCGGGGGAAGAATAATGGGATCGTTGTCTGCCAGCCAGGGTAAACCATTAGTTGCTGCCTGGTGATTTATTGAGGCTTTTTCCTCTGTGACCAGGACTTTCTTTGCTGAGGCATCATGTGAGTGAGCGTTAGCGTCTACTTGCTCCACATACCCCTTCTTCACCTTCTCCGTAATCAGCTTCAGTTCCGCTTTTTCCGCCGCCGCAGCATCTGCAAAGCTTTTTATCTGGCTTTGCCCGTTGGTGCCGACCTTACCCCAGTTAATATGCAGCTCGTTTCCCTGCTGCTCAACCGCCCAGAATTTATGTGATTTTTCGTCCTGATAAATATAGGTTTTCATTGCTAAATCCTTTTAATCAAACAGTGATTCGATGTCGTTAATCAGCTCGCTGGCGGTGATGTCGTCGAGTACGGAGAAAGTGAGCGAGGATTGTTTACCGTAGCGATCATCAGGCGAGGTGATTTTTACGCTTTCAACCGGTAGCTGGTCGCCATACCCCGTTTCACCATAAATTAATGAAAAAGGTTCTGTTTCAAGTTCGAGATCGCCATAAGGAGTAGATTTGCGCATCGCATAAACGCTGCCGCTTTCTTCCAGACGTTGCCAGCCTCGGCGTTCAAGCCCGACAATGCGCCCGGCCTGGCAAAGACGTCCTTGCCAGCGTGACAATTCATGGACATTACGCTCGTTATCAGCAAGGTGGTAACTACCACGATCGAGCTGTTGGAAAGGGGTAAGCAGTTCGTAATCAACGTAAATTTGCCTGAATGCAGCGGCGGATTCAGGGGAGATTTCCAGCACATGCGGAATACCGATGTTTCCTGCTGGTAACGTGAATAGCTCTTCCTGCGCATCGCTGTAAGTGCTGTCTTCTGCGACCCGGAAGCAGGCAATCAGCGTGTTTTCCTCAGTATATACTCCCCATAACAGCCGTCGGGTTAAGTGACGTACCAGCGGATGCTCCACCAGAAACAGGCGGAACTGCTCTGCCGTCCAGCGTCTGCGTTGGCACATAGCCTGCTCCAGACGATCAATCTGCTGGCTGGCTATGGCTCGCGCATCTTTCTTCAATTGTTTAAAGAGGTTAACGGCGTCAGTTGCCAGTGTTTTATCATCGCTCTGGTTTGGTTTAGGTAAATCTTTCAGGACTTTGCCGTTTGCGTCGCGAACCACGGGTTTCAAGGTTTCGTCAAAACCAACGGTAAATTGACGTGGGCCGAAATCCAGTGTCAGCGAGCCACTGCTATCAAGTCCTAAATCCGGTGCCAGGCGGTCTTCCAGTTCAGCCATAGTCAGCCCACGGTTTTCAGCGACCATGCTGATTTTGTCACTCGCATGTTCCTGCAATGCGGCAAATTTAATTTTTTGCGCAATGCCATTAAGCAGCATCAGCGCAATATCACTACCGATACTGGCTAACACATCCAGCCCGTAAACCGCGCGTTTATGCTGGGATTCACCCGGCCATGCGCGGATGAGCGGGGTTAATTTACGCGCGGTGTCGTCATTGCCTAAAATCCCAAGCGAAGTAAATGCCCAGTTTTCTTTTGCGGGTGCGCCAGCTTCTGTCCAGGCGGTATACAGATCCCAGCCAAAGTCAGCCAGTGATTCGCGGGTGAAGGTTTCTTTGATGATCGCAAGCCCTGCGTAGGGGGTAATGTCGCGAGGAAAGCTCAACATTGTGCCGAGGTGGCGCATAGCGTCATCTGGCAGAGGCAGGTTGTTACTTTTAAGCCGAGGTCTGCGCCATAAGGTGAACTGATAAAAGCCGGGCAGTGGGGCGATTTTAGCGGGATATTCTTCCAGTGGGTCGCTATCAAATAATGTTGCCAGCGCAGCTAAAACATCAGGTTGGTTATACCCCCGGGCGATTTCTTCAATCGTTTCTCGCTGGTTTAAATTCACCAGCAGACGAAGCGCCTGGCGGGCACAATCACGATCTTTTCCTTTTTTGCCCAAGGCCACAGGAAGTAGCCCGGCGGCAGCATGGCGCGGGTAGTCAGTTAGCCAGTTTCGCGCATCTTCATAAGACATTTTTTTTCTGTAGCTGTTGCGCCATCGGTAAGGCCAGTTCACTGACACCGAGGAAGAAGGTGAAGAAGCACAGGCGTCGTGGATTACGTTGCAGACAGGTCATAAATGCAGGTATGGCGGCGCGACCAAAAATTGCCAGAATATTTTCCTCACCAGAGTAGTTATCTTCTTTGACTATCTGGTTAAGAAAAGAAATGGCCTGTTGACCAGGCAGGTAACAGAGGGCAATGAGATTCCAGCTTTTATATGCATTGTCATGGTATTGCGCAAATTCAGCATTGAGTGCTGGAAAATCGAAGCGTAGCAGGGCATCAACGGCACTTTGTGGCGCCGGAATTTTTTCGTATATTTTTTCTCCGCCCTCCCGCCATTTGTCAAAACCAAGACACCACAGAATTTGCTGTTCTGGTGTGAGGGGGACTATGTGTGTCTCCCAGCTTGCTTTTTCCATCGGCGGCAGGTCGGTAAACAATGTCTGTTTTGTTGCCTGCTGTTGGGCTATTTGCTGGAAGCGGGTGACAAGGTATGTACGGGTTAGTTTTTTGGCAATCTCTGGAGTGATATCCGAAACAGAAGGAACTGGAAGCACAGGAAGATCAAACACTGGCGTATTTTTCTTTTTCTCTTTGGTTATCCAGGGCGGCGAAACAAATAACTCCGGCAACATATCCGTAGTGGCGTAATCACATTCTTCAGCTACTGGCTGCGGACGACATTCAGATAAGATGCCGGCGGCTTTAGCATTAACCCAGGAAATGACGTCGCATACTAACTCTGGTGTGACGGTAACCAGTTTGACAAGCGCTTTACGCCACTCTTTATCTTCATGTATTGCCAGCAAAGTAGCATAAGCCGCAATAGCCGCAGCGGGATGTTTCTGACAGGCTTTGCTTAAGTATTCCAGGTGCTTTTTCTTGCCAATTACACCGAGGATCAGAATTTGAATCGCATCCGGGTGATTCGTTTTCCATAGCCATTTGACAAGATCTTCAGTCTCGCTAATGCGCTCGAAGAGATAAGTGGGATTGTCAGAATGCTCTTCCGTAAACTCAGTAAGTATACGGCCTGCACCGCGAATTCCATTATTTGCCAGCAACATTGCCAGATAAGCGCGAAAATCACGATGTAATGGCGGGAAGTCGTATTTTTCCGCTGTAGTCAGAGCGGTATCATCGGTTACCACCAGTCTTAACCAGGTCATCGCCGGAACGTTTTGATCTGCATAACGTAGCGCCATAGCATTGGCGATATCCGGGCGTTCAGGGATCAATAACGCCGCAAAAGGTTGCCGTGCGGGGGAGAGCGAGGGAATAGCCGCAAGTACTTTATCTACACAGCGTTGCCACTCATTTTCTGAAGCGAGTGAAAGATGATGACAGAGACGTTGATGCCAACTCGGTAGCGATTCTGCTTCGTGATTAGGTGGAATGATGGTGGTTACTGCACCTTTTACTGGTTTATACCTAAGTTGAAGAGCGAGAAGGGCGATTTCAACGGCACTTTCCAGACCACAGCGAATGACTAAGTCATCGACCAGTTCATCTGTAGAGTAAGAGTTCCAAAAACTCCAGAGCAATGCTGCATCAGATTGCGCACTCCCTGTCTGTTGATTACCCTGAACTCGCATTTGTAACTCAGCAAAAGCCTGCTGCCAGTTTTCTGGATAAGAACGGTATCTGTTGTCGGGGTCATATGCCCTGGTGTTATTCGCAATGCGCTTCCATATTTGACTATCTTTGTGCAGATAGTTGATCTCTCTGGGGCGAGAGCGATGAGGAAAAGCAAATCGATTAATATCGTCAGTGACCGGAATGACTGCATCATCAGCCAGCCATGGGCGTTTATTTTGACTCACAGGGGGAGTTTTAACTTCAGGAGTGGCTTTGGTGACTGGAGGGATATATACGTTTGCCGAATCGCCTTCCACATAGCCTTTTTTCGTTTTCTCTGCGATAAGCTTTAGTTCCGCTTTTGCCGCCGCAGCAGCATCAGCAAAACTTTTTACCTGGCTTTGCCCGTTGGTGCCGACTTTGCCCCAACTGATATGCAACTCGTTGCCTTGCTGCTCCACCGCCCAGAATTTATGTGATTTTTCGTCCTGATAGATAAAGTGTCTCATTCTGCATCCCTGTAATTTTATCCAGTTGAATGCAGATGCTACCAGTATTTATGCGGGTTAGAGAGAGACAAAATCGCAAGAAAACAACTTTAGGAATTTATAAAGAAAAGGCGCTGTCGATGCAGCGCCTTGAAGGGGGATTATTTCACCTGATGGCCTGGTTTAGCACCAGCATCCGGGCTTAGCAGGAAGATATCTTTCCCGCCAGGACCGGCAGCCATCACCATGCCTTCAGAGATACCAAAGCGCATTTTACGCGGCGCCAGGTTAGCCACCATAATGGTGTGACGACCAATCAGTGCCTGCGGATCCGGGTAAGCAGAACGAATGCCGGAGAAGACATTACGTTTTTCGCCGCCGAGATCCAGCGTCAGGCGCAGCAGTTTGTCAGAACCTTCAACAAACTCTGCGTTTTCAATCAGCGCCACGCGCAGGTCAACTTTGGCGAAGTCGTCAAAGGTGATGGTTTCCTGAATCGGATCATCTGCCAGCGGGCCAGTAACTGGTGCAGCAGTGGCTTTTACTTCCTCTTTGGATGCTTCCACCAGTGCTTCAACCTGTTTCATGTCGATGCGGTTATACAGCGCCTTGAACGGATTCACTTTATGGCCAAGCAGCGGTAGCTGGATACCATCCCAGGTCAGTTCCGTATTCAGGAATGCTTCCGCACGCTCGGTCAGTTTCGGCAGTACCGGCTTCAGGTAAGTCATCAGCACGCGGAACAGGTTGATGCCCATTGAGCAAATCGCCTGCAGGTCAGCATCGCGACCTTCCTGTTTTGCGACTACCCACGGAGCCTGTTCATCGACATAGCGGTTAGCCAGGTCAGCCAGTGCCATGATTTCGCGCACTGCTTTACCAAATTCACGGCTTTCCCACGCTTCGCCAATCACTTCAGCGGCATCGGTAAAGGTTTTGTACAGCTCAGGGTCAGCCAGCTCGCTTGCCAGCACACCGTCAAAACGCTTGTTGATAAAGCCCGCATTACGGGAGGCCAGGTTAACCACTTTATTAACGATATCGGCATTCACACGCTGAACGAAATCTTCCAGGTTGAGATCGATATCATCAATGCGCGAAGAGAGTTTCGCAGTGTAGTAGTAACGCAGGCTGTCGGCGTCAAAATGATTCAGCCAGGTGCTGGCTTTAATAAAGGTGCCGCGAGACTTGGACATTTTCGCGCCGTTCACCGTCACATAGCCGTGAACAAACAGGTTGGTCGGCTTGCGGAAGTTGCTACCTTCCAGCATGGCAGGCCAGAACAGGCTGTGGAAGTAAACAATATCTTTGCCGATGAAGTGGTACAGCTCAGCGGTGGAATCTTTCTTCCAGTATTCATCGAAGCTTACGCTGTCGCCGCGCTTGTCGCACAGATTCTTGAATGAACCCATATAGCCAATCGGCGCGTCCAGCCAGACGTAGAAATATTTGCCCGGCGCGTTCGGAATTTCAAAACCGAAGTACGGCGCGTCGCGGGAGATATCCCACTGTTGCAGGCCGGATTCAAACCACTCCTGCATTTTATTTGCCACTTGCTCCTGCAACGCACCGCTGCGGGTCCATGCCTGCAACATTTCGCTGAAAGAAGGCAGATCAAAGAAGAAGTGTTCGGAATCACGCATTACCGGCGTAGCGCCAGAAACCACCGATTTCGGTTCGATCAATTCCGTCGGGCTATATGTTGCGCCGCAGACTTCACAGTTATCGCCATATTGATCAGGTGCTTTACATTTCGGGCAGGTGCCTTTCACAAAACGGTCCGGCAGGAACATGCCTTTTTCCGGATCGTACAACTGAGAGATGGTGCGGTTTTTAATAAAACCGTTCTCTTTCAGGCGGCTGTATATAAGCTCTGACAGCTGACGGTTCTCTTCGCTGTGCGTAGAGTGGTAATTGTCGTAGCTAATGTTAAAGCCTGCGAAATCAGTCTGATGCTCCTGACTCATTTCGCCAATCATCTGCTCCGGTGTGATACCAAGCTGCTGGGCTTTCAGCATGATTGGCGTACCGTGGGCATCATCGGCGCAGATGAAGTTGACCTCGTGGCCGCGCATTCGCTGGTAACGGACCCAGACATCAGCCTGGATGTGCTCCAGCATATGGCCGAGGTGGATTGAGCCGTTGGCGTACGGCAGTGCGCACGTTACCAGAATTTTCTTCGCGACTTGAGTCATAGTAGGCATTACTTCTTTGTAGTGAAAAGGGCTTAGATAGTACCAAATGGGGCATGGTTACGTAAGTCCTGTGCAAGCATCTTATGATGCATTATTAGGTAAGTACTTAGCTGTTAACTTCAGGTAAACTAATAGCGATAAGTTATCTTAATAAATAAGGAGTCGGGATGAACGAACAATCCCAGGCCAAATCACCAGAAGCCCTGCGCGCAATGGTCGCCGGGACACTGGCCAATTTTCAGCACCCAACCCTCAAGCATAACCTCACTACGCTAAAAGCGTTGCACCATGTTGCCTGGATGGACGACACGTTGCATGTGGAACTGGTTATGCCGTTTGTCTGGCATAGTGCGTTCGAAGATTTAAAAGAGCAATGTAGCGCCGAATTGCTGCGTATCACTGGGGCGAAAGCTATCGACTGGAAACTGTCACATAACATTGCCACTCTGAAACGAGTGAAGAATCAGCCGGGTATTAACGGCGTGAAGAACATCATTGCGGTCAGTTCCGGCAAAGGCGGCGTGGGTAAATCCTCCACGGCGGTAAACCTGGCGCTGGCGCTGGCGGCGGAAGGGGCGAAAGTGGGCATTCTGGATGCCGATATCTACGGCCCGTCAATCCCCACCATGCTGGGGGCAGAAAATCAGCGTCCAACTTCGCCGGACGGTACCCATATGGCACCGATTATGTCTCATGGCCTGGCAACCAACTCAATTGGTTATCTGGTCACTGACGACAATGCGATGGTGTGGCGTGGCCCGATGGCGAGCAAGGCGTTAATGCAGATGTTGCAGGAAACCTTGTGGCCAGACCTCGACTATCTGGTGCTCGACATGCCGCCAGGAACTGGTGACATTCAGCTGACACTGGCACAAAACATTCCAGTAACCGGTGCTGTCGTGGTCACCACCCCGCAGGACATCGCGCTGATTGATGCCAAAAAAGGCATCGTGATGTTTGAAAAGGTCGAAGTTCCGGTGCTCGGTATTGTCGAGAACATGAGTGTGCATATTTGCAGTAACTGTGGTCACCATGAGCCGATTTTCGGCACTGGCGGCGCAGAGAAACTGGCAGAGAAATACCACACGCAACTGCTGGGGCAGATGCCGTTACACATCTCCTTACGCGAAGATCTCGATAAAGGCACGCCAACGGTTATCAGCCGTCCGGAGAGCGAATTTACCGCTATCTACCGCCAGCTGGCAGACCGTGTTGCAGCCCAACTCTACTGGCAGGGCGAAGTCATCCCTGGCGAGATTGCCTTTCGCGCCGTATAACGCGTATTAACCTTTCTGGTTATTCTTCATTCACCGCATCAATGTTAAATTGATGCGGTGAATTTTTTTGCAGCTTTAATAACCCCTTTTTTAATGCTGCGAATATTCAGTGGATCTTAGTCCGAAACTGTACAAAGGCGATTGATTGTGCAAACACTGTCTCTTTATCATCCCTCGTGGCTGTGTAGCGGATGTACAGCTATAGTTTGTTATGCACTCAATCTACCCGGCATAACCTTTACTACAGGGATAACGTTCAATGAATAAGTATTGGTTGTCAGGAGTTTTTTTTTCTTGCTTATGGACTAGCATCACCCGCGTTCTCTTCTGATACTGCAACATTAACCATCAATGGCAGGATTAGTTCCCCTACATGCAGTATGGATGTTGTTAATAATCATCTTCAGCAACGTTGTGGGCGGTTGCTACAACGAGTTGAAACCAACTATCGCGCTTCTTCTACTGCAAAAGGCGTTACGACAGAAGTGGTTGCTGTGGGTAATAATGACAAACGCAAAATCGTGTTAAATCGTTACGATTAATTTGGCAACACCGTTTTAAGCATATTTAGAAAGCCAAAATCATTCTCGTGAATGATTTTGGCTTTTTTTTTATTTAATAAATGTTATTTACGGTAATTTTCGGTAATCAATCAGTTTCAAATATGTTTGTTATATGGAATTATTTGTTGTAATTATATTGCATTAGTTAATTTGTCTTAAATCAATAAAACAATATGTTTGCATTGAAGCAACCTTTTTGGTGTGAGAAATTTGTTTCCAAGAGATACAGACTCTTAACAAAACAAAATAAACCTATTAAGGAACACATTATGAAACGTTCAATTATTGCTGCCGCTGTCTTGTCCTCTGTATTTATGAGTGCTGGTGTATTTGCTGAAGACGTCGACACCGGAACTTTAACCATTAAAGGAAATATTGCTGAATCTCCATGTACATTTGTTGCTGGTGGTGATTCAGTCAGTATTAATATGCCGACTGTACCAACCACTGTATTTGATGGTAAAGCGAAATATTCAACTTATGATGATGCGGTTGGTGTAACCAGCAGTATGCTGAAAATTACTTGTCCGAAGACTATTGATGGCGTAAAACTTTCATTGATCACCAACGAGAAAATTCTTGGTAATGATAAGGCAATATCCAGTAGTAATGACACAGTTGGATACTATCTCTATTTGGGTGATAGCAGTGAAGTACTGGATATTTCCGCACCGTTTAATATTGAAAGTTATAAAACTGCTGATGGACAATATGCCATACCGTTTAAGGCAAAATATCTGAAGTTGACTGACAGTAATGTTGCATCTGGTACTGTTAACTCTTCATTGGTTATGCGTGTTGCCCAGGATTAAACATTTAAAATAATCACCTTATTTTTTCAGCAACTTAAAATGGCCGCCATATTCATGGCGGTCAGCATAAATATAAGAGGCATTAAGATGAAAGGATTATTATCTTTACTCATCTCTTCTATGATATTTCCTGTGCATGCCGGAATGGTTATTTTCGGGACACGTATCATTTACCCGGCAGAGCAGAAAGAAGTCATGGTACAACTGATGAATCAGGGAAACCGCTCTTCGCTGGTGCAGGTATGGATTGATGATGGTGACACGTCTCTGCCGCCAGAAAAGATTCAGGTTCCTTTCATGTTAACGCCACCAGTAGTGAAAGTAGCGGCCAATTCTGGGCAACAAATAAAAATTAAAATCATGCCTAATAAATTACCTGTTAATAAGGAGAGTATTTTCTATCTAAACGTTCTGGATATTCCACCGAATAGCCCAGAAGATGAAGGAAAGAATGCGTTAAAATTTGCCATGCAAAACAGAATCAAGTTGTTTTACCGACCTGCAGGTGTTGCCCCAGTAAATAAAACGACCTTTAAAAAAATTGCGGGTGAGTCGTAGCGGTAATAACGTAGTCATAAAAAATGACTCGCCAAATTGGGTAACGATTTCTGACGTTAAGGCTAATAACGTCAAAGTGAATTATGAAACTATCATGATTGCACCACTAGAAAGTCAGAATGTCAGTGTAAAAAATAATAATACGGATGGCTGGCAACTGACCATTATCGATGATCACGGCAACTATATTAGTGACAAAATTTAATCGCAGGAGCTTCCTATGTTGAGAATGACCCCGCTTGCATCAGCAATAGTCGCGTTATTGCTCGGCATTGAAGCACATGCAACAGAAGAAACCTTTGACACCCATTTTATGATGGGAGGAATGAAAGGTGAGCAAGTAACAAATTTGCGTCTTGATGATAATCAGCCTTTACCCGGCCAGTACGACATTGATATTTATGTCAATAAGCAATGGCGTGGAAAATATGAGATTATCGTAAAAGATAACCCAGATGAAACTTGCCTGACGCGTGAAATTGTAAAGCGGTTAGGTATAAATAGCGATAATTTGGCACGCGACAAACAATGCTTAACATTTGAGCAACTTGTACAGGGTGGAAGTTACGCCTGGGATATTGGAATTTTTCGTTTGGATCTTGCTGTCCCGCAAGCCTGGGTCGAAGAACTGGAAAATGGTTACGTTCCGCCAGAAAACTGGGAACGGGGAGTTAATGCGTTTTATACGTCTTATTACGTAAGTCAGTATTACAGTGACTATAAAGCCTCGGGTAATAGTAAGAGTACCTATGTGAGTTTTAACAGTGGGCTAAATTTGCTGGGATGGCAGCTGCATTCTGATGCCAGTTTTAGCAAAACGGATAATAATCCAGGGGAGTGGAAAAGCAACACACTGTATCTGGAGCGTGGATTTTCTCAAATTCTCGGTACGCTGCGTATTGGTGATATGTACACATCAGCCGATATATTTGATTCCGTTCGCTTCAGCGGAGTTCGGTTATTTCGTGATATGCAGATGTTGCCAAACTCGAAGCAAAATTTTACCCCGCGGGTACAGGGGATTGCCCAGAGTAACGCGTTGGTAACTATTGAACAGAACGGTTTTGTCGTTTATCAGAAAGAGGTTCCACCAGGTCCGTTTTCGATTAGTGATTTGCAGTTAGCGGGCGGAGGTGCGGATCTTGATGTGAGTGTTAAGGAAGCCGATGGTTCAGTTACTACATATCTGGTGCCTTATGCGGCAGTACCTAATATGTTGCAACCTGGCGTATCAAAATATGATTTTGCAGCGGGCCGTAGTCATATTGAAGGTGCGAGCAAGCAAAGTGATTTTGTCCAGGCAGGTTATCAGTATGGTTTTAATAACTTATTGACGCTGTATGGCGGCACGATGGTTGCTAATAATTACTACGCGTTTACCCTGGGAACAGGCTGGAACACGTGCATTGGCGCAATTTCAGTCGATGCAACTAAATCGCACAGTAAGCAAGACAATGGTGATGTATTTGACGGACACAGTTATCAAATTGCTTATAACAAATTTTTGAGCCAAACATCGACACGTTTTGGTCTGGCGGCCTGGCGTTATTCGTCGCGTGATTACCGCACGTTTAACGATTATGTGTGGGCAAATAATAAAGATAATTATCGTCGTGATAAAAACGATGTCTATGACATTGCCGATTATTACCAGAATGATTTTGGTCGCAAAAATAGCTTTTCCGCCAATATGAGTCAGTCAATGCCAGAAGGCTGGGGATCTGTGTCATTAAGTACTTTATGGCGTGATTACTGGGGGCGCAGTGGCAGTAGTAAAGATTATCAACTGAGTTATTCCAATAACTGGCAACGGATAAGCTATACCCTCGCGGCAAGTCAGGCGTATGACGAGAATCATCATGAAGAGAAACGTTTTAATATTTTTATATCAATTCCCTTTGATTGGGGTGATGACGTTACGACGCCTCGTCGGCAAATATATATGTCTAACTCAACGACGTTTGATGATCAGGGTTTTGCCTCAAATAATACGGGATTATCAGGAACAATAGGGAGTCGGGATCAGTTCAATTATGGTGTCAACCTGAGTCATCAACATCAGGGAAATGAAACGACAGCTGGAGCGAATTTAACCTGGAACGCGCCGGTGGCAACAGTGAATAGCAGCTATAGTCAGTCGAGTACTTATCGACAGGCTGGAGCCAGTGTTTCAGGGGGCATCGTCGCCTGGTCGGGTGGCGTTAATCTGGCGAACCGTCTTTCCGAAACGTTTGCTGTGATGAATGCGCCAGGAATTAAAGATGCTTATGTCAATGGGCAAAAATATCGCACAACAAACCGTAATGGAGTGGTGGTATACGACGGAATGACACCTTATCGGGAAAATCACCTGATGCTGGATGTGTCGCAAAGCGATAGCGAAGCAGAATTACGCGGTAACCGGAAAATTGCCGCACCTTATCGCGGCGCGGTTGTACTGGTTGATTTTGATACCGATCAGCGCAAGCCCTGGTTTATAAAAGCGTCAAGAGCGGATGGGCAACCATTAACGTTTGGTTATGAAGTCAATGATATCCATGGTCATAATATTGGTGTTGTCGGCCAGGGAAGCCAGTTATTTATTCGCACCAATGAAGTACCGCCAGCGGTTAATGTGGCAATTGATAAGCAACAAGGGCTTTCATGCATAATCACCTTCGATAAAGAGATTGATGAAAGTAAAAATTATATCTGTCGGTGAGAGGTGGAATATGATTTTCAGAAATGGAATGTTACTAATTTTTATTTTATGGGCTAATTTTACCTGGGCTGGATGTCGTACCACTGCATCATTAAATATTACTGATAGTATTAATGTGGGGGAGATTTTAGCGAATGAGGTTTCCTTTAGTAAAAGTGTTGTGTTTACTGGGATATCTTGTGATACGAGCACGGATAAAATAGTCTATAAAAATATCCAAAGTGATTGGGTTGAAGTCGGGCCTTTTGGTAATGGCGAAAAGTTAAAGGTTAAAATTGAGTCTTTAGGTAAAACCAGTGACACGATTGGGAAATCCAGCAATGCGCAGGCAGTATTACCCTATGTGGTTAAAATATCTAAAGGCACACCTGATTTTACTGGAGAAAGAAAACCTACCTGGTTTCTTTCAGATACTGTGATTGCAAATATTGGCGGTGAGTCATCTTCATCCATTGACTTTTGGTTGAGCATTTGTAAGACATTGAAGATTAACTGGTGTGTAAGTTATCTCACCAGTAAACTGGCGGGGGATACATTTACGCTTGGATTAAGTATTTCCTATTATCCTAAAAAATACGACCTGTAAGCCTGAAAACACAATAATAAAAGTAGATGATATTGCCTTGTCCCAACTCAGAAGTCAGGGAAAGATTACGGCGAACAGTAAGGAAGGAATAATTACGTTGAAATGTGATAATCTTTTCGGCGACACAAAACAAGCATCGCGGAATATGGTCGTATATCTTTCCAGTAGTGACTTAGTTACAGGAAGCAATACAATTTTGCGCGGCAACATAGATAATGGTGTAGGATTTGTGTTGGATCTAAAAGAACCACCCAAAGGGACTGAAGCAGCCATCAAAATTTCTGCTAGCGGCGATCAGGGCGCGGCGACATCATTATGGAAAACAGATAAACCCGGGGCTTCTTTAAATAGTAATATTATTAATATACCTGTCCTGGCCAGTTACTATGTTTATGATAAAAATAAAGTAAAATCTGGCGCACTACAGGCAACCGCATTAATCAACGTGAAATACGACTAATAACAAGTAAGACGTGCAAGTGGCTAATAATAAAAAATAATAAGGTGTCTGCATTTCCCCCTCTCTCCGAGGGGGCTTTTTTTAGCGATGATAAAAAATCTCACCGTCGTAGGCTTTAATGATTTTTCCGTCGGTATCATTGATCAGCACATATGCACCGCCCATATAGGTCCAGTGGGTTCCGGCGTCAGGTGCGGGCAAGTTACGCAACTGCCACTGCTTAATGTTGTATTCATCGGTACGGTACATTTCTGGTACGGTGTCACCTGGTTTGAAATGCTTGAAGTCAGCAATGAAACTGCTTAACTCATACTTCGAAATTCCCGAGGCATTGGTCGAACCCGCGGTGGCTGGTGCGGCCCATGCTGCGCTGGTTATCAGCAAAAGCGCACCCAGCAACATCTTATTTTTTATGGTCATATACTCTCCACTTTGGGGATCAGTAAAATCAGTCGCATATCTTTCCTGCCATACAATATAACCGACAAGAGATATTTTGTTAGTGATCCCATGATTTCGTAAAAAGTGTAAATGAAAGGATGCAGCAAAAGCATCCTCATTGAGCGAGAAGTGAGCGGAATAAGCTGATTTAAGAATCATCCTGGGCTAAAGGGATAACGAATCCCAGATGATTGTTTTATCTCATAATACCCATAAAACCATGCACTCCCATATACAACCCGACTAAACCAATCAACAGACTGGAAAAATAGGGGGCGCGTTTAGCGAGCGTGTTAAATCCGCTCCAGCGTTTTGCAACCTGCTGAACACTGATTGCTGCGCCAACGCCTACGGTGACCAGCGTTAATGCCAGGCCGATGCTGAAACTGACGACCAGAGTTGCACCCAATGTGAGGGCTTTCAACTGAATACAAATCAACAACACTGTTATTGCCGCAGGGCAGGGGATAAGCCCGCCGGTTAAGCCAAACAGCAAAATTTGCCAGTTGGTGACCTCTCTACCATCAAAGCGTCGTTTAATGTCACTGGCATGGGCCAGCGCATGAGCATCCTGATACTCGTCGCTCTGGTCATGTTCGTGATGATGATCATGCTCGTGGTTGTGGTCGTGATGATGGTCATGATGGTGGTGCTCATGCATATTCTCCAGCCAGTTTTGTTCACCTCGCCAGGTGCGCCAGAACATCCAGAACGCGGTGCCAATAATGATCACCGCGGAAATCAACTGAAGCCACGGCTCCGCTGACTGTGCAGTAAAGCGTTTGCTGATCACCATCCCACCAAAAGCAATCAACCAGACTACTGCCGTATGCGAAATGGTTGCCGCCAGTCCAAGCATCACCGCCTGTTTAATGGTGCCTTTAATGGCGATGATAAACGCCGCCATCATCGTTTTTGAGTGTCCTGGCTCCAGACCATGTAGTGCACCAAGTAAGATGGCGCTGGGGATGAAAAACCAGGCGTTTCCTTGCTGAAGAAGAGTTGTAAATTCGGTCATGATAATAATTCTTAGTATTAAGTCGGCGGCCTGATTCTACTCCCCCCCAGTACATTATACTACCCCCCAGTAGATTAATAGTGCTATGATTTTCCATGATCTTGTTAACCAGGTGTTGCCATGTCTCATACCATCCGTGATAAACAGAAACTGAAAGCGCGTGCCAGTAAGATTCAGGGACAGGTTGTTGCGCTCAAGAAAATGCTCGACGAGCCGCACGAATGTGCTGCCGTACTACAACAGATTGCCGCTATCCGTGGTGCGGTAAACGGCTTGATGCGAGAAGTGATTAAAGGCCATCTGACGGAACACATTGTTCATCAGGGCGATGAATTAAAGCGTGAAGAAGATCTGGATGTTGTTCTGAAGGTGCTGGATTCATATATCAAATAATTTATTAACGCGATTGTAAAACTGCCGTTTTTCCTCGTTTACAACGCGTGCGCTGGACATTACCATCCTCCTCTGCGATTTATCATCGCAACCAAACGACTCGGGGTGCCCTTCTGCGTGAAGGCTGAGAAATACCCGTATCACCTGATCTGGATAATGCCAGCGTAGTCCTGGCGATTATCAAAGATATAAATCAAAGACTTGCACAATTTTTTCTCTTCATTTTGTTATGTTGTCACTCACAGAGACAAACAAAATGGCACACACACCGATCAATCACACCATCATCCGTAACGGGATCTACTACGTCAGCTTTCGCCTGTCGGGTCATAAATATTTCCGTCGGTCGTTAGAGACAGATAGCCACAGCCACGCGCAACTCTTGATGTCATTTGCATCTCCAGCCATTCCATTAGTCAAACGTGGAACCATTCACCCAGATCAGTTTGGTCAACGTCTTTCTTATTTCAGCAACCGCTTAAAGCAACAGAATGAACAATGGCTGGTTCAACAATTTCTCAGTGATGAACGGCACAATCTTCAGCCGATAGTTGTTCAGGAATACCGCGAGGTTGTTGCGCCTTCAGAAGATGAGGAAGAACAAACAGAAGCACAGTCAAAGGATGTGTTAACACTGGCTGGCGCTTGGAATATGTACAAAAAGGAAAAAGCCCAAAACTGGACGAAGGCTATCTCACAAGCCAATGAGCGCTTTATGGAAGTGCTGTTAATTGTCCTTGGTACAACAACCGATGTCACGACGATCACCAAACAGGACATTAAGCAGGTGATGGAAGTTGTTGAAAACTTGCCTAAGCGTGTTGTTCAGCCTTACCGTTCGATGACTGTCCAGCAATTGATCGAGTGTGATGATGTACCGCCTGAAGATTTGGTTGGCGCAGAGTCAATCCATAAGCATCTGAAGATTTACAAATCGCTGTTCAAAACCTTCCTGACCGATAACAAGGATATTCTGGAGAAGTCTCCGACTGATGGCGTTGTTGCTGCGCCATCTAAGGCGAGGTTTGGCGCATATAGTGCAGCAGAAATGAAAAAATTTGTTGGTTGGGCGCTCAAGCAGCCTAACGGCTGGGAGAAGTGGATCACCTTGTTGTTGGCATACACCGGAGCCAGAAGGGGAGAGATCGCCAAACTGGAGAAGTCACAGATCAAATATGACGAAGACAGCCAGCGACACTATCTGCTGATTGCAGAGGGAGGACAGGGAAAAACCGAGAACGCAACAAGACAGGTGGCGATCCATCCCAAACTGATCGAGTGGGGATTCCTCGATTTTGTTAATCGGCAGTGGAAAGAGAAAATCTTCTCGCCAGTGTCGGGTAAGAACATGCCCAAGATCGGCAAAGTGTTAGCTGACGTTCGCGATCAGCTTGGTATTCCGTACCTTGATGATTATGGACAGCGGCGCTTGGTGCACTCGTTTAGGCACACCATGATATCAACCTGTTTAGGCGGTTGGGTTGGCAACTTAGCGCATCTGCAACAGGTAGTCGGTCATGAGAAAAGCGGATCAGGAATTACCCAGCGTTATCTGCATACATTCCCTTTAATTTCGGTCTGCTATGTGATTGATGGTCTTCGCTGGGAGGGATGAAACCAAGCTTTTGTTTGCATTTGTGATGTCGATCAAAAAGTCTTTAGGATTCTTCTTGAAATACGGGTGCTGGATATTCATATAGTTTGAGTATTCATTTGCAAAAGGGAATTGGAATTATGGCTAATTGCGAAGATCAGCATCGTTACTGGGATTTTTTTGAACAGCTTCCTGACGATCAAGGAGGAATCGGTAGACATAAATGTTGTGGCTGCGCGTATGAAAAAGGTTATGAAGCAGGCATGAGACGTGATGAAACACTTCAGATTAATTTAGATTCTCTTCCTGAAAGTCAAGCTGGAAATGTAAGGCATAAGAGCCCGCATGCTGCCTATGCTCAGGGATATCTTGACGGAATCTCTACATCTTATGGAAAAAGCAATAATTGATGAAATTTATCGAAAGGAGAGGATATGACTAGCCGCAGAATCGCTTATGCTTATTACGATCCAAAATGGGACAAATCAACAATGCCCATTGTAATGCTAAACCGAGTCGAAGTTGAGCCTTTGGAATATGAAGCAGAAATGAAAGGATATCTTCACTGTCCTTCATGCTATGAGCCTTTGTTAAGAGTTCCAGGAGACCCAGCAGTGTCTATCATGGCGAACGGCGCTGACGCTCTTTTTAGACATTACCCCGATGAAGACGCACCGTATTGCCGTTTACGAAGTGGGATCATGGTTGGGAAAAAATACGATAACGAAGCCGAAGCAGCTCAAGCCGTCGAAGATGGTGAACTTATTATCATTAGTGGTTTCAAGCAAGAGCGGCCTCAGAATAATGCAAGACAACAAGATGAAGAACATCCTGAACCGGTTGAAACAGAATTTGAAAGTGAAGATGGGCCGCCAGTTAATGTTCCTGCCTCTAGGCACGAAGGCCAGACCTTCCACCTACCAAGTAAGGTGACAAGTGTTCAATCGTTGTGCACCAATTTTCGGCAAAACTACTATCGAGATATACACGTTGCGGTAGGGGAACATGTTTATCATTATGTTTTAGCGGAGTCTTTGAAGGAGGCCGCTGAGATCGATTCTGAAGATGATATACCCAATTTTTATTTTGGAGAAATTGTACGCATAGATCGATTTGAACATACCAGTCACGTATTTTTGAGGCACCCTAGGCTCGTTGGCAATGTCGATTTCAGAATATCTGCCAGTAATGGTGATTTGGATGCCAGAGGAATTACTCAGGCAAATGCATTGAGACGAATTCTGCTCTTTTTTGGAAAAATAGACTCATGTGGTGCAGGGTACTGGTCCAAAGATAAAACGTGGGGAGAAATTGCCGTACTTCCAGCGAAGTATGAGGATTTTCTTCGTGCAAACTACAGACGTGATGAATAGTGACTATCAATAGTTGCGCTAAAATCGTTGGCAAATAATTTAGGCTGCTCAAGGAGCGGTAGGCCGGAGAAACATGCATATTTCAAAACTGACTTTGGTCAACTATAGGAACTTCAAAAACACGTCTCTCCAGTTTCACAAGGGAGTGAACACCATTATCGGGGAAAACGGCTCCGGTAAATCTAACATCCTGAGAGCTATTCGCCTCCTACTTGACGACACCATGGTGCGTGCTGCCTATCGCCTAGATGAGTCTGATTTCAGCCGCTCACTGGGTCAATGGCAGGGGCACTGGATCATCATCAGCATGGAGTTCGAGGAAATCACTAGCGATGAATCAGTTCAGGCGCTCTTTCTCCATGGGACAGCTTCTTTGGATGCTGAGCCGATCCATAAAGCCACCTATAACCTGATCTTCCGGCCTAAAAAAGATATTCGGCTGAAGCTGGCTGCCTTGGACATCTTTGAGGGTGAGCAACTCACGGAGATCCTTGATGCAATCACAATCGATGATTACGAAACCATTTTCACGGGACGGAGCTGGGCGGACTTCAGCAATCCTTTGGTGTACAAAAAAATCGTTGGCGATTTCGATAACTGTATCTTCTCGTCTGAGACGGAATTTCCAGAAATCGGGGCAAAGGTGCCCGGTTTCCTTTCCGTTACGAAAGAAGTATCGCTGACCTTCATCCAAGCCTTGCGGGATGTTGTTTCTGAATTCCACAACAACCGCACTAATCCATTATTGACCCTACTTAAAAGCAAGAGTGGAGAAATCAATCCAGCGACGATGGAGCCTATCACCGAGATGGTCCACGAACTCAACGCCTCGATCGAAGGGCTAGAAGACGTTCAGTCAGTTCGCAATCACATTCGTGAAACCATCAAGGACGCCGCTGGTGAAACCTACTCGCCAGCGTCACTTTCGATCAAATCTGATCTTCCAGAAGAAGCCGATAAGCTTTTCCAGTCTCTCAGACTGTTCGTGGGTGAATCAGAGGAAGGGTACGAAGGGGCAATTCATGAGCTGAGCCTAGGCGGAGCCAATCTCATCTATTTGACTCTCAAGCTACTTGAGTTCAAGTACCAGCGCGAAAAACTGACAATCGCCAATTTCCTCCTAATCGAGGAGCCGGAAGCGCACATCCATACACACATTCAAAAGACCCTGTTCGATCGCATTGCATATAGCGACGCGCAGATCATCTACACGACTCACTCCACTCATATCTCCGAAGTGAGTAATGTAAGTAATATCAATATATTGGGCCGTCATGGGGCGTTCTGCGAGGCCTATCAGCCAGCCAGAGATCTTGAGCCTGTTCAGATAAACAGTATCCAGCGTTATTTGGATGCCGTGCGTAGCAATCTGCTCTTCGCTAAAAGCGTGATACTCGTCGAAGGTGATGTGGAGGAAATTCTGATACCAATCCTAATTAAGCGAGTATTGGGAGTAAGCGTTGATGAGTTAGGCATCAGTGTTATCAACATTCGTAGTACAGGCTTCAAGAATGTTGCGGTACTCTTCCATAACATCCGCATTAAGAAGCGATGCGCCATCATCACTGATTTGGACCAAGCCTTCTTTGACGTTACCCTTCAGCCAACT
The DNA here is from genome assembly GCF_004745185.1 of Escherichia sp. E2661. NCBI lineage: Bacteria > Pseudomonadati > Pseudomonadota > Gammaproteobacteria > Enterobacterales > Enterobacteriaceae > Escherichia > Escherichia sp. E2661. The sequence continues at coordinate 232,744 of NZ_PDIG01000035.1, forward strand.
GATTCTGGAGGTATGGCTAAGGCAAAGGCCAAAGCCGCTGGGTCCCAGAAAGCTGGTTTAGAACGACAGGTCGATCTAAACGAGTTCACTGCAGATAATCCATGGCTTGTAACTTTCTACGCCAAACATACGTTCGAGGTCGATTTTGTCGCAGCCGGTAACCATGAGGCCGTTGTCCAAACCATTCCTACAGTCTACAAGGACGAGGAAACTAGGAAAGTGGCGAAACAGCAACTCCAATCTGGAGACCTGTCACAAATGGGTAATCGTACACTGACGATGGCAAAGCAAGAGGGTAAGGGGTGTGTAGTGGCATAGTGAATTTGGCCACCTGAATAGAGGTGATATCATCACCTCATAGTCAAAACAGGTGACATTATGACCGGACGTAACAGACGCAATTTTAGCCCCGAGTTTCGCCTCGAGGCTGCCCAGCTTGTACTCGATCAGCATTACACCGTTGCCGCCGCTGCCACTGCGATGAATGTCGGCAAATCCACGATGGATAAATGGGTTCGACAACTGAAAGAAGAGCGAGCGGGAAAATCACCCATAGCTTCACCCATGACACCTGAGCAGATTGAAATACGTGAGTTGAAGAAAAGACTTCAACGCGTTGAAATGGAAAGGGATATATTAAAAAAGGCTACCGCGCTCTTGATGTCAGACTCCCTGAACAATTCTCATTAGTTGAGAAACTCAGGGCGCGGTTTCCTGTTGCCGTTGTGTGCAACGTGTTTGGGGTTCATCGCAGCAGTTATAAATACTGGCGGCAGCCCAGGAAGCCTGACGCCACGAAAGTGGCATTACTGAGCCTTGTGCGTGAAGTTTATCACGAAAGTAACGGTTCAGCAGGAGCGCGAAGCATTGCCGCAATGGTCACCACCAAAGGTATAAAACTGAGCCGCTGGCGGGCAACAAAGCTGATGAAAGCGCTCAATATTATCAGCTGTCAGCAACCTGGCCATCGTTATAAGAAGGCGTCTAAGGAACACATTGAGATCCCTAATTATCTGGATCGCCAGTTTGCTGTTACCGAGCCTAATCAGGCTTGGTGCGGTGATGTGACTTATATCTGGACGGGAAAACGCTGGGCTTATCTGGCTGTTGTACTCGATTTGTTTTCCCGTAAACCGGTTGGCTGGGCGATGTCATTTTTCCCTGATTCCGCACTGACAGGTAAAGCCCTGTCGATGGCCTGGGAAGCACGGGGGAAACCGGCTAATTTACTGTATCACTCGGATCAAGGCAGTCACTATACCAGCAGGAATTTCAGACAGTTACTGTGGAGATATCAGATAAAGCAAAGCCTGAGTCGCCGGGGAAATTGCTGGGATAACAGCCCAATGGAACGGTTCTTCAGAAGCCTGAAAACAGAGTGGGTACCGGATAATGGCTACGCGAATTTTAGCGAAGCCAGCACGGCAATAACGAATTACATCACAGGATATTACAGCCAGCTCAGACCTCATCAATATAATGGTGGTTTGACGCCGAATGAATCAGAACGATTGTTCTGGAAAAACTCTAAAGCTGTGGCCAGTTTTTGTTGACCACTTCAGAAATTTGACGATTACCCAGTGATTTAAGGCGCAAAGAAGTGGTATTTTGTGTCATTAAAACCCATGATTGTATACACATAACGAGTACACGAGGTTTTTATGCAATCCATCAACTTACGTACCGCACGCGGCAACCTTACTGAAGTGCTCAAAAATGTTGAAGCCGGGGAAAAGGTTGAAATCACCCGCAGAGGCCGCGAGCCAGCTGTAATTGTCAACAAGGTTACTTTCGAAGCCTACAAAAAAGCGACGCTGGATGCCGAATTTGCATCCCTGTTTGACACACTGGATTCCACCAACAAGGAACTGGTTAACCGATAATTAGGCATATATCACCGGAAGAGCTTATTGCGCTTCATGATACAAATATAAGCCACTACGGCCTGCCGGATCCGGGTAGGGCAGAAACCATTATCGGGAGAGCCCAGCCCAGAGTTGTATATGAAGAGATCATCGACCTTTTTGAAGTCTCCGCAACCTACCTGGTGGCTACTGCGAGATGGCGTATCTTCAATTATGCAAATAAGCGCACCGCGCTAAACAGTGCGCTGTTATTTCTGCGCCGTAACGGTGTGCAGGTCTATGATTCTCCCGTGCTGGTAGACCTTACCGTGGGGCGGCCACTGGTGAGATCCCCGTATCTTCAGTAGCCGAAAAGCTACGTGAGTTATATGGGACCAACACTTAAGAAGTGGAGTTATTGACATCCTCCACGCCCTGAAGGCCGTGGATCCCTGCTACGTTCAGGCTGTCGCCTGAATCATTTCGGTGGGTTCCTGCTTCAACGAGCGGCCTGACTGCACCATCTCTCCACAGGCAAGAACGGCGTGCCCCGCCGCTAAAATGTTACGAGCGCCGTTTACATCGGCGTTCGCTGTATATCCACATGCCTGACACTCGAATTTACTTTGTGACGGGCGATTTTCTTTCGCTGTATGACCACAGCACGCGCAACGCTGGCTTGTGTACGCTGGCGGAACAGCCAGTATCTGACCGCCACGCCAGAGCTGCTTGTACTCAAGCTGGCGGCGCATTTCATACCAGCCCTGATCCAGTATCGAACGGTTTAAACCTGATTTTGCCCGGACATTGCGCCCCGGCTGGCTGATCGTACCCGCTGCTGACTTTGACATGTTGCTGACCTTCAAATCCTCAATGACTATCATTGCGTGGTTTTTGCTGACGGTCGTTGTGACTTTGTGAAGGTAGTCCCTACGGATATTTGCGATACGGAAATGCAGTCGCTGTATTTTGCGTTTCTGCTTCTGCCAGTTATTGCTGAATTTGACCTTGCGGCTTAACTGTCGCTGAAGTCTCGCCAGCTTCTTCTGGTTTTTCTGAAAACTGTTTACAGGCTCAAAGACTGTGCCATCTGACAGCGTGGCAAGTTTAGCCACGCCAGCATCCAGTCCGACCATTGATACTGAAGGGTGAACAGGAGTGGATACTTCACTTTCAGTCTGAATACTGATGTACCACTTACCGCAGGACTGGCTGACTGTGACATTTTTTACAACACCCGTGACCTGACGACTGTTCCGGTAGCGCATCCAGCCAAGCTTCGGTAGAAAAATACGGCTGTTTTCCTGATCGAGCTTAACGCCCTGCGGGTAGCGGAATGCATCATTCTGTCCCCGCTTTTTGAATCGGGGAAAAGCAGCCCGCTTCTGGAAGAAGTTTTTGTAAGCCCGCTCAAGGTCTTTCAGTGACTGTTGCAATGGCTGTGATGGGGCATCTTTAAGCCATTGTGTTTCAGTGGCATTTTTCCACTCAACCAACCAGGAAGCCATTTTCGCGTAAGGGATGTATTTATTACCGGCCTCATGATTCTCATTCTGAAGCGCCAGAGCACGATTGAAAACGAAACGACACGCGCCCGCGAAGCGCCTCATTTCACGCTCCTGTTGACCACCTGGTCTTAACTGGAATTTAAATGCCTGTAGTCGTTTCACAGGGCAAATAATACTTTGGTCTGTGAAATAAGAAACCGACATCCGACGCGGAAGGCACTGTGTTTTCCTGATGCAGGTTCACCTGGTCTTTGTCACCAAATACAGACGCCAGATTTTTGACCATGACGCGATAGAAAAACTACGCACTTACTTTTCAAATGTATGTGCTGATTTTGAAGCTGAACTGGTTGAAATGGATGGCGAACAAGATCACGTCCATTTGTTAATTAACTATCCTCCCAAACTGGCGATATCCAGTCTGGTAAACAGCCTCAAAGGCGTATCGAGTAGATTACTGCGACGAGATCGACCAGATATTGCAGCCAGGTATTACCACAAAGGCGTTTTGTGGAGTCCCAGTTATTTTGCCAGTAGCTGCGGAGGTGCGCCAATATCCGTCATCCGCCAATACATTGAACAACAGCAAACACCTGGTTAGGTGAAAAACCGCGCCTTATATCCCCGCCCTGAATGAACTGACCCCATAAACCTGGACGGGGATATAAGGCACACTGGATAATAAAAAAGCTGGATATTTTCCAGGCTATAGCAAAATCATTAATAAAATACTGCGGTAAGAATTACTCTACGACCATAACTATTTTGCCTACCTGACCATTGGCCTCCATATAGCGCCGAGCCTCTGCAATCTCGTCGAGCGTGAACGGTTGCAACTGTCCTCACACCTTGGAAACCAGAATGCCACGGTTAAAAAGGCACTGGGCCAGCTTAAAGAGAGCGATTTTCTGGAATACTCCATAGACAAAGAAAACGTCGATTACGTGCTGAATATTCTGAAGAGAAACATGAAGCCATGATCGATGCCTGATAACGTAGTTGCCTGTGTTACCCGGTATAGTGGATATCCTTCTCCTCTCGCTTTGATTTACCTGGTATAGTGTATCTCCACTACACCGGGTGGCATCAGCCCCATTACCCCGATGCAGTCCATTTTCTTCTGCCTTTTCTGGGTGTTTTGTGTGTATTTTAGCCAAGAATGTGATCCTCACCCGGTATAGTGGATCACGTTATAGCCACCATACCTGATAGCGTGACGGCACGGTTAGGAAACTTTACCTGGTACAGTGTATCGTGAATGATGATCGGCTCTGATAACGTGATGATACTGAAGTGAAAGCTGTACCCTGTGTAGTGGATCCAGTGAAAGTGCGCACCCGGTATAGTGTGCTTCATGGCTGAATCGGAGTTTGCCGCAGGTAGCACTGCATCCATCATCATAACAGACACTGTCCGCAGGACTCGCGAGCCGTATGTGGGGTCGGTTTGGGAAATGGAAAATTTTGTACGTTAAGCGCATTATTTAACTACTCCTGATTTGTAAGGGACTGATTTAAAGTCAGTGGTCATCGCATTTAGGTTATCCGATTGAGTCAAGCCCCCCTAAGAAATGCCATATAGTTTTTTTTCACCGGAAACCTAGATTTTTCCGCGCCCAGTAACCACGGGCGCGGTTTCGTAAACGACCGGTTGAGAAACAACGATTTTGATGCTGAAACCTGCCACATAACCCGTAACTTATTCAACATCATACAAATCAGATTGTTTTTAAAACGAAATACCCTCCATTACTTACAATGTTTTTCCTATAAGTCCGCTTTCTAATTTTTTATCACAACGACATGTAACAAAAAATGTAACTGTTACAGCGAGTTATCAGTGCAAAGGCACACATCCGCACCAGGCAGTCATCACACTCATTGCATTGATCTTAACCAATAAAAGATCACATACGAAACATTCAACCACCAAGGAACCTATTTATAGTTAATCCCCCTGTAAATGACGACATAAGCAGTGAACAAAAAAACCTTTACCCCAATACTTAGAGATGCGCCCTGTTACAGATCAGATTAAAATTCTTAATAAAATTCCAATTATAGATTTTTGATCTGCGAAGTTGATATTTTTTAGCAAAACGTTCTATCATCGCTTTGTAAAGATACCTCGTGGTAACTATCACCACTGCCCAACAAAGGGAATGATATGGCAGATTCCAGCTTCCAGAATGAAGTGCCAAAAGCACGCGTCAACATCCAGCTCGACCTGCACACGGGTTCTGCCCAAAAAAAAAGTAGAGTTGCCCTTAAAACTTCTCGCGGTGGGAAATTTCAGCAACGGTAAAGAAACTCTCCCGCTTTCTGAACGCAGCAAGTTAACTATTTCAAAATACAACTTTAATAGCGTTCTATCCGGGCTTAACCCAGAGGTTAGTATTGATGTTGCTAACACCCTGAGAGGGTATGGACGTCAATCTGTCGCTGGTATCTCAGATGCCGAAAGCAAAAGCATAAGGTGGGCGTAGAGATGAAAATTTATCGTCCATTGTGGAACGAGGGGGCTTTACTGTCCCCTCAGCAGTTCCAGCAGCAGGCAGAATGGGAGTCTTTTCGCAGCGCCGGTGCAACCGCACTGGTATCTGCATTCCCCTGGGGTGTGGAAAAGATTGAGTTTAACGACAGTCTTCTTTCATCGGGTCTGATCCAGATTACGCAGTTACGTCTCTGGCTGGAAGATGGAACGCTGATTGATGCGCAAAGAAGCGATCTGCCCCCGGCGCCACGTGAGTTAGATGACAGTCAGCTGGCAGGTCTTGATGCAGTAACTGTCGTTATCGCACTGCCGCATATGCAGCCGGGTGTTGCCAACGTTGAGCAGGAAGGCATCTTCCCGGATCGACCGCTTCGCTATCGCGAAGAATGGGTGACGTTACCAGATGCATTTGGACCTGAAGAAGAATCAATGGCAGTTGCCCGGTTCAATTTCTCCATCCGGTTTGCCCATGAAAGTAATGATTCCTGGAAAGTCTGCCCTGTAGCAAGGCTAATCCGGGACGGACATAATGCGTGGCTACTGGACCCGTCTTTCATTCCTCCCGTTGCGTCATTTTCGGCAAGCCCGGTTCTTCGTGAACGTCTGGTGCTGCTAAATCGCCAGTTACGTTCCCGACGCCAGCGTCTGATGACAATGCGTCGTGAGAGCAACGAGAGACTTGCCGATTTTGCCGTCGCCGATGTTTCCCTTTTCTGGTTGCTGAATGCGCTAAATTCCCACGCCAGGGTGCTGACGGAATACGAACGCTTTCCTTCCCGTCCGCCTGAACAGGTGTGGGCTGAGCTTGCACGCCTGGCAGGAAGCATGCTGACCTTTTCCCTGGACCATGATCTCGACGCCATACCGGGATATGACCACGAGGAACCCGCCAATACGTTTCCTCCGCTGTTTGACCTGATCTCGGGGTTACTTGAGGCAAGTCTGCCATCCCGGGTCATTGCTCTGGAAATGTCCCGTCCGGACGGCCAAACCTGGAAAGCAAACCTTCACGATATTCGTCTGCGCGAAGAGGCGGACCTCTACCTCTCTGTTCGCTCAGACATACCGGCCTGGCAGGTTGCCGATAAATTCCCGGCACTTTGTCAGGCGGGTTCACCTGATGACGTCAATGAGATCTATGGTGTTGCACTCAAGGGGATCCCTCTGATCCCTGTCAGCAGGGTCCCGGCGGCTTTGCCTGTACGCATGGAAAACCAGTACTTCGCGCTTGATATGGAAAGCCCCGCTGCGCATGAAATGCAGGAGCAGGGCGTGTGTATGTTCTACGTGCCTGAAATGCTTGGCGCACTGGAACTTGAACTGTTTGCGGTATTGCGCTCATGAAACAGGATATCGATATCGACCAGCTGATGACAGAGACCTGGCTCACCGTCACCATGCTGAAGAAAGGCGCCGTCACGCTCAATGGTAGTGCGCTTTACGACAAGTGCGTTAAACAGGTTGAAAGTGTGCGGGAAGCGCTGGAACGTGCCGGTTATGACGAGGACAGTGTCGGGCATATTTCCTACGCACAATGTGCCTTGCTGGACGAGGCGGTGATGAGCCGTAAGCCTGAAAAGTGCGAGGAAGGAGAAGAGCCGAAAATTGATGAGGGCCAGGTGGCATGGCGTAAAGTCCCGCTTCAGGCACGATTTTTCGGATCACTTCGAGCAGGTGAGGCTCTGTGGGATAGCATTGCAGAGGTCCTGCGTCAGCCCTCACCGAACCCGGCCGTTTTGACGTGTTATCACCGGGTAATTGCACTGGGTTTTCAGGGGGTGTACGGACTGAAGGCGGTCAGTCAGGCGCAGCGGGATGAAGTCGTCAAAGCCCTGTCTGAGCGATGCTCTCCGCCTGATGCAGGCCTGTCTCTGATTGTTTACCGGATGGGGAAACATCGCTGGAGTCTGATGCGTTCAGTCTGGTTCTGGATAGCACTTGCCATCATCCTTACCGGTGTTATCTGGTGGGGCGGTCATCTGTGGCTCCAGGCACTCTTGTCAGCACAAATACCGGAGCTACGTAACTAATGCGTAGATCAGTCATTATTCCGGTTGCCCTGCACACCTTTGCAGCTGTTGCCACATTGCTGTGGTTGCTCTGGTATTTCATCCCAACAGGGAACGTGTTTAAAGGCCTGACCACGGTGCTGATCCTCCTGCTGGCAGGCTGGTATGTTTTTAAGAACTACTGCCGGGAGCAGTCGGTATCCGACACCTCCATTTCAGCTGCTGACCTGCCACTACTCGACACCCAGGGCCCCGTTGTACTGGTATGCGGTGACAGGCTGGGTGCGCTGTTTCAGGGGAGTCCTCTGCGTAAAACAGCTCAGGGTTGGTGGCTCCGGGCCGATGACGTCAGCCGGTTAACGGATGTTGTCCGCAGCATACAGACGCAGTTCCCACGCCAGGTCGGTCAGCTTTCGGTTATGTACCGTTGCCTGCCAGACCATCATCAGGATGAAGCGGTTCTGCGCTCCACATTAAAGACGCTCCGCCAGCAGAGTAAACAAATCAAAACTCTGACGGGTTTCACTCTACCGGTTGTGGTGAGTGCCGAATTCTCCGGACCTGAGACTCCGTGGATAATCGTTCGTGGTGACAAGCCGATTGTATGTCCGGTAAATGATTCGCCGCAGGCTTTCATCGACTGGTTGCAGGCTAATGACAATATTACGGCGCTACCCGTAATCAGTCAGGCATTTTCATTTATCCGTAAAATCCTGACTGATGAACTTGAGAAACCTGATCGGTTAACCCCTCCTGAACGAGCGTTTTCCGTGGCACTGCGCCTCGGTACCGTCCTTCCCGAAACCCAGTCAGTCTGGGCCGACTGGCTATATTCCCGCACCTGTTTGCAGTTTTCCCGAAAGCCTGGGCAGACAGATCCGGTAAGTTTATTTCCGGATGCGGTTCTGCCGCTGCTGGCACCTTTTGCATCACCGGTGCAGGGGGGGCACCGTACCCGTCGCCTGGTCCTGCTGATGTGGGTGTGTGCTCTGACCGCATTGGGTATTTCTGCGCTCAATAACCGTGACCTGATCTGTCAGGTGAGCACCGATTTGCAGCGCTGGAATGCAATCCCGATGAACCACTATCGCCCTAAAGCAGAATCACTGGTCGCCCTGAAGCTGGATGCGCTCCTGCTTGAACGCTGGCAGCGTCAGGGAGAGCCTTTGCGTTACAGCCTGGGCTATTACCCGGGGCTACGCCTGTGGCTGGCCGTGCAACAGGCTATCGATACCTGGACTCCACCAATACATAAACCAGTACCTAACCAAAAACCAGTACCGAAAATTGTTCGTCTCGACGGCATGTCGCTGTTTGATTCCGGCAAATCGGCACTCAAAGACGGCTCTACCAAAATACTCGTCAATGCACTGGCGGGGGTCAAAGCCAGACCAGGCTGGCTCATCGTGGTCAGTGGCCACACAGACAATACCGGCAGCGTTCAGCTCAACCAGACCCTGTCTTTACAACGAGCGGTGGCCGTTCGTAACTGGATGCGTGATACCTGGGACGTACCGGAAAGTTGCATTGACGTGCAGGGTTACGGTGACAGCCGACCGGTTGCATCAAACGACACGCCTGATGGCCGTGCGCATAACCGCCGTGTCGAGATCAGTCTGGTACCCCAGGCTGACGCCTGTCGTCTGCCTGGGGTACAACACGCGTCACAGGATGTACGTGACTAAGACTCTGGCGGGCAGATCCTTTCTGCCCGCTTTTTTTTACTCCGCACAGCGCCTGTCAGACGGACGCTTTGCAGAGCAGTCTCACAATTTATCGGCATGAACCTTATGGGCATCGGTTGACGGCCAGGGGCGGTAGCGTGCCTGAACAAGAGGGAACGACATGGAACATCATTCAGCAGTCCTGCTACGACGACTTACCCCTTATTGCACCAGAGTACTGGAGGGGGCGGCTTTTTTATGTCAGTCCCATGCGCATACAGAAATCACGCCTGAGCACTGGCTGCTGAAACTGCTGGAGCAGGCAGAAGGAGAGCCGTCATGAGCAGTTCCCTCTCCAACAAGGCTACCAGCCTGGTACATCAGCTTTTAGGGCAATCACGGTACCGGGTTGAAGTGCATGAATGCGACCATTTCCTGGATGTGTTACGTTACAACGCCGTTGAATCACTCAGCCAGCCCTGGCGCTATAACGTGGCAGTCACCTGCTCTTCTGCGGATATTGCTTGTGACTCGTTACTGCTGAAGCCCGCTTCATTCACTTTCCAGACACCCGTGTTTGACGGAACTCCGGCCCTGCCGGTCAGGACGGTATTTGGCGTAGTTGAGTCGTTTCGCCGCGTGTCCACCTCGAATGATGAGACCCATTACGCGCTGACGATCGTTCCCCGTATTGCCCTTCTGGACTATACGAAAGGGAGCGAGATCTACCTCAATCAGTCAGTCACTGAAGTGGTTGAACAGGTATTGCGTAAACACGGTCTGGAAGGGCCTGATTTTGAGTTCCGGCTCTCCCGCGAATACCCCTCTCGGGAGCTCATCACCCAGTGGCGGGAAACCGACCTTGAGTTTATCCAGCGTCTGCTGGCAGAAGTGGGCATTTACTGGCGCTATGAAATGGACAGCCGTCTTGAACAGGACGTGGTGATTTTCCAGGACAGCCAGCAGCAGTATGAATTTGGTGTCACGCTACCGTTTCGCAACCAGGCCGGGATGAGTGACAGCGGGCAGGAGAGCATCTGGGATATTCAGACCGCATATAACGTGGTGAGCGGAAGTGTGGCCACCCGGGACTACAACTACCGTGAAGCGCTACAACCTCAGGACAGTGTCGAGAGCATTTTCAGCAAAGAAGGGATCACCACCGGAGAAACGTACCATTATGCTGAACCTTTCCTGACAGCAGGTGACGCTGAAAGCCCGGAGACCGGGGCATACTTTGCCCGTCTGCGTCACGAACGCATTCTGAATGCGCAATATCACGTCACCGGGCATTCCTCCAGCCCTCATCTGGCTCCGGGTCAGGTACTGGAAACTGACGGAACGCTTCCCGATACCGTAAAAGAAGGCATCGTCATCACCACGGTGCGCACCAGCGGCTCACGAAAAAGTAGCTTTACCCTGACCTTTGAAGGTATCCCGTATAGCGAATCCGTTTGCTACCGTCCGGCGCTGCTCAATCGCCCGGTGATATCCGGCTCGCTTCCGGCCCGGGTGGAAAGCACACAGAAAGGTGACACCTGTTCCTGGCTCGACCCGGACGGGCGCTACCGGGTAAAACTGGACTTTGACCGCAACAGTACTGAACAGGGTTATGCCTGTTTGTGGCTGCGGCTGGCCAGGCCCTATGCCGGTGATACGTACGGCTTCCACTCACCGCTTATCGACGGAACGGAAGTGGCCGTCGTATTTGACGGCGGAGACCCAGATCGTCCCTACATCGCCTATGCCCTGCACGACTCAGAACATCCGGACCCTGTCACCAGTGACAACCATACGCGAAACGTGTGGCGTACCCCGGCGAACAATAAGTTGCGGATGGAGGATAAGCGCCAGGAAGAGCATATCAAGCTCGCGACGGAATATGGCAAAACGCAACTGAACATGGGACACCTGGTCAATGGCCAGCGTGAAAAGCGCGGAGCCGGTTTCGAACTGCGAACGGATGAGCATGGTGCTGTACGTGCGGCAAAAGGGCTGTTCCTGACGGCTGATGCCCAGGCCAAAGCCCAGGGACCGGTACTGGAAATGGCCCCTGCGATAAGTCAGATTAACCAGGCCAACAGCCAGATGCAGGCGCTGAACAGCGCCGCTGAAGCCGCCGGAGCGCTGGTCTGCGACATCAATACCCAGATTAGTTTTGTGACCGACAAAATCAGGGACCTCCAGTCTGCGGTCCTGCTGGGTAGCGCTCCGCAGGGGGTGGCGTTTACCTCAGGTGAGCATCTTCAGCTCAGCAGTACCCGCAATACCATGATCAATGCCGGTCAACATCTTGATATCGGTGCGATGAAAAATCTGTCGGTTACGGTGGAAAAAGCCCTGGGTCTGTTTGTGCATAAAGACGGGGCGAAGCTGGTTGCCAACCAGGGAGACATCGAGATTCAGGCTCAGCACAACACGATGGCCCTGTTTTCTGAAAAGCAGCTGACGGTGACCAGCAGTAAAGACGAAATTATTATCAGCACCCCGGAAACGCTGACGCTGAACGGTGGCGGGTCTTACCTGAGGCTGAGTAAGAACGGGATTGAGCATGGTTCATCTGGTGAGTTCATTATGAAAACATCGAACTATCTGGTACCAGGCTCGGGCGCAAATCTTCCCAACGAAACACCCAATTTCAGCCTGACGGATATCACTCAGGAAAGCAAAATCAGCAGTAAGTCTTTCAATGACTGATACAAAAATAGTAAACAGGGAAAATGCACTATGAAACCATGTTTTAAAAATTTATTGCTGTTACTCACTTTTATTTTTGCGACATTTTCAAACCTCAGTTTTGGAGAAAATAATAGCCCAGCGCTCGATGCAAAAAGCCCAGAGTTCGTTGTTAAAGCATTTTACTCTGATTATCTCAAAGCCTGGAATAATCCTGATGTGGAGAGTGGTGCAGAGAAAAGCCAAAACGCAGTTGATACCTATACGACGAAATATCTTCAGAAATTGAATAGTGATAATGATACTGGTGCTGATTATTTCATCAGTGCTCAGGAAATATGTCCAGATTGGGCGGATGAAATTGCAGTTAAAACATCGCCTACGGGCAGTAATAAGGTTGCCGCTGAGTTAACGCTTGGCCATGCTGATAGTGAGTCAAAATATGATATCAGCATTGTTCTCAAGAATGACAAATGGCTAATGGATTCGGTGAAGTTCATATCCAGAAAAACAGGCCATTGCAACGAGAACTAACAGAGAGAGACAATGTTCAATCAAAACAGTGCCATGAGCACCTTAAAATCAAATGCTGCGGCTATTGCTGTTATAAACAAAAAGAATTTTGATAGCTACATTTTTTAACGAATGAGAAGTCAATATGAAATTATCAACCCCCAAAATATTCCATGCTTTCATTTACGCCTTCCTCCTTACTTGTTCACATGCGGCGCTTTCTGCTGAATCTACAAACCCAGCAGATATTGTCCATGATTTTTACTCTGAATATCTCAAGGATGATACAGAGAATAATGATGCAATAATCAAAAAGTACGTATCTGACCAACTGATGAATAGCATCACTGATTCCACAATGTGTAATTATGATTCTGACGATTCTGTTTCTGCATCAGAACTAGAAAAAAAAATGCTCACAGAAACACGAGTGCAAACAATATAAAGGGAACTATATTTGTGACTGGTACGGCGTTTGGGTTGAGTCTGATGTTAATTATTTCACTAAGTCTCAAGATACATACTCCTCCTGGAAGCTGAATATTAAGACCGGTACGATTACGGAAAATGGAAGTAAGTCTGTGGTTGGGGTTATTCTGGGCGATGATTCTGAACCTAAAAACTCACTCAATGTTTCCCTTAAAAAAATCGACAGTAACTGGAAAATCATCAGCGTAACGGAATAAAAAGGCTGAATCCATGTGGAATAATAGTGCATCCGTTAGTTACATAAATAGTCATGTTGAACCAAGAAGTCTTGGGAAGTGCGCTGCATACGTCAGAAGGGCCGCGGAGGCTGGTGGTGTCAAAATTAAGATTCCACCACCAAGGATTGGCAACTCCGCGTCAGCATGTGATTACGGCCCATCTTTTGAGGCCGTAGGATTCAAACCTGTTTACTCTTATACAGGTTCAGGCCCTACAGACACAGCAATTATACCAGGACAACAAGCAGGTGATGTTGTTGTTATTCAACCTATTGATGGGCATCCTCATGGCCATATTGCTTTATTTAATGGGACAAACTGGGTTTCAGACTTTATTCAACTCAGAGGATTCTATCCCGGCCAACAATATCGAAATGAAAAGCCCGCATATATCCTTTATCGTTACAATGACAATACTGCTTCTGATAGTAGTAGCGGAAAAACTCAGCCTATCAAAATAGTATGGCCGATCCCCTCGAACAACCGAGGAAATGAATTTGGGAGCCAGGAAGATATCCTTTCACATTTGAGTGGAGAATCTACCGGACAGTACGCGATTGGCCGCAGTGGCATGTGGCATGGCGGGATCCATATCACGGAAGCAACGACCCCGTGGTGTGCGCTTAGCGGTAAGTCTCCACTTGAAGCGATAGATTTTCCAGTTCCTTTTAAAGGTGAGCAGGCAATTCGATGCATGGCTGACGGAGAAGTGATTGCTTACCGCATCTGCAGGGATTATCTGACGCTTGCATGGGAATCCGGTCCGCTGAACTTTTCCGGTTCGTTTGTTCTGGTTAAACACTTTATTCAACCGGGGGAGAAAGAAACCAGCGGACTGCATTTCTATACCCTGTATATGCATCTTGCGCCGTATTCAGCTTATGAGGCTGAAGCAGAAAATCAATGGGTCATTCAGGATACTCTAAGAGCATATTCTGAAATGGACTGGCTGACGGCGAAACTGACTTCAGATAAAACTTCTCTACAAATTGCAGGGCACATGCCTGAAGGGGCCAGAGTGGAGTGGGACCCTGCAGACAGCAATCTTAACGCCACAGGAAGTAACAAGAGAAAACACGGCCTTGTGACGCTAAAGGGGTTACCAGAAAAAACCAGCAGTACTCTCACTCCCGGTCAGCGCTACTGGATTGTTGTGGATAACAACAATGTTAAGCCAGCGCCGGGGACCGGGCCCGACTGGTGGCGACACTTGCTGCCTCCCGCAAAGGAATCCATGGTATTCGATAAAACAGTAAGTCTCAGTTCTCCATTTGCTATTAAGGCCGGTGACCCGATTGGCCACATGGGCTACTATCAGGCACCAAAGGATGGGGGGTATGAGGCACGATACCAGGTACATATCGAATGCACGAGCATGGATGATAATCTGGAGAAGTTCCTGACCAACCCAGAAAAAGTGGGGGAGAAAAACCCGCTCTGGCTGAAGTATTCTCCTGGCCTTGCTCTCTTCACAAAAGATGTTGCGAAGGGCACCTTCGCCAGGGGCGCGACGTCTACAACGCGGACAGGCATCCTTCCGTTGAGCAAAGTCACAGCTGAAACGGATAAATCAACAAAACAGGAATACTGGCAACTACGGCCAGAAAATGCTTATGCGCCCAAAGGGCAGGCTGAGCCTCAGCTTCTGTCACAGTATGATTTGGCGAAGCTGGGCTTCAGAACTGAAACCTCAGAGCCTGCCAGTTTTGATTACCTGGATGGAAAAAACCAGCCCACTGGATTCTTCCGCAGTCTTATCAACGCACTTTACGAGGCTGCGACCGGTGATACGCGAACCAGTCATGCCCTGGTGAAGCATAATTACCAGCGCCTGCTGGATAAAATTGATAGTGGAAGCGACCGTTACTCTCCGATGGAGTACTGGAGAGCACTTCACAATCCCGACTATCGTGACGTTATTCAGAAAACAATCGTAAAACATCCCAGCGACTGGTACTTCAAAAAGGGCGATGCAATCTGGCAGCCTTTCCTGAATGCGCTGAAGAAAGATGCTCCGGAATGGAAGAAATACAGCGAAGATTTTCTTGATAAAATGGCATGGATGCAGGATGTTTCCACTGAGATATTAGGGCCTTCGTTGTGGCATATGCACCCAATTAAGTTTTTGGCAGCGTTAGAAGTTAAGAGTAGTACTGGATGGGCGCATAGTCCATTTGCTGATTTATTAGGGCATGTTGAATCTAAAAATGATTATACCGCATATAATAAAACTTATCCCCATCCCAACCCAACTCACAGTGAGACTCATTATAAAACAAACTTGACGTCGATGACTATAAGTCAAGTCATGAGTGCACAATTTCGATTTGATATGTTTGCTACAGGGCGTTTTCAAATCATTCCTAGTACATTAAGAAGTGCCGTGGAAGAATTGAAACTAGACGTTAACTCTCTTTATGATGAATCGATGCAGGATAAGATCTTTGAAGAGTATTTAATAAAGATCAAACGAAAACCCATCATTGAATATCTTGAAGGAGATGGAAGCGTAGAGGATGCTATTTACGCTTGGGCGCAGGAATTCGCCTCAGGCGGAGTCAGAAAAGGGAAAACGATTAGTAAAGGTAGAACGGCACATAACGAAGGTGTTTCATATTACTCTGGTGACGGCTTGAATCGAGCACATTTAATGCCGGATGAAATGGTTGAAATTCTTGAGGAATCTAAAAATGAGAACAGATAAAATAGTCCATTATTTGTCTTTACTATTTTTAGTATACTCTCACTTGTCTTATGCAACCCACCAACATAACGATGTTGTTGATGTTAGCAATGGGCCATTTACAAAAGAGTTAGTATTAAAAGGCTCCCAGAACGACTTCTCACCTTGGTGGAAAGAGAATGTCGAGGTAGAGTTAAGCAAGCCAGTCAACTTTGCGGGGAAGTACAGATTATTCGTATCCCCGGGAGGTCATGGTAAAGAGTGCACTCACGATTATTGGATTTGTGGTTGGGTAATTGATAAAACTACTGGTGAAGTTGTTTCGACATTACCAACGTCGCCAGAAGGTGGTAATTGTTATGCTGAGTCTGTTGATAATGGAACGTCAGACGGCCTTAAATTCAAAGTAATTGCCTATGCAGATCGCACATCATTGACCATTATAGGTCGTGCTGTTAACGCGCCATTGCGTGATGCAGACGGAGAATTTTTAGTTCCAGAGTGCAGATCGATTAAATATAATTTCGACGGAATGAATTACGCCATTATTAAAGAAGAAGATAATGGTTGTAATCTTCAAAAAGAAGTTGATGTTTATGGAAAATAATCAAGAATACTGTTAAGTAAAATGTTTGAATTTTAATGAGTCATTGTTTGGACGCTTCATTATGAAATTGGTGTTATGTAATAGAAAGCTACATCGCGTTTGGTAAACAGAAAATAGGAAAACTAAAAAAATGAAAGCCACATAACTGAAGGAAAACAAAGTTAGACGTATTTATTTGCTGCCTAAGCAGAAATAGTAAAATTTATTGAATATAATTATCCAGAGCACTTATGAAAAATTTATTTTTTCTGCTACTAACTCCAGTGTTTTGTAATGCAAACGTTTCTACTGTTTTCAAGTCTTCTTGCAGTGGTATTCAATACAGTATCGAATCATTTTGTAGTGTAAATAATCTTAATGGTGACCAGGATAAACTCGCCATACCAATTTGCAGCAAACAAATATTCATCCTTGGTAAGGAAAACCATGACCTATCAGAGTCTACAGGTTTTGTGGAACGTATTAACATTAAAGGCGAAAAAATAAAAATGATGAATTTCGTTTTCTACGGGGCCACATGTAAAAGTGATAGAATCATTTTATCCGGCGCAGGTGGCTGTAATTCATGTGGTGAAACGTTTAAGACATTTAACCTTTCAGGGAAAGAAATTAATGAGAAATCTACCATGCTAGATTTGGAACCTATGCAGAATATTATTCCCGATCTTTATTAGACTAATAATTGTCATGTTGGGAAAGGATTTAGTAAAGAATATTTATTGTATTCATAGGGAAATAATGAAAATGGAAATAAAACTCTCTTTGACAGCTTTAGTTTTAATGGCATCGACAACATATGCTCCATGTTCTCAAGGCAAAGATGTTGATATTCTGGTAACTGCAAGTAACCTCATGAAATCTGCTTTTGTCGATGGACAAACAGGTCGCGTGATTACTGACTTAAAATTGCGACAGTAAAAATGATATCATCGAGTATACATTTGTTAGTTCAACGCCACCAAGAACCTGTGTTCAGGCAGATTGTATGTCTGATCTCGACCACTCTCCTACTTTAACTTTTCAAATAACAATGCATGATGGAGCATCAATTGATGCACCATATATGTGCAAATCCATTGGAATATCAAAAAAAATTCACAAAGGATTGAAAGATATCTTTTGTGGGCCTAAATATACTTTGCGCTGGAATGGGGATGAGTATTATTCAGAATAAACAATTAAAGCTAGGTATACGCCACTGAGTCCAGTGTGAATTTATTTAATAATAAAACACGGCGCTGTTGGTTGAATTTATTCATCTGTACTGTCACCAGAATCTTTATGAGAAAAATATGAAAGTTAAAAACAAAGCATTGGTTTTGCTTCTATTAATTCCTTGTTTTACAAATGCCACACTAACCGACTATGCTAAAATTGAAACAGATTGTCGTAAAGAAAATCAAGATATAAATAACTCTGTTGTAATGGGCTGTGCCGATATGGCTTCAGACGCAGCTAAGAAAGACATGAATATAGTTTATCAGAAAATATACAAAATCATTCAGACACGTGAAATCCCTGACATTACTCGTCAATTCGAGATGTCACAAAAAAACTGGATTACTTTACGTGAAAATTGGTGTGATGTTCAAGGGTTTATAATCGGTACACCGATGTATAGTGTCTGCCGTATGGACATGAATATTTCAAGAGTGAATGAGTTAAATGACTTGCTGGAACAGATTCAGGAGTAATTATTGTTACGGCTAGTTACTCTAATCTAATAATTATTAAACGATAGAGTTTTTTATTAATGCTTCAGATTATCCGTAAAGGCGATAAAACTACTCATGGCGGCTCGGTACAGACCGCTTCCGAAACGATGAAATTCGGTGGGATCGGTGTTGCCCGAAAAGGCGACAAAGTGTCATGCCCGGTTCTGGGACATGGCCTTACAATCATCGTAGAAGGCAACCCTGATTACCTTGATCATGGTATCCCGGTGGCATTTCACGGTCACAAATGCGCCTGTGGTTGCACATTGATCAGTTCATTTACCGCTGCAAAGGTTGCCTGATTATGCCCGTCTGGCTGGATGCCATCCCTGAAAAGGCCACAAAAATAGCGCGCCCCGGCACCGGGCGTTGGTTGCTTTTCCTCGCGTTTGTCATGCTGGGGGGCATAGCGCTTACACTGTGGTGCTGGCCATCAGAGCGAACCGGATTTGTCTTCTGGTTCACCGCTCTGGGTCTTCCATTTTGCACATGGGGGCTTATTTTCGTTTTACGCAGGGTTGCCTATAAAGCAGAGCAGGTCGGAGCTGAGTCGCGTAATGTCGACCGTACAGCTCTTATAGATAGTGAAATTCTGCGCGGTCAGCGCAGCTGAAGCCGCCGGAGCCCTGGTCTCTGATATCAATACTCAGATTAGTCTTGTGACTGACAAAATCAGGGACCTCCAGTCTGCGGTCCTGCTGGGTAGCGCTCCGCAGGGGGTGGCGTTTACCTCAGGTGAACATCTTCAGCTCAGCAGTACCCGCAATACCATGATCAATGCCGGTCAACATCTTGATATCGGGGCGATGAAAAATCTGTCTGTAACGGTTGAAAAAGCCCTGGGTCTGTTTGTCCATAAAGACGGGGCGAAGCTGGTTGCCAACCAGGGAGACATCGAGATTCAGGCTCAGCACAACACGATGGCCCTGTTTTCTGAAAAGCAGCTGACGGTGACCAGTAGTAAAGACGAAATTATTATCAGCACCCCGGAAACGCTGACGCTGAACGGTGGCGGGTCTTACCTGAGACTGAGTAAGAACGGGATTGAGCATGGTTCATCTGGTGAGTTTATTGTAAAGACGTCTGACTATCTGGTACCAGGCTCGGGCGCAAATCTTCCCAACGAAGCACCTAATTTCAGCCTGACGAATATCACTCAGGAAAGCAAAATCAGCAGTAAGTCATTCAATGACTGACAGGGAGTGTGAATCGTGTCTGTATTACCCAAAATTGTCTGGCCAATCCCTTCCAACAGTCGGGGAAATGAGTTCAAAAATCAGGAAGAGATCCTCTCTCATGTCGGGGGGGAATCCACCGGGCAGTATATGATTGGCCGCAGTGGCATGTGGCATGGCGGGATCCATATCACGGAAGCAACGACCCCGTGGTGTGCGCTTAGTGGCAAGTCTCCTCTTGAAGCAGTGGATTTCCCGGTTCCCTTTAAAGGTGAGCAGGCTGTGCGATGCATGGCTGACGGAGAAGTGATTGCTTACCGCATCTGCAGGGATTATCTGACGATTGCATGGGAATCCGGTCCGCTGAACTTTTCCGGTTCGTTTGTTCTGGTTAAACACTTTATTCAACCGGGGGAGAAAGAAACCAGCGGACTACATTTCTATACCCTGTATATGCACCTGGCCCCCTATTCAGCCTATAGTGTCAATCCGGCGGAAACAGAGTGGACAGTCCAGGATACGCTTACTGCCTACGATCCAGAATGGGGCATGACCGCCAGAACCAACAATAAAAGTACCAGTGAAAGCTATCGCAAGGGCACGATTCCAAAAGGATCTATTGTTGAGTGGGATAAAACAGACAGCGGCCTCCATACCATTGCATTTAATAAGCGAGAGTATGGCCTTGTTACCTTTGTTAGCCTCTCAGAACAGGCGTTGAAAAAGGGCAAGAAAACATCCCTGAAACCAGGGCGGCAATACTGGATGCTTGTGGACAAAAACAACCTGTCTCCTGGCACTGATGGGGCGGTACAGCCTTCCTGGTGGCAGAAACTCATGCCTCCAGCAAAAGAAGCGATGAAATTTGACCAGGTAGTATGCCCGACTCCCTTTGCTATCAGCGCAGGTGACCCTGTTGGTCATATGGGATATTATCAGGCACCTAAGGATGGAGGATATGAAGCGCGATACCAGGTTCATATCGAATGCACGAGTATGGATGATAACCTGGAAACGTTCCTGACCAACCCTGAGCAGGTTGGAGAAAAGAATCCAATCTGGCTGAAGTACGCTCCGGGACTTGCGTTGTACAAAAAAGATGTTGCAACAGGAACATTCACAGAAGATACAAGGGCAACAACCAGGGCAGGGATCCTTCCACTGAGTCAGGTGCAAACGGAAGTCGATACGTCGACCAAACAGGAATACTGGCAGTTGCGACCAGAAAACGCGTACGTGCCAAAAGGCCAGGCGGAACCTCAACTTTTGTCACAGTATGATCTGGCAAAGCAGGGGTTCAGAACTGAAATCGCTGAGCCTGCAAGTTTTGATTACCTGGATGGAAAAAAACAGCCCACTGGATTCTTCCGTAATCTTATTGATTCACTCTACCAGGCCGCAACCGATGATTCGCGAACCAGTCATGCGCTGGTGAAGCATAATTATCAGCGTCTGCTGGATAAAATTGACAGCGGAAGTGACCACTATTCTCCAATGGAGTACTGGAGAGCACTTCACAATCCCGACTATCGTGACGTTATTCAGAAAACAATCGTAAAACACCCAAGCGACTGGTACTTCAAAAAAAGGCGATGCTCTCTGGCAACAGTTCCTCAATGCGCTGAAAAAAGATGCGCCAGAATGGAAGAAATACAGCGAAGATTTTATCGATAAGATGGCCTGGATGCAGGATGTTACAACAGAAAAACTGGGGCCTTCATTATGGCACATGCATCCAGTATTATTTTTAGGAGCATTGCAGAACAGAAATAAACTTATATGGATCAAAATGGTTGAAAAGAGATTCGGTACAGAAATTGCTGAATCATTTAAACAAAAGGTCGTAGAAGTAGGTAATGAACTATCAATTGACCCAAATTATATAATGGCATGTATGGCGTTAGAAACTGGGGAGAAGTTCAATACATCTACAAAAAACCCTCATTCTTCTGCTACCGGGTTAATTCAATTCATGTCTGACACTGCAAAAGACTTAGGGACAACAACTTCTAAACTTGCCGCCATGACACACGTAGAGCAGATGGATTACGTGAAGAAATATTTTGAAATGCAGGCTAATAATTTTAATTACCCTACTAACAAATGGACATTGGGCGATGTATATCTTTCAATTTTCACACCAGCAGCAATGTTACTCAAAGATACAGATATCGTATATTCAAGCGGACAACGTGCCTATGCGGTTAACCAGTTCCATGACAAAAATAAAGATGGCAAGATAATTAAAAGTGAAATTGTAAAAAACATAGACGAATTTTATGCAAAAGGGTTCAATTATGAAGGCTAATTTTATGAAGCTTACATCAAAGAGTTTTCTTCTTTCCATTCCAGTCATTTTTTATTTCTGTGGCACATCTTCATTTGCAAGTGAAGCACCGCATGTAAACACAACTGTAGATAAAGGAATATGTAGTATTCAGATAGATGGCGATACTATCGACAATTACAAATGTGATTACTCCCGCGCACCATCTATTCTAAACTACTCCTATTTATACGAAGCCGATAAGCAAATGCTTGTTATAATTGATAGCCCAATGGGTAATGCTTGTGATGGTGGACCGTTACATATTTATAGCAAAACAGAAGATGGAAAATTTAAACCTCTGAAGACAATTGACTTCTGTGGTGGTCATTACCCATCAATAACCAGTGGCCCAGAAACATTCAAGATAAATATACCTTCAATCGCTGTCGATGGCACAAGTAAAAAGATCCCGGCTGAGACATGGGAATTAAAGAATGATGAATTAGTTAAGAAATAAGAAAGAGGAATTTAATAGTGCTCCAGATTATCCGTAAAGGCGATAAAACAACCCACGGAGGTTCAGTACTGACCGCTTCAGAAACGATGAAATTCGGTGGTATCGGTGTTGCCCGAAAAGGCGACAAAGTGTCATGTCCGGTTCTGGGACATGGCCTTACAATCATCGTAGAAGGCAACCCTGATTACCTTGATCATGGTATCCCGGTTGCGTTTCACGGTCACAAATGCGCCTGTGGTTGTACGTTGATCAGTTCATTTACCGCTGCAAAGGTTGCCTGATTATGCCCGTCTGGCTGGATGCCATCCCTGAAAAGGCCACAAAAATAGCGCGCCCCGGCACCGGGCGTTGGTTGCTTTTCCTCGCGTTTGTCATGCTGGGGGGCATAGCGCTTACACTGTGGTGCTGGACATCAGAGCGAACCGGATTTGTCTTCTGGTTCACCACTCTGGGCCTTCCATTTTGCACATGGGGGCTTATTTTCGGTTTACGCAGGGTTGCCTATAAAGCAGAGCAGGTCGGAGCTGAGTCGCGTAATGTCGACCGTGAAGCTCTTATCGACAGTGAAATTCTTCGCGGTCAGCGCTGCGCCTGGATCCTCGGTACATACATTCAGGCCCCGGCGGGAAACAAAACCGATGACCTGCTTGAGGCAATGAAGGCCGCAGCACCCGCTATCGATTTCTCCCGCCCAAGAGGATGTGACAAACCGGTCAGATACGCGGCATTAACAGAATACCAGGCAGATTTAACAAAGGCCCTGACAGCGGCGGTGACTAAACTGGCCACGCGTGTAGAAGGGATCGTTCAGCCGCTTCCGCCGGAGCTGCCATGCTGGCTGGTGCTGGATTGTGATAACGATCTGTACCCCTTGATTGAAGAGCAGCTTAAAGCCGATCTATCACTCAAGACCGGCAGGATTTTTCGCCTGATGTCCGGAAAAGGGCTGAGCGCATTCGATGCCTGGCTGGACAAACGATGGGACAATCCGGGCATTCTGGTTGCCATCACGCTGTCGTTACC
This sequence comes from Escherichia sp. E2661, assembly GCF_004745185.1. Classification (NCBI taxonomy): domain Bacteria; kingdom Pseudomonadati; phylum Pseudomonadota; class Gammaproteobacteria; order Enterobacterales; family Enterobacteriaceae; genus Escherichia; species Escherichia sp. E2661. The sequence goes on from NZ_PDIG01000035.1 coordinate 256,147, forward strand.
GTCATCTCCTCGGGAAGATGACGCAGATGCCGTCTCGATGGTGGTATTGAGCAACCGCAAAGCCCACGCCTGGCCGGATGCACTCCGACTCCATCGCCCCGAAAGGGGAGCAGAAACAACGCTCACTAAGACACTCACCCGGGCGCTGCTCTGGGCGAAGACCCGGCCCAATGAACTCAAAGGAAGCTGGCTCACCGGTCCAACATTGACCTCTGGAAGCGGCTGGAATAATGCCTGCGAGCTGAGCGGGGTGGAATTTAGCCTTTCAGAGGACAACTTCAGTATCGATCCAGTGCTGGGATACACGGGCCATGCTGCTCCATGGCTTGCCATCACGCTTGCCAATGCTGACGTTGAACAACATGGCCCGCAGGTTATCGCCGCCCAACCCACCGCTGACAAGGACGACATCTGGGTCGCCGTCATCACCAAAGAAGAAGTTCGCAAGGAATCGCCCAAGAATGTCTAAGGTAAAAGTAAAACACACTCATCGGCTCCGTTGTAACTGTCGCCTTTTTCCTGACAGCCATCGTGGCATTTTTGTTTTATGCCTTTCCGGAAAATGTAGCCTCGGCCACCGGCTTCGGTCCGTATGACGGTCAGCGCATACTCACATTCTGCGCCATACTGGTTGCCACGTTGTTTTTACTCGGCTGGCTGACGGAGAAGGCTTTCGACTTCGCCGGTAAATCTGGATTGTATTTCCAGTGGGGACGGAAAAAGGCGGAGAGCGTCACTCCGGTAATGAACACCATTCCCGGTGAAGAAGACGACGATGAACCGGTCTTCAGCGAAGACGCTGTATCCGAACACCTGCGCTTTCGCTATGGACGTCGCTGGAAGCATAAAGTGCGACTCCTTCTGGTGATGGGCAACCAGGACGACGTCCACAAAGCTGCCCCGGGCCTGTGTAATGACCTCTGGCAGGAAGGCGACGGCAATGTGCTGATTTATGGCGGTGACACGCAGTCACTCCCGGATGAGATCTTCCTTTCAAAACTGAAGCGCCTGCGATCCGGGCAACCGGTTGATGGCATCATTCAGGTGATGAGTATTTCAGCACTCCCGACGGATGGCGAACGGGATGCCCTCCTGCGTTACCGTCAGAAAGCCGACCATCAGTTGGGCTGGCAGGTGCCTGTATGGCTGTGGCTGACTGACAACGCCACCGATGCTCAGCAGGGCGCGGAAACGGCTGCGACAGGGGTCATATTCGGGCCTGACGGCACCGTGAAAGGCGCGGGTGAAGGGTTTTCTACACTGGCACTGCATCTGCAAAAAGCAGGTATGGCACAGATACTGAATAATCCGGCTGATTTCGGCCTGCTTCAGTTATCCCTCCGACTGCGGCAGGAGCTGAAAGCCAGTCTGGATGTTTTGCTCGGCGGGCTGATGCAGGGATCTGCGGCCTTTCGTTTACGAGGGGTCATGTTCAGTCCTGAAGTGGCCGTTGTCGGTTCGGTCCCAAACACACGCCCCGACACACTGACCTGGAAAGCCGTCATTGATGACTGTGATGCCGTCAGCGGCAGGAAGCTGGGCTTCGACTGGCTGAAGATGCTGCGGTTAATTCTGCTTTCTCTGATTGTCCTGTGGGGGGCCGCTACACTGCTGTCTCTGATCGTTAACCGTGCTCAGATTTATCAGGCGCAGGAAACGGCAAGACAGGCAGCGGATACTGCAAAACCACTGGCTGAACGTCTGCACAATCAGCTCGTACTCCAGCAGGCCATTGCCCGTCTGCAACATCGTGAAGCGACCGGCGCGCCATGGTACACCCGTTTTGGTCTTAATCAGGACAGCGACACGCTGGCCGCACTCTGGCCGCTGTATGCGAAAAATAACGCACAGCTGATGAGGGATGCTACAGCAGACAGTCTCAGGCAGCAGCTGAATGCCTTTGTGCAACTCCCTCCTGCCAGTGATGCCCGTACGCAGGGCACACAGCATACATATGACATACTCAAAAGTTATCTGATGCTGGCGCGTCCGGACAAAGCGGACGCCGGCTGGCTGGCAAAAAACGCGCTGAAAGCCTTACCGAAACGCCAGAATGTGCCGGCTGGCACATGGCAGAACATCGCACCGAAACTGCTGGGTTTTTATGCGCAAAACCTTCCGGCTCATCCGGAATGGAAAATTAAGCCTGATGCCGAATTAATCAGCACAGTCCGTCAAATTCTGCTTAAGCAAATTGGCCAGCGGAACGCTGAGTCCGGGTTATATCAGGAGATGCTTAAGCGCGTGGCCAGCAACTGGCCTGATTTAACGCTTGCGGATATGACCAGTGACACCGATGCCTCAACAGTATTCAGCACTGACGAAGTCGTCCCGGGAATGTTTACGCGTCAGGCCTGGGAAGAGCAGGTACAGGATGCGATTGACGAGGTCGTGAAAACCCGCCGCGATGAAATTGACTGGGTACTGTCGGACAAGACACATCAGACAGGGAGCGATATCTCCCCGGAGGCGCTGAAGGCCCGCCTGACTGAACGCTATTTCACCGATTTTGGTAACGCCTGGCTCAACATGGTCAACAGCATACAGTGGCAGGAAGCCACGTCACTGTCTGAGGCGATTGCCCAGCTCAGTTTGATCGGTGATGTCCGCCAGTCGCCGCTAGTGGCACTGATGAACACGCTGAACTACCAGGGGAAAACGGGGCAGAAAGGTGAGGCTCTGGCTGATTCGATAGTGGATTCAGCGAAAAAGCTGATCGGTCAGAAAAAAAATGCCAGACAGTTTATTGAACAGGCACAAGGCCCTAAAGGTCCGCTTGATGGCGTGTTTGGACCACTGATGGGGCTTATGGAAGGTAAAGAGGGTACCGGTGCCAACGATAACCTCAGTTTCCAGTCCTGGCTGGCCCGCGTAACTCAGGTGCGGCTGAAGCTTCAGCAAGTCACCAGCGCCCCGGATCCGCAGGCTATGTCGCAGATGCTGGCCCAGACAGTATTCCAGGGCAAAGCCATCGATCTGACCGATACCCGCGACTACGGCAGTCTGGTTGCGGCGAGTCTGGGGCAGGGGTGGAATGGATTTGGCCAGTCGTTATTTGTACAACCGCTTGATCTGGCCTGGCGGCAGGTAGTTGCCCCGGCTGCGGGTAGCCTCAATGCCCGCTGGCAGACAACCATTGTTGATCAGTGGAATAAGGCCTTTGCGGGACGGTACCCGTTTAAAGCCACTGGCAGCGATGCCTCCCTGCCGCTACTGGCTCAGTTCCTGCGTAGCGACTCAGGTCGAATCACTACCTTCCTGAAAACTAATCTCGGCGGGATCCTCCGCCAGGAAGGGAATCGCTGGGTCGTTGATCCTTCCGCAAGTCAGGGGATGGTTGTTAGTCCGGATTTTCTCCGGGCGATTAATCAGCTGGCGGAACTGTCAGATATCGTGTTCTCTCAGAGCGATGCGAGTGTTCACTTCGAACTGATGGCGCGTCCTTCACGGGATGTTGCCAGAGTGCAGCTTACCCTCGATGAGCAGAACCTGGATTACTTCAATCAGATGGAAAGCTGGCAGAGCTTCACCTGGCCGGGGAATACTTACTATCCTGGTGTGTCGCTCATCTGGCGTAGTGTAAACAGCGGTATGCAACTCTTCGCCAGTAACCAGGGTAACTGGGGCTTCATTCGCCTGCTGGACAAAGCCCTGATCACTCCACTCGATGCCAGCCGTACACAACTGGTGTGGATCACCGCCGATGGCAATCCTCTGAAGTTCATCATGCGCAGCGAGCTGGGCGACGGTCCGCTTGCCTTACTAAAGCTACAGGGATTTACGCTGCCAGCGTCCATTTTTAACGTTGCCGCTGGCACTGAAGGCGTTGAGTAAATATGAACAGAGGCATTCATCCTGCGCTGGCCTTTGCTAAACAGGTGGATGGCTGGTCTTCAGGTGTATTCAGTCAGGTTGATAAGTGGCGGGAAACCGATTCACTTGCCCCATGGCGGTATATGACGTTTCGCCAGTGTAAACGTTGGCTTGCGGCCAAGCGCACCGGAAAAACACGCCTGCACTGCGATGAAATTATCTTTCGGATACTGGGTGAACCCCGTCAAACCGATGCTCTGTCAGGGGAAACCCGTCCGGCCAGCCCCCAAACGTGTAGGAAAGCATCAACGTTTTATTCCTCCGGATAAACCCGTACAAATTTTTGCAGGTGTCTGGGTCGGTTCGGCGCTCAGACAGGCACCGCGAGTATCGGAGTCAGTACCGCAGGGGACAGATCCTCCGCACCCCATTGGCGTCTTCGATCCCCATATCCGAAAAGCCACTGGCAAAGCTACTGGAAGGGAAAACCCACTCAGGGTGAAGAGAAAAGTGTGTTGCTGAAATGGAAACCACCGAAAATCGTCAATGGCAAGGACGACGATTCTCTGGAAGCCATCATCAACTTCATGAGGATATCGACAAATCATCCTGAAATAAGATGTGTCGGTTAATTGTATTAAAATATAGAAGTTATTTAAGGATAAACATGAAGGGTGTAATTAAATTAAGTTTACTGGCCTTATCAATCTCATTCAGTTTTGTTGGTTGTGCTGAAAGTAAATCTGTAGAGATCTTAAGCGCTGTCGTTAAGGACAAAAAAATATCAGGTGCGCAGGTGGTTATTCAACGAAACGGCGAGCAATCCATTTCTTCTTTAAGTGATGACTCCGGAAATGCCCAGATTGGCAATAACACAACCGACACAAATGACAGTCTGATAATTATCAAGAAAAATGGATATTCAACCCTGGTGGCGAAATGTCCATGTAGTGGGATGAGTTATGCATTAAGCCCGACAATGAAAGGGCTTGATAGTATGCGCGTGGTTTTGGGGTGGGGACGTTCACCTTTTGATCTTGATTCACATATGGTATATCCGGGAAATCATATTTTCTTCGCCAATAAGTTGGGCGACAATGGAAATCTTGACGTTGATGATATACATAGCTATGGACCTGAGACTATTACGTTAACCAGACGAGAGAATGGGAAACCCTATATTTATGCTGTTCACGACTTTAGTAATAAGTTTGATCCAGATGCCAAGTATCTCTCCAACAGCGAAGCGAAAGTGTTTGTTTATGTTGGGGAATCTTTAGTTCGGACATATTATGTTCCTAAAAACCAGTCGGGGAATTTATGGACTGTTTTTAAAGTTAATGAAAATGGTGCCATCGAAGATGTGAACAATATAAAAGGTATTTCCGCCGATGCCGATGATATCGATTATGTTTTAACACCACTTTTAAATAGCAACGCAACGTTGCCTCATCAAAACTGGGGGGCTGAGCAAATTAATATTTCAAATGCGCTGAATCTTAAGGGTGAAGAATCATACCGTCGGAAGCAATATGAAGAGGCAATTTCTTTTTTCACAGAGTCAGTCAATAACTATTCAGAAAATGGCAAGGCATATGGCAATCTCGGGTTGGTATATCAGAAGGTTGGTCGTACTGCTGAAGCTATATGGGCAAACCGCAAAGCTATTACACTGGCCTCTGGTAAAAATGCAGCAACAATCCGGGCTGGTGCAAATTATAATATAGGAAAAATATACGAAAAGGAAGGTCAGTATCATGATGCCCTGAATTACTACAATGCAGCCAAAAATGAAAAACAAAACCCTGTTTACGACAATGCGATAATAAGAGTAAGCAGCAAAATAAATTAAATATTAATGTTCTTTTAGCATAACGTTTCATATGCTAAACGTTATGCTTTTAAAAACCAGGTGGAATCTATGATTTAAAACTATACCAGTCGATTTACACACTGTTTAATATGTGCTTGCAAGTTGTTGTTTTTAACAACCACTTTTTCATCCAGTGCTTCGGAAAATTAACCTAACGTATCATCAACAGTAGATTGCATGCATATTGTCGCCATTAATAAATTGCCAGCAGCGCCTCAGGAAACATCTTCTGATGAGCATGTATTAAATTGTGATAGAGATCCACCCAGGACTATCGAGGGAAAAGCTGTTTCATCTATTGGATAGAGAGTGATTAATTAAATCTCTAACGGTGATTACCAATAGCTATTTAATACGCAATCGAAGTTTAGCAGCAAGCAACAATCTCCAGAATGTCAATGATATTTTCAACCGTGAAGGAGACAAACTGGATGAAATGCTGGATGGTCCAATTAAGACAAGGTCTGGATTTACAATAACCGACTCGCCATGGCTTGTAAAAAAAAATATTTTCATCTGATAGTTTTGACGGAGGAATTAATCTTGAAAAAATGTATGTGTCGTCAGTACTGACATATCAGGAAATTAAAGGTGATTTGTACATTTATATTTCTGTTAGTGGACAGTATCAAGGTAAAAACATTACACTTCTCGTAGAGCTTGTGGATGATATAAGCCCCCGCATCATTCAACAGTATGATGGTAATGTAGATATAATATCTCGTGCCAGAGATGCTCAGGGAAACTCTTTAGCGTACTTTTCTGTCAGGAATGATTCACATAAAGAATATCATTATTTGTTTATAAGTCCGGATGGAGGTAAAGGTATTTCAGACATTTCCTCCGGGCAGGCAGAAGCACTGAACCAGGAAACCAAATTATGGATGGGTTATTGTGGGGCTTCAGAGTGTAATGCTTCATTACTATCACCTGATAGTAAATGGAGACTTGCTTCAAGTGACGGTTACGTCAAAGACCCGGATGAAGGCATGTACGTATTTCCAGCCAACCGTCCGGACCAGGGATTGAATGTTTTTGCGGACAAGGCTGATAATTCAATCACTGATGATATTTTTGGATATACCCGGAAATATGTATGGGGAGATGACAACAATACATTTTATTTTGACAATAGCGGTGCATTAGGTTGTATCTGGAAAACTAACATTAACCAAAAAACAACAAAACGAATCATCCCCGTAGAAGGCATTCTGGATCCATTCTATATAAAATATGACGGAGAAGATCTGATTCTCTCTGTTTATGCATATTCTTATCAAGATGATTTCAAATCAGAAATATACATAACAAAAGAACCTAATTAAATAGTAATTCAATAAATCAGGATTTAAAATTGTATGGATGATTTAACCCTTCGTTATTACGAAGCAGAGATGCGCTATCTGCGTGAGGCGGGTAAAGAGTTCGCCCGTGCCCATCCGGATCGGGCAGCGATGCTTAATCTGGATAAACCCGGCGCCCGCGATCCTTATGTAGAGCGCCTGTTTGAAGGTTTTGCCTTCCTGATGGGCCGTTTGCGTCAGAAGCTGGATGATGACCTGCCGGAACTGACCGAAGGGCTGGTGAGTCTGCTGTGGCCACACTATATGCGGACCATCCCGTCGCTGGCTATCGTCGAATTCTCTCCTGACTGGCGTGGCCTTCGTCAGGCTGAACTTCTTGCCGAAGGTTTCTCCGTACAATCACGCCCTGTCGGGCCGCATAAAACCGCCTGCCAGTACCGGACGACTCGTGATGTTCCTCTGCAACCACTGCATCTTGCGGATGCCCGCCTTCATACTGAAACTGATGGCCGCTCTGCTATTCGTTTGCGCTTCGAATGCCCTGAAAAAGTGGACTGGAGCAAAGCCGGGATCGACAAAGTCGCCATATTCCTCAACGCAGAGAGTCCGATCAGTTCAGCACTCCACCTGGCATTGACCCGTCGCGTTCACGCCATGTACGCCAGCCATTCAGGGACATACACCGAACGTCATCAGTTTGATGGCTGGTGCAAACCCATGGGCTTTGACGACAATGACGGCCTGTGGAAGAAAGCCGATACTGCCTTCAGTGGTTACCAGCTGCTGCTGGAGTATTTCAGCTTCCGACCGAAATTTATGTTTGTTGAGCTGCGTGGCCTCGACACCATCGGGCTCACTGAAGCCAGCTCCTGGTTTGAAATCGACATCGTGCTCAGTGAAGCCTGGTCATCCGATCTGCCTTTTGAAACGGAAAACTTCCGGCTGCACTGTGCATCGGTCATCAACCTCTTCACCCTGGAGGCAGATCCGCTGACGCTTAACCCGCTGGATAACGAATACCTGCTCAGGCCGTTGCGTCTTCAGGATGGTCACACCGAGATTTACAGCGTCGATAATATCCATGGCGCGGTAAAGAATGGCAAACACCCCTATGTACCGTTCACCAGCTTCCGGCACCGGGGCGGTATGATGCGCCACGATGCCCCTGAACGTTATTACCACACCCGCGTGAAACGTGGCCCCTCTGGCCTGTATGACACCTGGTTGATTCTCGGGGGGCGTTCGTTCGAGCTGGAGCAGCTGTCCGATAAACCAGAATCCCTTTCAATGCGAATAACCGGTACCAACGGGCAGCTTCCGCGCACAGCGCTGGAAAGTACGCTCCTGGACAGGGTGGCAAAAACCGGCAAAGTGCCCGTCAGGGTACTGAACGTTACCGCACCGACGATACCGCTGTATCCCCCTGCAAACGACCGTTTTCACTGGCGGGTGATGAGCCACCTCGGCTCAAACTTCCTCAGCATGATGGACAATCCGGAGGTCCTGCGGGGAACGCTGGCGCTGTACGACTGGACCGATGATGAAATGAACCGACGTCGGCTTGAAGCTATCGTCGCCGTGAAGCACACCCTGATCCGCCGTTTTGAGAAGGGCTTTATGCTCCGGGGCGTAGACATAGAGGTCACGCTAAACATGGATAATTTTGCAGGCGAGGGGGATGTGAATCTCTTCGGCGAAATGCTGCACCGGTTCTTCGCGCGCTATGCTGATATTCACCTCTTCAACCAGCTCACGCTGGTGCTGCAACCGACAGGAAAACGACTGAGATGGCGCGAGAATCACAGCCAGTACGTACCGGGCTAACACTAGTCCTGAGCAAAGATATCTGGCGGGCCAATTTTTATCGTTTCTGCCAGCTGCTGGAGCAGGAAAATCCGGACGCGCCGAAACTGGGCTCCTCCAGCCATCCAGCCAACGATCCGGTCCGATTCAGGCCCTGGCCTGGTATGGGCTTCCCGGTCAGTACCCTCAAAACGGTGGAGACCGACGAAGACAACCCGACATTGCCCCCAACGGTCCGTACGACATTTTTGGGGATGTATGGCGTGGACTCCCCTCTGCCGACGTCCTGGCTGGACGACATTGCGCAGCGCCGCGAAGGACACGAGGCAGTTACCTCGTTTCTGGATATTTTCAGCCACCGCATCACCACCCAGTACTATCGGATCTGGCGAAAATACGCCTGGCCGGCCACCTTCGAGGCAGGTGGCCGCGATGCCACATCTCAGTGTCTGCTGGGGCTGGTCGGCCTTGGTATACCGGGCACCGCTGAACAGGTGGCAACGCCGGTTTCACGCTTTCTGGCCTTGCTGGGTACCATGCGATTACCCACCCGCAATGCAGAAGGCATTCGGGCCCTGGTGAGCCTGCTGGCACCGAATACCCGGGCAATTATCACCGAGCCCGATCCGGTTAAGGTCCATATCGATAACCGTAGCGGGTTGGGTACCGGGAACCGCATCTGTCTTTCTCAGCGAGCCACGCTGGGTAAAACGGCAAAGGAAACATGCAGTCGGGTACTGGTGACGCTGGAGACAGAAGATCCGGAGGAAGCCAAAGGGTGGTTACCTGGTGGTTTTCTCCATACCGATTTACTGGTCCTGCTGCGCGTTTATCTCGGCTACCGCAGTGACGCCCGACTGCGCCTCACCGTACCCGTACGATTGCTGCCTGAGCCACGCCTTGGCAAAGGCAGACGTATCCAGCTGGGCCGCACCGGCTTGCTGGGCCTGAAAGCAGGCAAGCTCAGCAATAGACGGGGGAGTCTGACCGTCAGTCTGGGCTGCTATGAAGGGTTGCAATGTTCTGCGCTACCGTCCGCTGAAGACGGGCACTACCGCTTCGAATAATCACGTACTCCCACTCTCAATAAAGGAACTTTTGAATGGCAACAGTAACCCGTTGGTGGGCGCTGACGCTTATTGCCTGTAGCCTGCTCGCTGGCTGCGGTCTGACTCAGGCTGTCACGGACGGTACGGTCAGCATCACGAAATCCATCTTCTACAAGAAAATCAAAACGCTGCATCTGGATTTTACCCCGCGTACGGCCATTAATGCTGATGGCGCACAGACACCGCTGGCAACGATGGTGAGAGTTTATCAGCTCAGGGATCGTAAAGCGGTTGATGCCGCCGATTACCAGACACTGCTGCGCAATGCCGATACGGTACTTAAAAACGACGTACTGGCGTCTAAAGAGCTGCTGGTGATGCCAAAAGGCAGCATGACTCTCAATATGCCCATGGATGAAGACGCTCAGTTCGTGGCGGTGGTGGGATTATTTAACCGCCCGGATCAGAAGGACAACCGCTGGCGCCTGGTGCTGACCCGTGACGATCTGGACCCGGACACCCCCCGCACGATTGAACTGGGTGATGGCTGGCTCAGCCTCGTGCCGGTGAAGGAGTGACGTGATGGATAACTGGTTAGCGCTTTTTGACGGACAGACCCGATATTTTCTGGATATTTTTGACAGCTCAGTGAAGCCGGATGTTCTGCGCTTTTACGGCAGGGAAGCACTGAGCGAACCCTTCAGCTGGGACATCGAGTTCACAACGCTTCAGGCGAATATCCCCCCGGAAGAGGTGCTGATGAAATATGCCTCTTTCCGGATGCGGAGCGGTAAAAGTGTGCACGGCATGGTGACCCGCCTGGAATGGCTTTCCACCTCAAAGGACCAGTCTCACTACCGGCTTACGCTCAGTTCGCGCCTGGCGCTCCTGGGATATACCCGACAGTGCGCGGTATATCAGAACCAGTCCGTTCCTGAGGTGGTTGAGCAGGTGCTGCGTAAACACGGTCTGGAAGGTCCCGATTTTGAATTCAGACTGGAGCGCACCTACCCACCGCGTGAAATTATCACTCAGTGGCGGGAAACGGATTTGCAGTTCATTCAGCGCATTCTGTCTGAGGTGGGCATTTACTGGCGCACGGAAATGGACGACGTGCGTGGCCTGGATACCTACATACTGGCCGACAGCCAGCTTAACTATCAGTTTGACGTGCGACTACCCTACAGCGAGGCATCAGCCTGTTCGACGGTGCGGCAGAATCGGTCTGGGATGTGCGGACCTGGCACAACATTGCCACCGGCACTGTCACCACGCGTGATTACAACTACCGGACAGCCACCACGCCGATGGATGCTGCGGTCAGCGTGCGTAATGATGCTGTCACCATCGGGGGGCATTATCGTTACGCGGCACCTTATCGTGATGCGGGTGATGACGCCAGCCCGGAGCCGGAAACCGAATCTGGCGCGTTCTACGCCCGACTTCACCACGAGCGGGAGCTCAACAGGTCGGCCCGTATTCACCTGTTCAGCAATGCTGCACGCCTCACACCCGGGCAGGTGCTGGAGCCGCAGGGCAACGTCATTACGGCCCTGCAAGAGGGTGTGATCCTCACGCTGGTGACATTCCGGGGAGCGCGTGATTCCCGTCTGCATGTGTCGGTCTGGGGCCAGCCTTACACCGAACGTTACTGCTTCCGTCCGGCAGAGATCACGCGTCCGGTCATCGCGGGTACGCTTCCGGCCCGGATCGAAAGCCGCGAAAAAAATGATACCTACGCACACCTGGACGAGCAGGGGCGCTATCGGGTGAAGCTGGACTTCGACCGGGAGGGGACAGAACACGGTTACGGTTACCTGTGGCTGAGAATGGCGAAACCTTATGCCGGTGAAACGCTGGGCTGGCATACGCCGCTCACTGATGGCACTGAAGTGGCGATTGCGTACAGCAATGGCGATATTGATCTGCCATACATCGCCTGTGCACTACATGACTCCGGACATCCCGATCTTGTGAACCGGGACAATCACACCCGGAACATCCTCCGGACTCCTGCCAACTCAAAATTACGCATGGAAGACAAGCGTGGTGAGGAGCACATCAAACTCGCCACGGAATACGGTAAGACGCAGCTCAACAACGGGCACCTGGTGGACAGCAAGGGACAACTTCGCGGTAAAGGCACAGAGCTGCGCACCGATGAGTGGGGAGTCCTGAGAGCGGGAAAGGGACTCTTTGTCGCTGCGGATACCCAGGCGAAAGCGCAGGGCGATGCTCTGGACATGGATGCTGCACTGAAGGAAATCGACAGGCTTAATCAGCAACTGCAACAACTGGAAATGGCCGCTGAAAAAGCGCAGGCGCTGAAAGGGGATGTCGACAGCCAGATACAGATGTTTGAGCAGCGCCTGAAACCACTCAATGAAGCGGTGCTTTTCTCGGCGCCGGAAGGCATGGTCATGACCAGCGGTGAAGATATGCAGCTGGCCGCTGGCCGGAACCTGGCGGTTAACGCCGGAGAAGACTTCAGTGCTGGAGTGATGGGCAATGCGACCGCTTTGACCGGGGAGAAGCTGGGGCTATTTGCCCGCACCGGCCAACTGAGCCTGAAATCCGGAGAAGGGCCAGTCGATGTCCAGGCACAAAACGCTAACATGCGGTTGTTTGCTGAGAAGAAGCTGACGCTGAGCTCAGCGAGTGACATCTCCTTTGCCGGAAAAAAAACGTATCACGCTGATTGGTGGTGGCAGTTATCTGAAGCTTGAGGCCGGGAAGGTCGAGTATGGTACGACAGCGTCGTATACGCGCAAAGTGAAGCGGACGATGGCTGCTGGTGCAACCGATCAACCAATCGAGTCATTGAAGCAGATGGCAATGATCTCTCAGTACTACGACAGAAAGTTGAACTTCTCTTCAAATGTCAATTATCGTGTTGAAACATCAGATGGGGAGGAATTACTTTCTGGCTCCGGAACAGATGGTTATATAGATAAAAGTGACAGTGAACATGAATATTGGATATTTGTAAGTTGAGTAAAAGACCATGAAAAAACTAAATGTTGAAATAGATGGAAAGAGCTATCTCATTGTCACAAAGGATGGAAAGACTGAGTTGGGCATAAAGGGGAATACAACCCCAGAAAAAGATAATACACCTCATGAAGTCAAAGTACCTAACATTCTCATCATTACTAGAAAAAATGCTGATGTGTTATTTATCTTGCGTGGCACTGAAGAAGATAACTTTGCGATTATTACAGCTCAAGAGCTTTATGACAAATTTCCATATCAATGGTTTGAGCCCTTAGCAGATAACTATCGCGAGTTACTTTTTGTTAATAACGCCGATTATACCCTGGACGCATATAAAGTATATTCATGGGAGGACATTGCCGACTTTGCATTAGTAGACAGAGCACTACTATCTTATAGGACAGGTGGTAGCGGGGACTGGAAGAATGTTCCTGATGGAGGGGGGAAGTTCCTTTTATCGCTTATTGATAAAATACCTTATTGGTCTGATGCAATAGGGCAAATTCCCTTTGCTGTAGGCACTTACCGCACATACCATACAATAAAAGCAACCGTAGAAACGGGTATGACATGGGCCACAGGTAATCCATTAGATGCCCTCATGCAAAAATCAGATTCAACGAATGAATATGATAATTTCTTTGTTCTTAGGGGTGCGTTATATGCAAGTAAAAAATTCTCGTATAAGATTACCCCGTCTGGAAAAACCTATCCTGCGGTAGATGTAGAAGAGACATCACATGATGTCAATGCAAAATCACTCGGAGAAAGTATAACTAAAGAGGAGTTAGAGAAATATGGCATCTGGAAAAAATAAAATAATTATAATGGTCCTTACATTTATGTCCGCCATTGTAGTTATGGTAGGCGGTTATTCATTAGCATCATGGATGTACGAGCAGGTATTCACCGTTTCTTCTCATCGAACTGTCGGAATGATATTCATATCTTTTTTCTTTTTGGTTATTGTGCCCCCAATATTACTGCTCACTTTGTTTACACCGTTAAGAATAAATTTAACTATCGCTGCACTTGCAATGCTCTATCTATTTTATGAGTGGTTTTCTGTGCATCCACTAAGGGTCTGTCTTATGGGTGGTTGTTTTATAATAAGTTATCTATTCGTTATAATAATAAAAAATATTTCTTTCCTTAAGCACGAAGTAGTTTCAGGCATTTTATGGCCAAAACCCTTACCAAGTGTAAGGTGGTTATTTTATCATGAAGCGAATTCCGAAGGGATTTTTTATCGTCGTATTAGTAGTTGCTTGGTTCATTCTACCATCAACGATCATTCCTTCTTCACATTCAAAAATATATGAGATCAATAGCCCTGACAATAAATATAAAGTAATTGTTTACCATGTAAGGATAACCTCCCCCATGTGGCTTTATAAATATTTAAAGGACGAGGATTATTTTTTATTATTTACAATGCATCTGGCGAGATGGTTTTTAAACCGTCTCCGTATTATGGCACTTCCAATATGGGAGCATATGACGGTATAGAATTCCTGTACGGTGATACCCATTCTTTACTTTACCCAGGTTACCCAGGACCTAAAGGCTATGATTCATACGAATTCACTAAGTGACAAAACCAGCAGGCATTGAAATGATAGACGATAATACATGACTGTTCAGCATTAATTAAAAATAGAAGTCAATTATTTCAGCAAGGGGCCTGAGGTCAAAATGCCCAATAGAAAATCCGCATCGTTATATGAAATTCTCACTGGCAACTTTACAGGGGAGTTTCCTCTTGAAGTTGTAAACGAAGAAGACCTGGTCATTTTATCCGTGCTGGATAACATCCAGAGTATTTTGAACGCCCGGACCGGGGCTATATCCCATCTCCAAGATTATGGTTTGCCGGATATGACCAAATTTCTGCAAGGCATGCCCGGAACAGCCCACGAGCTAATCGATACGCTGGCCGGTGTCCTGCTCAAGTATGAACCACGTTTGCAGTCCCTTAATGTAACTTTACTCGAACAGCAAGTGCCCGGGGAGCTGCATTACACCATCGATGCGGAACTGAGAGGTATCGGACTTGTACGGTATGGGACCGAGTTTATGCCAGAGGGAAAGGTGATGATCAGGCACTTGAAACAGCAGCGACATCTGTAAAAAACATCAATTTATCTAATCAATTCATACCCTCATTTCCATATTCTCGGCTTAACCGACCGTGCAACCTCAACACATTGGTTTCAATTGCCGTCAACACGTTCTCCGGAAAATCTGCCGGTAATGAAGTCTTCACCTTATCCAGTGCTGCGGGAATCATTCTGGCAAAGTCACTAAGGATTTCATGCATCTGCACTTCCGGAAATTTCAGTGCCTTTGCTGTCGCCAAAAAATGTCGCGGATAAATTTTATCGATTGCCGTTTTTCTGCCTTTGGATGCGTTAAGCCCCATTGCCAGTTTGAGATCGCTGATATGTATTCCCGGGCCACCCAATACCGGAAAAGCTGAAATGATGTCATAAAATGGCGTGAGTCGATAACTGCCACCGGCCTGGATAAACACTGAGAAATTTTTTCGCATGGCCGTCCGTCGCGCCAATCAACCACTGGAATACCTGGAATTTCATAAAATCATAACGATCGCGAAGCGCCTCGCTGGAACCCATCAAAAAAGCCATGATCCGCGCGATGCCTGGGCCTCCGTCAGATTCATATTTCACCGATGAAGGTAAACCGAATGTC
Organism: Escherichia sp. E2661; assembly: GCF_004745185.1. Lineage (NCBI taxonomy): Bacteria > Pseudomonadati > Pseudomonadota > Gammaproteobacteria > Enterobacterales > Enterobacteriaceae > Escherichia > Escherichia sp. E2661. The sequence goes on from NZ_PDIG01000035.1 coordinate 271,695, forward strand.
TGACACATATCCTCCTGCGGCAAGCGAAGTAAAACCGTTCGTTCAGTATTCCAGCGCCTGTCAAAGCGTTCGACCGCTAACGCGCGCACCTTTCCCGCTTTAATGATTTCTGCGTCGGGAACATTCAACCCGAGTTCTTTCGCCAGCAGCAGACAGTAATATTCATTATCAACACTCTGACTGAGATCGAGCGTCGCGTTGGGCTGCCTGATTTCACCAATCGGCAATTTAATGATATGCGTCGTCGGCGTTATTCCTTTCGGAATGCACCAGTCATTGCCCATTCTGAGCAGCGCGGTCTTCTCCTGCGCGCCAGCAACCGAGATGCGAAAGTCATCTTCCTCCCTAATCATGCCTAGCGGGATATCTGCTTTATAAGCCGTTAACACTTCTTCAAGTCTGGCGTCAGTAAGCTTTTCCCATGCCATTATCGGGCGCGTTACGGTTTCGTCTTCTGGTAATAACGTTACAGCGCCAACGCTGTCTCGCCCGATTTCTGACAATAAATCAAACGGTTGTCTGGATTTAGCATGATAACGTTTAACGATCCGGTCGCGTACAATCGGGCTATCGGGTAACAGGTTATCGAAGAAGTTAAATACGGCATCAGAGGTGATATTCCCCCTCTGCAATGGCAGCGAAAGCGACAATGGCCGGGTATAACGGTTGGCTAACCACTCCGGTGCATACTTAAAGGTATGGGCACCGTTGGCCAGCTTCGTCAACTCGCCTACCCGCTGGTTGTTCATCCACGTGACAAGTTTAGGCATTACCACTCCAGATCTTGCTGATCAGTTGATTCTGGCGAGGCATTTTTCGTGTCGCATAGCGTCATTGATAGCTTAAGCGACTGTAATATCTTAAAAAATGTTGTTAGCGTGGTGTTGTCAGGGTTGTTTTCGAAATTGGAAATGGTCGCCTGTTTTATACCGATTTTTTTCGCCAGCTCGCTCTGCGTCCAGCCATTTTGCTGACGAACCAGTTTCATTGCATTTGCTAATTGCGTTGGGCTATAGATCATCGGAAAGCTCATCATGCCATACGTCCACAAGAAGTTTATCCGCTTTAGGGGATATTTTCAGTTTTATCCTTTAGTGAGGATAAAGTCAATCTGCAAACGCATTTTATCCGCTTTACGGGATAAACACTGCGATAGCCGCGATCGCGGATAAAAAACGACCATACAGGTAGAGTGCATCTCCACTACACCGGGTGGCGTCAGCCCCATTACCCCGATGCAGTCCATTTTCTTCTGACTTTCCTGTGTGTTTTGTGTGTATTTTAGCCAAGAATGTGATCAGTACCCGGTATAGTGGATCACGTCATTGCCACCATACCTGATAGCGTGACGGCACGGTTAGGAAACTTTACCTGGTACAGTGTATCGTGAATGATGATCGGCTCTGATAACGCGATGATACTGAAGTGAAAACTGTACCCTGTGCAGTGGATCCAGTGAAAGTGCGCACCCGGTATAGTGTGCTTCATGGCTGAATCAGAGTTTGCCGCAGGTAGCCCTGCATCCATCATCATGACAGACACTGGTCACAGGACTCGTGAGCCGTATGTAGGTAATCCACTATGCCGGGTGAATGATATGTTGAGCCATGCTGACGGACACCTGGTTATCCACAAAAACGGAGCATAACCTTGTGACCGGAATCCGGATATGACGAGATAATCATCATTACTGCGGCATCACCAGTAAGGGATAATCCTGCACCTCTTTTACTTCAGTTTCTCTATATTCAGCATAAATTCAGACGTTCCGCTGATGCTGGAAGTCGACGGAAAGATCGGGAAGCTGCGGCTGTCACCCAGCTCCAGACCCAACTGAATGTGCAGGGGGCCGACCTTATGACACTGGCGTGTCGCCTTGCTGTCATGGTGGTGTCGTATACGGTGCCGGACTGATGTGCAAGTATTATTGTCACAGACATTGCAGAGAACGGGAACAATGATGACTGTCGCTGAAAAGGTGAAAACATATCGTCTGAGAAAGGCATGGTCGCAGGAACAACTGGCTGAAGTCGCCTCTCTTTCTGTAAGGACTGTGCAGCGAACTGAAAAAGGCCAGAAGCCGAGTCTGGAAACACTCAGTGCGATCGCTTCAGCCTTTGATATAAATGTTTCTGATCTCTCGGAAGAGACTTACGTTGCCAGCCAGGCTCTTGATGAACGCATCAGCGAAGCCAAAATTCAGGTAGCACAGGAAACCCGGTTTTATCGGATTCTGGTTACTGCTGTTCTGGTATGCACAGCATTAATGATAATTAACTATCTATTTACCCCGGAAAGTTACTGGTCCGTCGTGGTAGCTGTTATATGGGGAGGACTTGTCATACTCAGGGGAATACGCGTGTTTATCATGCGAGGGAAAATCGCCTTATGGCAACAACGCAGGTTGCAGAAAATTCTTCGGTCAGGAAATAAAATATCGAATAACAATACCACTGAAAAGTAATGGTTTGCCGATTCACCTGTACTGAAAAAGATTAACTTTCGTAACTGGGACAACTTATGAATATTGCAATCTTTTTAAGAGATACACCTGTCTGGGTATGGATCCTGCTGGCTTTTTTACTGCGACGCGGCTTTGCTGCTCTTTATGTCCGGGAGATGACAATCAGGCGGTTGTTTTTTCTCCCAGTGCTTTTTCTTGTCTGGGGGGCATATGGTGTTATCACTGAGACAGCACTTGCTGGCGCAAGCCTTTCAATGATGGCAGCAGGACTGCTCGCAGGCACCGCTCTTGGATACAGGTTGTGGCGCTTACAGCCACCGCTGAGAGATTCAGATAATCCGGGCATGATTATCAGGGCTGGGACGCCGCTGACCCTGGGGCTGATTGGTGATTACTTTTTGCATGAAGTTCATACTTACTTCAGCCATTTATCTGCAACCGGGATTACGGTCATCCGCAAGTTTTTGTATGTTATTTGGCGGTGTAACAGGACTTATTGATGGCGTATTCTGGGGAGGAACCCTGAGACTTTTCATCCCTTGGTACAGCAGAAGATGATTAACCGTAACTACCTGTGATCGAAACCCAACGGACCCGCTATCCATTGTTGTTGGCTCACGCCAGATGAAACTGAAATTTTCGCTTGTGGTAAGCGATGGTCGCACAGTTAGGGTATACCCCAAGGCATAAACGCTATAAGCGTTGTAGGATTGCTCTTGGATCTGTGACAATTGATAACTTACAAAAAGCTTTGCTTAAAATCCGGAAACCGTGGAGAACGAGCAATATCGTTAACCCGTCATTTATTTAATTAAATGTCTGCTTCACAGCAGACACTCAACAGCGCCGTCCGCGTCTATAACTGATCTATCGCGCTTAATGTTCTATATTGCTGTTCTGTTAACCGACTGGGCCGAGTGACATTTATCGCAAGCCATGCCTAAGTGCCTACAATAAATCGTATAAACAAGTAACTTATTGATTTTAAAGTACATATAACAAAGATTATGTTAAATAACACATCTGTAAGCCCTCAGTATGCACATTTCAATCTCCCTTGCCCCCATTATTACGGCAGTCGGAGAAACAACGTTCTCTCCTGCGTTTGTGATGCTTTAAAACCATGATGCAGGTAAAAGCGTCGGGCAGTGTCAGTAAGCGCATGAACCATAATGGCGCGAACGCCGATATTTTCAGCGACTCTGTAGCATCGCAATACCGCATCATGAAGCAGATCGGCGCCCAGTCCTTTACCGTGGAACGAAAGATCGACCGCCAGACGAGCCAGGATAATCACCGGTATGGGGTCAGGCATATTACGGCGAATATTTCCCGTTGCTTCGACATGATTCACACTACCGGTTGCAAGTGAGTAATAACCAACTACACGTTTTGTCTCTTGCTTGCAGATAACAAACGTCCGCGCAGCCCCAAGCGCCTGATTCTTTAATCCCCGGTGTTTTAACCATTCATCCAGAACAGCCTCACCGCTAACAAATTCCGCAAGTTGATGAGAACTCGATAAAGGTTCAGGCTGAGTTACAAATCCCACTGTGGTTTCCTTGCCAGAAGTTTTTCTAATGCTGGGTTAGATTCTACCGGTGCATCGATCATATCGATAAACTCGGCATACTGCTCCTCGTTCAGATTAAATACCCTGCGTTCAAGAATGACATTCTCTGCGGCCTGGCAAGCCATTTCGAGGATAAAATCCGTGCGCGACTTATGCAGAATTTCTGCTGCCGTATCTATCAGCGCCCGCTGGGATTCTCTGGCGCGAAGGTTGAGTTGGACATCTGATTTCATGGTAACACTCCGTATAGCATTTGCTATACAGCATAGCAGATTATTGCTGTGTAGCAATTGCTATACATACTGGATAACTGAATTTTTCACCAGAGTGTTACTGACTAAAGGTACTTAATGTTGGCAAGACGGCTGCTGCAACGGATGGGGAAATTATCAGGATGTTGTAACTACGTAATTTTTATTTAAACTCGGGGGCGTTTACTGCCCCCTGAAGACGCATTTAACCATCAGAAGCGGTACTCAATCCCTGCACCAATGGCGTAGTTATAGTTTTGAATACCTGCAGCATCATTGTAATGTTCAGAATCACCGGTGACTTTATCATGCACAGTTGAGTCCCCCCTGCCTTCAGAGAAACGCGTCCAGCTCAATTCAGTGAAGACACGAGCCTGGGAAGTAATGTTATATCCCGCGTTGATAGTTCCTGAGTAATAGTTTGAATTACTGGCACTTTCGTTAAAACTCAGGTCACGCATGTAATGCTCATCGTGGTCGCGAGCTTCTACCCACGGACTGAATTTAAACTGTGCAGTGATATCAAAATCCTGGTAAACATATTTCCCCGTCAGCCCTAAGTAAGGCACCCGGTATTTCTGCTGGTAACCAATGGTACGTTCACCGCGCGGGAAATCGCCCACCTCCGCGCCATTATCATAGGAATAATGCCCGCCCTCAGCCAGCCAACTAAAACGAGTTTCCTGATACCCCACCAAAGCACCGAGCTTAAAGATATTTTCTTTCAGCAACCAGCCAGTAACGTTCAGATCAAACTGGTTGGCAAAATTCAGATGCGTATCAGGGCTGCCTGACCAGTCACTCCAGTGACTTTGTGACGGATAAGACCAGTCATAATCATCCATGCCTGAACCGCGAGATGCCAGCGTCGTCCACCCATTTGCATTCAGCGACAACCATGATAATGGCTCCCAGGTAATGCCAGCTTTAATAATCGGCGCATTGTTAATTTTCCAGTTAAGCTGGCTTGCTTTAGCCCCTTCATCATAAACAAACTCGCGAGACTCGCCGTTTAATACCGAAAGGGATGTTTCAACTGACACACTATCAGGAGAAAAGTTGATACTCTGGGCTGCGTATGTAGATGGTGCCAATGCAAGCAAACCGGCCCCGGTAAGTAATACTCTTTTAAACATCGCTCTTATCCTTATAACCTGGTGGATATGCCTTCTGACTGACATCAGCACACCGATAAATTTTTCAGTTATAGCGCAGTAACAATTATCGCTAACTAAATGATGGAAATGCTGCCATTTATGGATATATTTAACCTGATTGGACTATGATATTTTTACGGCCCATAATGCCATACATCCCGCGACTGCAATCAATCAAATTATGCAGAATTACGTGGTTATTCCACCTTTTAAAATAGAACGCTCATTGGCATCAAAACAAATTAAGGTAAACCCCCTAATAAAAATAAAAACCCAAACAACATAATTCAATATAAAACGCGACACCAAAGAAAGTTAAGTCACTGATATACATAAATATAGTCATAGCACAAAGATAAATAATAATAGCATTCACACCAACCAATGCACTAATAATGGAATTTTATGCTGTGATTTTACATAGCAACCATACCTATATTTTCTTGTTAAGAACAACACCACCAGGAATTATAGCAACTGTTATGCATAACAGTATGTTTTCATTGAAAAACACATATAAAATCACAACTATCCGAATATTCCATTATTAACAAAAATTCATTAATATTCTTTAGTCTCTATCACCTCCCAGGTCAGAAGACATAAATTAAACACATTACCACCGGCGTTCAAATAAACGTCAGCCATACGCTGTTCCGCCGCCTGCTTCAGGAAAATTGGACAGAACAAAAAGTACCTTAAGGAAGATTGGCCCAGATATATTTAAATACTGTCCGCCGTTTATTAACAAATTTCAAACAACAGACTGATGTTATTATGAAACAAAGACTCACGGCCTGCCTGCAAATATTTTTGCAGCTCACGGTTATTTTTATGAACTCCTTTGTCTTTACGTTCCCTGCTCAGGCGGCAACGAATTCGCCGGAGAATAAGTCCAGACAAGAAGAAAAAGGGAAACGTACTACAAAAGCGGCGGAACAGAATGAGGGTGACGATAAAAAAATCGCCTCGGTAATTACCAGCACGGCTGAATTATTAAAGCAGAGCAACAGAACAGATGCGCTGATCTCCTCAGCTATCGGCAGCACGTCTTCGATTGCAACCAGTGAAGTGCAGCAGTGGTTGCAGCAGTTCGGAACCGCCAAAGTTAACGCGAGCCTGGACCGCAAAATGGCACTCAATAATGCCAGCGTGGATCTCCTGGTGCCTCTTTACGACAACAAGAAGCAGGATCTCGTGTTTACCCAGGTTGGAGCCCGCCGCAATGATGATCGCGATATCGCCAATATCGGTATTGGTTATCGCTACTTCGCTGACCACTGGATGTGGGGCGTCAACACTTTTTACGATCAACAAATCTCTGGTAATAAACACCAGCGTCTGGGCGTCGGAGCGGAACTGGGCAGCGATTTCTTCCGCCTGAGCGCAAACGGCTATCGCCGACTTTCCGGCTGGAAAAACTCAAAACGTTATGACGATTATCAGGAACGCGTCGCCAATGGTTATGACATTCGCGCCGAGGGGTATTTACCCGTTTATCCACAGTTAGGTGCAGAACTGGCGTGGGAACAGTACTTTGGTCAGGAAGTGGCGCTCTCGCAGAATAACAGTGACAAGCGCCTGCGCGACCCGTGGGCCATGACGCTGGGCGTCAGCTACACACCATTCCCACTAATGACCGTGGGCCTGAACCAGAAAATGGGTAAAGGTGATCAGAACGACATCCAGGTAAATCTCAATCTTAACTGGAAGATGGGCGAGTCCCTGGCTAGCCACCTCGATCCAGAAGCGGTCGGCGCCAGCAGAACGCTGATGGGTAGCCGCTACGAGCTGGTGAACAGAAACAATAACATTGTACTGGAGTACCGTAAGCAGCAGGTTATCTGGCTGACCCTGCAGGATAAAATTTCCGGCACTGAATCAATGACTCTACCAGTAAATGTGCAGGTGAAGAGCAAATATCCACTTGATCACATCCACTGGCAGGCCGAGAGTCTGCTGAAAAACGGCGGCAACATCAGCGAGAAAAATGGCGCCTGGTCCGTCACGCTCCCGCATTATCATACCGGCAACGCCGTGAAGAATGTCTATGTTGTTTCCGCTACGGCTCTGGATACGAAAGGTAACCAGTCACCTCTGGCGTACATGACTGTGCAGGTTGATAGTTTTAATATTCAACAAGCAATCGCCACCGTCAGCGCCGCTAAAACAACGTTGCCAGCGGATGGGGCAAGCAGCACATCGATTAGCGTAACGCTGACCACCGCCAGTGGTGAGAAAATCACCGGACAAGCAGCCAACCTCAGCGCTCAAATCACGCAAGGCGCCCCAAAACAACAAAAGCCACAAAAGAAAGCCAGACTGCAAAAGAAAGCGACTCTCCCTCCGGTAACCACACCAGCGCAGACGCTAGCCAGTATCTCGGCGTTTAAAGAACCCTCGCCCGGCGTGTATGTCAGTACCTTCCATGCCAGTAATATTCCTGGGCTGGCAACTGTCGATGTTTTCTATAACAAAACCCAGAAGATTAGCGGCACTACCATTACCCTCGAATCTCCCGCCGCCAGCGAGCGTTTCGCCGCCCACGGAATAACCGCGTCGGTAACGTCAGCCCTGGCTAACGGCAAAGATGCCATAAATCTTACGGCGCACGTCGTGGATGCGACGGGTAATCCGGTTCCAGGCGTTCCCGTGACCTGGACCACGGATAATGCACAGGCGATCCTGTCGGCAACGTCCGTTCTCACCGATGACAAGGGGAATGCCAGCATCTCACTGAGCAGCACCCAACTTCTGAGCGCAACAATCAGCGCCCATCTTGATAACGGCGAAGTAGTTAAAAGTGAAGCAATTCAGTTTATTGCAGATAACGCCAGCGCCGTGGTCAGTCAGATTGATGGCGATAAAACTGCCGCTATCGCCGATGGTCAGGACATCATCACCCTGCAGGCCATCGTAACCGATGCCAGCAACCACCCGTTACCAGAGCAGACCGTGAACTGGGCTCTTGGCGCAGGTAGCACCACTGCGCATCTGGCTGGCAGCCAGAGCCAGACCAATCCGAACGGCGTGGCAACCATGCTTCTCACCTCCACCGGTGCCGGACAGGTTACCGTTTCCGCCACTACCGGAGACGAGGCAACCAGTAAAGCGGCAGCGAAGCACTCCGCCCCACTGACTTTTTCTGCCGACGCCAAAAGCGCCGTGCTGAAAAACATCACGCCGGATAAAACCACACTGTTGGCCGACGGGAAAGAGAACGCAACGCTGACCGTTATTGCGGAAGATGCGCTGGGTAACCCATTAAAGAATGTCCAGATCGACTGGAGTACCCTCAGCATCACCGCACATTTTACCCCGACAACCGCGCTGACGGATGATGATGGCAAAGCCACCACCCAGGTGAGCTCCTCTGCTGTGGAAGATGTGGCACTGACTGCTACCCTCCTGGGACAGAAGATGACCTCCCCAACCTTGCATTTTACGGTTGATAATAAAAGCGCAGCAGTAACATCGCTTAGCACCAATAAAGAAACCGCCGTTGCCAACCTGAATGATGCCATTCAACTGACTGCACTAATCAGTGATGCCAGTCAGCACCCGGTGTCCGGCAGTCTGGTGAAGTGGGCCATTACGTCCGGGAAGGGTGCACTCAGCACAGAGCAGAACACCACCGATGCCAGTGGCAACAGCGTGGTCATGCTTACATCCGCCTCAAGCGGAGATGTAGTGGTGACTGCCAGCACCGAAAACGGTAGCACAGTGGCTTCTCACAGCCTGCACTTTATTGCTGACAGTGCTTCGGCAAAAGTCACCGACGTTACCGTGGATAAAAAACAGGCCATTGCCGACGGAAAAGAGTCTGTAACCTACACCGCGACGGTAAAAGATGATAAAGGTAACGCCCTTGCCAGCCATAACGTGACATGGCATACCTCCGCTGCTGGCGTTAAGCTTTCTGTACCAAGCGCAACAACCAACGCCTCAGGCGTCGCTTCCGTCACGCTGTCAGCACTCAAAGCCGGTACGGTCAGTCTCTCGGCACAGGCAGAAGCCGGTCTGGCGTTTAATGCGCCGCAGGTCACCTTTATCGGTGACCCCCGCACCGCGCAGCTTACCAACCTGAGGCCAGTAAACAAAACGCGCTCGCCAACAGCACCGACGAAGTGACCTTCACCGGTGTGGTGATGGATGCAAACAATAATCCATTGTCGGGTATCATTGTCAGCTGGACCGCAACGCCTGCCACTGGTCACCTGTCCACCGCAACTGGTACGTCAGACAGCAACGGTAACGTGACGGTATCCCTGACCTCAACACAACGTGGCGCGCATCAGGTTACCGGCCAGGTGAACGGCAAACCGGTTATCTCAAACAGTGTGACATTCACCGAAGATGCCGCCACTGCCAGACTGTCCGCCCTGAATGCCGACAAAACCAGTATCACCGCCGGTACAGACAGCGTCACGCTGACCACTCAGGTGCTGGACGCGTCCGGTCATCCGGTGGCAAACAAATCTGTCGCCTGGAAGTCTGACAATGCCGCCGGCGTTTTCAGTGAAACCACCTCGAATACCGATGCCCAGGGCAACGCGAAAGTGACCTACAGCAGCACCCGTGCGCAGGCCACCACCATTACGGTATCCGGCGACAATAACAGTCAGAAGACGGTGCAGCTGATCATCACGCCCGATATCAAGAGCGCAAAACCTATTGACGTCAATGTCAATAAAACCAGCGCGACGGCGAACGGCAAGGATGTGGTCACCCTGACCGCTACTGTGGAAGATAAATACCGGAACCCTGTCAGTCAGCAGGATGTTAGCTGGCAGATCCAGCCGACAGGTAAGTACCATCTTACCGGTAGTCCACAAAAAACCGATGCTCAGGGCCGGGTTACCGCAACGCTGGCTTCAGAGGATGTGGTCGCCTGCCAGGCCGTGGCAACCGCCAACGGTATGAGCAAATCGTCTGCCACCATCAGCTTTGATGTCGACGCTGCCACTATCGGTGTTGTCGCGCTCACTTCTCCCACAACATCCGATGTTATTGCGGGCAAAGATATTATTACGCTGCGGGCCGCAGTGACTGACAGCAGCGGTCATCCTGTTGCAAAGCAAATAGTTTACTGGAGTTCTGATAACACCACTGGCGATTTCTCGCCAGCTGATGCCAGCGAAACCAACAGTCTGGGTATTGCGGATATAAAATATAAGGCCACCCGTGCCGGGGCCACGCACATCACGGCGAGCTCGAATCAAACCAGCCGGGATATAACGGTGAATATTATCGGTGATATGGCCACCGCCACTCTGTCTGACAGTAAAGTCGACAAAACCCAGGCCGTGGCCGATGGCAACGAATCGATGACCTGGTCGGTCACGGTGAAAGATGCGAACGGCAATATCCTGCCAGGCGCGCAGGTTAACTGGAGCAGCAACGATCCGACGCTGATCTTCGCCAGCACCAACAGTCTTGCGGATAATCAGGGGGTTGCGACCATGCGTTTCACCTCCACTCACGCCGGACAGACTACTGTTTCCGCTACCACCGCGAACGGTGCAGCGAAAAAAAACACCACGCTAACTTTCATTGCCGACACCCAAAGCGCCGTGCTGAAAAACATCGCGCCGGATAAAACCACGTTGCTGGCCGACGGAAAGGACTACGCCACGCTGTCCGCCGTCGTTGAAGATGCGCAGGGTAATCCGTTAAAAAATATCCAGATAGACTGGAGTTCAACCAGCAATACCGCTCAGTTATCTGCCACAACCACCCAGACGGATGACCAGGGAAATGTCAGTATCCAGGCCAGTTCTCCGGCGGTGGAAGAGGTTACGCTGACAGCCACTCTGCAGGGGCAGAAGCTGACTTCTCCAGTTCTGCATTTTATGGCGGACAGTAGAACCGCCGCGGTGACTTCGCTTAACGCCAATAAAGAAACCGCCGTCGCCAACCTGAATGATGCCATTCAACTGACAGCACAGGTCAGTGATGCCAGCAAGCACCCAGTGTCCGGCAGCCTGGTGAAGTGGGTCATTACGTCCGGCAAGGGAACTCTAAGTACCGCACAGAACACCACTGATGCCAGTGGTAACAGCGTGGTAACGCTTACCTCTGAGTCAAGCGGAGATGTGGTGGTTTCTGCCAGCAGCGTAGCTGGAGCCGCAGTGGCTTCTCATAGTCTGCACTTTATTGCCGACAGCACTTCGGCAAAAGTGACTGATGTCACCGTGGATAAAACGCAGGCTATTGCCGACGGCAAGGCGCTTATTACCTACACCGCAGCAGTAAAAGATGCTAAAGGCAACCCGGTTACAAATCATAAAGTGACCTGGAACGCCTCTGGTACGGGCGTACACTTTCAGCACCGAGCGCAACAACCAGTGCCTCAGGCGTCGCTTCCGTCACGCTGTCGGCGCTCAAAACCGGTACGGTCAGCCTCTCGGCACAGGCAGAAGCAGGCAGTGCGTTTAATGCGCCGCAGGTAACCTTTATTGGCGACACCCGCACCGCGCAGCTTACCGACCTGAAGCTCAGTAAACAGAACGCTCTTGCTAACGGCACCGATGAAGTTGTTTTCACGTGGACTGTGGTGGATGCAAACAATAACCCGCTGTCGGGCATCAGCATCAACTGGGCAGCAATACCTGCCACGGGTCTTCTGTCGGCGGCGTCCAGCACATCAGACAGCAACGGTAATGTGACGGTATCTCTGACCTCAAAACAACGCGGGGAACATAAGATCAGCGGTAACATTGCTCACATAGCCAACGGAGTGCTGGCGACATCAGACAGTGTGAAGTTCACCGAAGATGCGACGTCTGCCACACTGCAAAACCTGGCGGCGGACAACACCAGTGTTGCTGCCGGTAAAGGTATCGTCACATTGACTGCACAGGTTCTGGACGCGTCCGGTCACCCGGTAGCGAATAAACCTGTTGTCTGGCAGTCTGACAATGCCGCTGGCGTTTTCAGTGAAACAACGTCGAATACCGATGCGCAGGGTAGCGCGAAGGTGACTTACAGCAGTACGCTCGCGAAAGTCACCACCATTACGGCATCCAGCGACAACCACAGCCAGAAAACCGTGCAGCTAACCATCACGCCTGATATACAGAGTGCAAAACCGGTTAACGTCAGCGTCAGTAAAAACAGCGCGACGGCGAACGGCAAGGATGTGGTTACCCTGACCGCCACCGTGGAAGATGAATACAAAAACCTCGTCAGCCAGAGTGAAGTGACATGGCAGGTTCAGCCAGCAACAGGTAAATATCATCTTACCAGCAGTCCGCAAAAAACTGATGCCAAAGGTCAGGTTACAGCAACACTCACCTCAGAGGATGTGCTCGCTTATCAGGCTGTAGCAACCGTTAATGGCGTAAATCAGTCGTCTGAAACTATCAGTTTTGCTGCCGACGCGGCTACCGCCACTGTGACGGCGCTCACCCCGTCCACAACAACGGATGTGCCCGCAGGTGATAACATAACGCTGAAAGCTACAGTAACGGACAAAACCGGACATCCAGTTGCCAATCAACGGGTTAACTGGAGTTCGGATGATGCAACAGGAACTTTCCAGACCAATAATTACAGCGTTACTAACAGCCAGGGTATTGCGGAAATTACCTATTCCGCCACCAAAGCCGGTGCGTCGCAAATTACAGCGAGTATTAATCAGTCCAGTCAGACCGTAACGGTGAAGATGATTGGTAATATTGCCACCACGACCCTGTCTGACGTCCAGGTCGACAAAACCCAGGTCGTCGCCGATGGCACTGATCAGGTTACCTGTACCGTCCTCGTCACCGATGCCAACGGCAACGCGGTGAGCGGTGCAGCTCTGAACTGGAGTGTGGACAATGCCAACACGGTACTGTCCGCCAGTACCAGTACCACTGGAGCCGACGGTAAAGCCATGATCACCATGAGCAGCTCAAAGGCTGTTTCTGATGTTCAAATATCGGCCAGTGTAAACGGTGGGAGTAAAGTTGCGGCAAGTAGCAAAGTTAGCTTTATTGCCGGCCCGGCTGATCCGACAAACTCAACAGCAACTGACTGTAAAGGACTCGCAGGCACAGAATTTCAGTGCAGCGTGACATTGCGCGATAAATATAGCAACCCAGTGCCAGATGCTGATGTAGATATGACGGTTGCCTATAATGCAACGATAACTGCAGGTAAAACAGATGCTGATGGTATTGCTACTATTGCCATCAAACCCGATGAACTTGTCGATGCTACGACGGACGCTGAAATAAGCGCATCTTATACTGTTAATAATGCACCTTTTGCTTTGAAAGCATACCCTCGCGTGACGCCGCTTATTAAACCATTAAACCAGGTTGATAAAAGCATTCTGGAGTGGTCTGATATGAGCGGTTTTATATTGCCTTTAAATAAGCCCGTGCAATTCGTCACAGCAGGAAATAAAGCTGTTGATAGCTCTCGTTGGACATTAACAGCAACAAATGGCATCCCGATAAACGGTACTACAGTCATGGCAACGGTAACCAAAGGAAGCATTGTTACAGGAACGCTAACCTTTACTGACAATGAGACGGGCATAACACAAACGTCTCCTACAATAGACTTACTGGCTGTAGCAAAAGTCCCTGTGACCAATCTGGCTCGATATGCAGGTTACCCGAATCAATGCAGAAGTTCCGGGAACCATGACGGAATACGTGGTTTATACGAAGGTACTCAGTATTTTATAGCAAGCCATAAACTAACCGGAGAAACTTACAGTATCACTGCTCCAGAACAAACTATTATTTCATATGGATATAAAACTGGTAATTCAAGTGTAATGTATTACAAGTATTTAACTGCCACTGACGGCTCAAGTACGACAGGGAGCGTATATGCGCCAGATCCATTTACTGGAGTTATTCTATGTAAATAAAAGGTTCTGTCGTACCAATAGCCTGCGCAACATTTATTGCGCAGGCTTTTTTATCAAAAATACCCTGATATTACCGATGTTTTTGGACTATAGCCCTGACGCGTATTGTCGGAAAATAGTGCTATCAGAGTTCCATCAGGTTGAACGCAACGCAACAACGATATTATCCAGACAGACGCTTTATGTACGTCATCAGCACTACGTAACCCGGCCTTCTGCCCCACTCCGATCTGGCGAATAACGCCCAGAGATGCTCACTACTCAGCGGATAAGTGAGACGCTACCCGCTATTTTTACCTTATTGCATCTGAAATGTTTACTTTGCCACTTGTATGTAGCATTCTTGACGAAATTCATCATTCCAGCATAAAGGCAGAAAATCATGGATACGCCTGTCCATCTGTTAAAAGTTGCGCAACGTTCAGAGAAAATGCTGTTTTCTCTTACCGAACAAATTCAATCACAGAAAGAAGAATTGCAGGAAAACAAGTTTTATCAGGTCTATGCCAAGGCGGCGCTTGCCCGGCTGCCCCGTCTCACGCGCGCCAGCGTTGACTACGCCGTCAACGAGATGGAAGAAAGCGGCTATGTGTTTGATAAGCGCCCCGCCGGTAGCTCCACCAAATACGCGATGTCGATTCAGAACATTATCGACATTTACCATCACCGTGGGGTTCCCAAATATCGCGACCGCTATCCATCGGCATTTGCCGTTTTCATCGGCAACCTGAAAGGTGGCGTATCAAAAACGGTATCTACCGTTTCGCTGGCTCATGCGCTACGCACCCACCCTCACCTGCTTTATGAAGACTTACGCATCCTGGTCGTTGATCTCGATCCGCAGTCTTCAGCAACCATGTTCCTCAACCATACACGGGCCATTGGCATGGTAGATGCCACCTCCGCACAGGCCATGCTGCAAAATGTGTCGCGTGAAGAGCTACTCTCAGAATTTATCGTGCCTTCCATTGTGCCGGGCGTGGACGTACTGCCAGCCTCAATTGAAGATGCGTTTATCGCCTCACGCTGGGATGAGTTATGCGCCGAACACCTGCCGGGGCAAAATGTTCACGCGGTGCTGAAAGAGAATGTGATTGATAAACTGCGCAAAGATTACGATTTCATCTTTATCGACAGCGGCCCACACCTTGACGCGTTTCTCAAAAATGCTATCGCCTCAGCCGATCTGCTGTTAACGCCGGTTCCGCCTGCGCAGGTTGATTTCCACTCGACGCTGAAATATTTAACCAGACTCCCTGAACTGGTTGAAATTATTAATGAATCTGGCATGAAGTGTAATCTGCAAGGCAATATCGGCTTTATGTCAAAACTGTCGAATAAGGCCGACCATAAGCTTTGCCATAGTCTGGCGAAAGAAATTTTTGGCGGCGACATGCTCGATGTCGCGTTACCGCGACTGGATGGCTTTGAGCGTTGCGGCGAGTCTTTCGACACCGTTGTCTCGGCAAACCCAGCCACCTATATCGGCAGCAGCGAGGCGTTGAAAAATGCCCGCCACGCCGCCGAAGATTTCGCCCGGGCAGTCTTCGACCGCATTGAATTTATCAGAACCAATGGAGGTGTATGATGAGCGCCAAGAGAGTCACCATAGGCCGTACCTTCAAAACCCCTGCACTGCACGAGGATGATGGCGGACCGTCTCAGGAGCAAGTCTTTACACTCTCCACTGGGCGTCATGTTACTTTTTCATTGCGCACAATCCCGGCCAATGAAGTCGAAAACGGGACGTATGTCATTCAGGAGATCAATGGCCGCGATCAGACTTCGCTGACCAGCGAGTCCCTGAAAGACATTACCCGCACGCTTCGTCTGCAACAGTTTTTCCCTTGCATCGGCATCGAGCGGGAAGACGGCGTGGAAATAATTGATGGTTCCCGCAGACGCGCGGCGGCCATTTTGTGTCATACCCCGCTGAAAGTACTGGTCACCACTTCAACGGTATCTGCCGATGAAGCCCGTAAACTGGCGGCAGATATTCAGACGGCGAAAGAACATAACCTGCGTGAAGTCGGGTTACGCCTGATGGCGCTTAAAGCGTCTGGTCTGAATCAGAAACAGATAGCCGCACAGGAAAAACTGTCGCCGGCCAAAGTCTCCCGCGCCATGCAGGCGGCCTCCGTTCCGCAGGAGCTGGTTTCACTGTTCCCGGTGCAGTCAGAACTTCATTTTTCCGATTACAAATTACTGGCGGCGGTGGACGAAAGTCTCGCCGAGAAAAATGTCGAACTGAGCACGCTGATCGAACAAATTTCAGAAGATATTGATCTTATTCTGAGCGAAGGTGGCCTTGCGGAAGATGAGATTAAAAATAAGCTGCTGAAGCTTATTCAGAAAAAACGTCTTTGCTGATCTCGCTGCCTAAAAAAGAGAAAGCGAAGGTGGTTTCGCTGTGGGCTTTTGATGACAAAGACCGATACGCGCGTAAACGCATTAATGGCCGAACAATCTCTTTTGAATTTAATCGTCTGACAAAAGAGGTCATGGATGAGCTGGAACAGTCAATTAATGACGTGCTCGCCAGACATCTTGAGTAGGTGTAGAAAAAAGGTTGGCATTTAACCTACAGGCAAAGTGTCCGTAGTTTCCTGCCGGATGCGGCGTAAACGCCTTATCCGGCCTATAAAACCATGTAAATTCAAGGTATTGCAAAAACATCCGTACTGTCGTCGCTGTCATGCCCACGGCGATATATTTTCCTCTGAATTTCCCGTGAAGTCACCAATCCCAGTCATCAATAACCAGACGGCACTAATAATATTAAATAAATAATAAAAAATATAATAGTCAAACAACCACATAATTACTTTGTTATTTATTAACAATGGGAAAATAATAACCTTATACATTCTTCTCTTCCAGAAAAAGCGCAAACTATACCTCGTACATTTAGTATCCCAGGAGTGGATAAAAATGTCAGTAACACTAATCGATAACTTTTAGAGATGAATAATGAATATTATTACAGATGTTTTAGTCAACGGTCATATGTTTAACTGCATCGAGGATATGCAAGAAAAACACTTCCCCACAACACTTTTCCCGGAAGCTTATTTTCAAATGGTAATTGATGGTGACGTTAAGAATAATCGAAACGTTATCTGGCGTTGTAGAGAAGATTTATCCGGAAATCCTGTTTCTGTGAATCAGGATGGCGTCGTAAAATTTAATAACGCTGATGAAAGCTTTGTTGGACACACATTTTATATAGAAGCAATCGATAAAAATACTAGTCGCATATCAGTATATAGCTTTACAATTGAAAAGTTTTTCAAACACAATACAGAGAAAAAACTTAACCCTGAAGAAACCAAGTTATGGGTGGCAAGTGTAAACGGGCAACTGCCACATGTAGTGGAACTCCAGGATAATGTAATGACCCCTGCATATCGCCAGGTCAATGGAGGGCTATTTAAAGAGTGGGGGAAACTGGTAATTTACGGTTGGATTAGCGCGTATAGTGATACTGATATCGCAGCAACACACGGTTTCGATAATGGTAAAGCATATTGTTGCGATGGGGGAAGCTCTTGTTTTTCGGAGATTGGTCATTTAGACTTAAATGCTTGTGCAGTGTTTAAATAAAAACATAACCCTCTGATTTATATCAGATTACATGATATAAATCAGACCAGGCAATTAAATAACCACATTATAAATGTACCCACTTATCTCAAGCGATAAGACAATTTGACAATTTGATACCCCGTGATAGTTTGAACGGGTCATGTCTGGTGAACATCAGACTATGCAACTCGCTGACGTGAAAGAAAATAAACCTTCACGTCAGCTATCTCCACAATCGAATCCCTGATAGTGATACGTAATTTCCAGTCATTACCTATATATTGTAATTGTGCCATAACAAAATTACTGCTGCCGTAAAAGCAAAAAAACCGATAACACTGAGTAAAAAACTAATCGATACCTGATGGCTAAACTTAACTTTTCGGTTGCTGATCGTAATTTCATATCCTTCCATCTTGCTTCTCCTTGTTTACTCTGATTAACACCGGGTGTTTCTTTTACAGAACAACATTTATCTGTGGTACTTAAGTAGGGGAACATCTTTCCCTTATAACTTAAATAGCCTTTGATTTTCTGAGTAAGATTTTATATATGCACTATCACATACTGGCATTCAACGAAAAAGAAAACCATCAGGATTTAACCTTAGTTGTGAGGCCATAAAATAATAGATGGATATTAAGAATAGTGCAAAAACAGATATGGGCAGCGGAAAAAAATAAAGCCGGTGAACGACAGCATGTATTCACCGGCCCCTTCCAATGGATCGATATAAGACAGAAGGAAATAAACTGTTATATCAACTTGTCACTTTAATTACTTGAGTACCTTCACGGTATAACGGCCATCGGGCTGGCGATACGCACCATGAATATCAGTTTCAAAGCCCGGATAATGCGCGCCAATTTCACACAGCATCTGCAGGAACTCCAGTACCGGACGGCTTTCAGCGGTGATCATTTCGCCAGGCATCACCAGCGGTACACCCGGAGGATACGGCAGGATCATATTGGCGTTCACGCGACCGACCATGTCATCCAGATAAACTTCTTCCACTTCACTATGCAGTTCTTTCTGGAATGCACGATACGGCGTTACCACCATTTCAGGCAGAACTTCGAACGCGCGATACATCAGATCTGGCAAATTATGGTGAGAAATCAGTTTATGAATATTCTGCGCCAGCTCCTGAATACGCATGTCTTCATAGAATTCAGGATCTTCCTGATACAGTGACGGCAGCATGTTTTTCACACGCAGGTTTAAATCAAAGGCGCGTTTGAACTCGGTCAGACCACGCAACAGGCTCAGAGCTTTGGTTTTATCGATACCAATGCTGAAGAGGAAGAGCAGGTTATAAGGACCGGTTTTCTCAACGATAATGCCGTGTTCATCAAGGTATTTCGCCACAATGCTCGCCGGAATACCGAAATCGTCCATCGTGCCGTCTTTCGTCATACCCGGCGTCAGCAGAGTGACTTTGATCGGGTCCAGATACATATGCTCGTTGTCAATGTTCTGGAAACCATGCCAGCCGTTGTCAGAATTGAGCGGCCAGCATTCAACCTGGTCAATCTGCTCTGGCTGCCAGACATCAAAGAACCAACCTTCTGATTCACCTTTTAAGCGTTTAATCTCTTTACGGAACCGGATTGCACGATTAATAGAGCCATCAATCAGACGCTTACCGGCATTTCCTTTCATCATTGCCGCCGCAGTTTCCGTCGATGCGACAATACCGTAGTGCGGTGAAGTCGTGGTGTGCATCATATAGGCTTCGCTGAACGTCTCTTCGTTGACATCCCCTTTCACATGGATCATGGATGCCTGAGAAAACGCCGCGAGCAATTTATGCGTAGACTGAGTTTCGTAAATCACTTTACCTTCAACACGACCACCGCTCATCCCGCATTTACCTTTGTAAATTGGCGAGAAATTGGTGTAAGGCACCCAGGCGGAATCAAAGTGGATGGATTTTACGTCCAGCGTTTTTCTTGATGTAGTCGGTGTTGTACAGCAGGCCGTCATAAGTCGAGTTGGTAATAACAGCATGTACAGGCCAGGTGGCATTCGGCGTTTCTTTCACGCGTTTGGCGATGGTTTCATGCTGAAATTCGCTCTGCGGAATGCCGCCTAAAATACCGTAAGCATTACGGGTCGGGCGGAAGTAGATCGGCGTAATATCGCTCATCATCATCAGATGAGTCAGCGATTTGTGGCAGTTACGGTCAATCAGCACAGTACTGCCCGCCGGAGCGGAATACATACCGACGATTTTGTTAGCGGTTGACGTACCGTTGGTGACCATATAGCTGCGTTCAGCGTTGAACACGCGAGCAATATACTCTTCCGCTTCTTTGTGCGGACCAGAGTGATCCAACAGAGATCCCAGCTCAGATACCGAGATGGAGATGTCTGACTTCATGGTGTTTGCACCAAAGAAGTCATAGAAAATGCTACCGACCGGGCTTTTCAGGAATGCCGTACCGCTCATATGACCAGGGGTACAGAATGTGTACTTACCTTCACGAACATATTTGAACAGGGCTTTGGTCAGTGGCGGCAGAATGGTATCGATATATTCGTCAGTGTTTTGTTTGATTTTTAAGGCGATATCTTCCGCCGCGCCCAGCGCGTATTCGAAGAAACGCACCTGCATACGCAGCTCGTTCAGGCTGACATCCAGGGTAGAGTGAGTATTTGCAAACGCATACAGTGGCATGTACTCATTCATGGCGCTGATTTCTTCGCACAGCGCAAGATTGTACTTATCCCAGTCGAAGATCACGCCGCAAAGTTGAGCATTATTTTCAATCAGCTTCAGCAGATCCTCACGGTCGTTTGGATAGACAACCTGGAAGCCCCGTTTTTCGAGGGCGCAATGCAACTCACGAATAGGCTCTTCTTTGAAGTAAACACCCATCTGATTCATTATCGCGATAACGTTCATATTTATATCTCCTGATAGAACAGGCTCCTCCCGTCTCGTTGTGGGAGAACGAGAGGAGCACAGATAAAGGAAGGGAATTAGTGGGTGTCTATGCCGTTAACGTCGTCAGCGGCATGTTCGCGCTGGTGCAATTTACGACCGTAAAACATCAGGATTATCAGGCTGACGATAAATGTACCGGTCAGCTCGAAGGACGTGGCGCCTGACAGAGCGATGAAGCAGAAGACACAACCCAGCACTGAACAAACCAGGCTGGCGCCGTTGCGCAGGTTGACGCCTTCGAAACGAATCAGATCAACACAGGAGTAGAAGTAAGGGAGCATGGTCAACAGCACTGCGATCCCGGTCAGCACGCCAAACAGGTCAGAAGCTTTACCACCGGTAGAGTTCATCACGGTTATCAGCACCATCAGGACGGTCATTTTCACCGCTGCAAGCAACAGGCCTTTTTTAGGGATGTTGTTACTGTCAACTTCACCATAAACTTTCGGGAAGTTGCCGTCGTTTGCCGCACGGACACCCGCCTGGCCAACCAGCATCATCCAGGAACCGAGGGAAGTCAGACAGGCGAACGCGGTAAAGGCAGAAACCACTGGCGCGGCCCAGCCACCAAACATGGTCGCGGCGCTAACGGCGAACGGAGCGCCAGACGCTGCCATGCGGTCTGCAGGGAACATACCGGAAAGAACCTGAGTCGCAGCAATATAAACAAGACCGGCCATTGCCGTTCCGAGCATAGTTGCCAGTGGAACGGTGCGTTTTGGATTTTTCACCATGCCGCTGCTCACCGCAGCAGATTCAACACCAACGAAAGCCCACAGGCAGAGCAGAATACTGTTAATCACAGCGCGGCTATCGGTCGTACCGGAGGTGTTCCAGTTTGCCTGGTAAGTCGCCAGATCAAACCAGTGCCAGCCAATAACAGCAGTCAGCGCGACAGGAATCAGTACCAGCATCAGGCCAATAGTTGTCAAACGGCTAACCCAGGCACCACCAAGCATGTTGATGAAGGTAAAGATCCAGACAATAGCAATACAGGCAATACCGGCTGGAATTGGGCTATTTAATACAGGGAAGAAGGTAGAAAGATAAGAAACCGCGGTAATACCAATTGCGAGGTTACCAATCCAGTTAGCGTGATAATAAAGAACACCCGTCTGGAATCCGAATGCCGGAGAGATTTCCCCCGCATAAGCAATTGGGCCACCTTGTTGCGGGTTTTTTGTCGCCAGGCGGGCATAAACATAAGCCAGCGACATCGCGCCAATAATAGAGATAACCCATCCCCAGATGGCAATACCACCAATGCTGGCAAGATTCGCGGGTAATAATGCAATCCCGCTTCCCATCATATTACCGGCTACCACGCCAGTACAGGCAAATAGCCCGATCTGTTTGGCAGAACTCATATTTTCACTCTCCTGGATTTAATATTCAAGGCACAAGTCAACATGTAAACAACGCTGCAAACTGGCCGACTACAGAAAAGGGTACTAATTCAGGAGAATGAAGTCCTAAAGATAAAATGAATAAACAATAAACGATATATAAATGATGTTTTTTAGAGAATCATAAAGGTTATCTGGATTATCTACGGTTATCATGAAAAGATAAATTTTATTGATTATCAACCAGTTAAAGCAATCTCCTTAAGGGTAAAACCGTAGTTTTTCTGACTTATGATGGATTACGTAAAATATAAATACGGTGACTGATGACATGAAAAAAACGCCTTATCATATTATTTAAGAAAAAATATGATAAGGCTTCATTTATTCTACTGAAGAATAATTTTCAAGGTAGGGTACGATGCGGTTTAGCGATGTCTGGAATATTCCGTTTTTAATCCAGTACAGCGTGTTTTCACCAGGACGCAAATTAAATGCGGTAATATAGGCATCAGCAGCAAGACGGTTTTCGCCTTTCATTTCGTAGACTTTTCCCAGCAGGATATAGTTTAGCCAGGAGAGTTCATTTCTGATACCAAGATTAATTGCCTGATACGCCTCCTCCACGTTGCCACGATCTAACAAATCGACAGTTTTAATCTGATAGTAAATCGCTGAATCCTTGATCCCTGGGCTGTTACGAATTTTCTCCATCGAGGCATATAACGTTTTAAGCTGTTTGTCATCAAGCAACTGCTGCGTATGGCGAAAAATATCGATCAATGCTTTTTCAGCATTAACATAGGTAAATTCCGGGGACTGTTTCGCCACGTCTTCGAGGATTTCACTGGCTTTGTTTAGCGATGCAGCATCCCCCTGCATTAACAACTGATGTGCTTCAAAAAAATGTGCCAGAGACTGACTTTTAATGGGTTGATAATGGCTCATCATTTCCGTCATTTTGTCTGACCAGGATAGCGAGAGCGCCGATGATAAATTGCTCAGTAAATCATTCTGGATCGCAACCTCATTAGACCCCGTAATGAAGTAACGTTTATCCAGCATAACCTCGCCGTTCGCATGATCGACCAGGCGGACAGACATAAAACATTGCTGTGCGCGATAGTGACGTTGATTGAGAAACTCCAGCGTTAACGTTTTCCCTGAATTTCCCGAAACATGGCCACTGTAGTTTATTTTGTCATGCACCATATAATTAGAATATGTGTTAAGCGTAGATGTCACCAGGCTTCCTAAGCCAACAGCATAAAAAAAGCTGCAAATTCCAGTTATTACATGCATTTCCGTTAACAAGGTGGATGTCTATATCAAGTGGGTTCAGAAGAACCTGAGTATTGGTCGTCGTTAAATTAGATTTAATTGCTGTTTTTGCAACCATAAATACACAACTAAGCACAGCCAGTAAAAAGATAGCCCAAACGATAAAAACACGGAGATGATGATATTTACGCAGTTGATTGTCAGATAATCGA
Source organism: Escherichia sp. E2661 (assembly GCF_004745185.1). Lineage (NCBI taxonomy): Bacteria > Pseudomonadati > Pseudomonadota > Gammaproteobacteria > Enterobacterales > Enterobacteriaceae > Escherichia > Escherichia sp. E2661. The sequence goes on from NZ_PDIG01000035.1 coordinate 295,386, forward strand.
GGCGCGGTAATGATGGGAGTATTGGTCGGTAGCGGCGTATCTGACACAATGTCGGGCTGTTCAGGGGATAAGGATGCCGTCACCTCCCCTTCTTCAGCGCACCATGTTACCGGCGCGGTGAGTTTATATCCACGTTTAGGGATAGTAATGATATATTCATTATTCTCATCATCATCGTCATTTTTTAATGACTTACGCAACTCAGAAATAGTTTGCGTCACAACGTGGCTGGTGACTATATTTCGCTTCCATACATGGTCAATCAACTCATCGCGTGTAAGGACTTCACCGGGGTGATGAGCCAAAAAAACCAGAAGATCAATTAATCGCGGTTCGAGTGTTATTCGCCGTCTATTTCGGCTGATTTGATTAACATCAGGGCTGACTAACCATTCGCCCACTCGAACGACAGGTTTCTGCATAAAAATTAGCTCCAAAAACGGCATGTTATATGCAGATATTAACACCCTCTTCAATTGTTGCATCTGTTTCCATATTATTAACCTCAAAATAAGTTAAATCTGTAGCAAAAAGAAACTAATTTAAGAAATTTAATAAGATTAAGTCAGGTGTTTACCCTGACTAATATAAAAACATTTATATTAATCCTATATAAATAGATTAAGAACACTGCTAAAAATCAACCAGTACAGACCAGGAGTTGTAGCGAGAGAACCAGGAATAGTAATCGTAGTTATCGACGACGATTCAGATATAGCACCTTGTCAGAATGCTATATCTGAAGTTCATAGAAGGTAATCAAAAAGGATTAGTCGGTAGTTTAAAGAAAGAGATCATTTCCTGCAATTGTCTGACCTGATCATGCAGACTCAGCGCAATGATTTCTGATTCTCCCACCAATATGCTATTACGCTGCGTCACGTTGTCCATTTCTGTGAGTGCATACGCAACCTGCTGAATTCCCTTACTCTGCTCTTCTGACGCCAGTGAGATATCATTCATAATGTTGTTGACATCATAAATGGCAACCACCATTTCATTAATCGTCTTACCCGCATTGGAGGCAAGCGTATTGCCCATAGTGACATGCTCAACGGCTGTCGTTATCAGTTTATTGATTTCTTTTGCTGCACTGGCACTGTTTTGAGCAAGATGCCGCACTTCACTGGCAACGACGGCAAATCCACGCCCATGATCTCCGGCTCTTGCCGCTTCAACAGCAGCGTTAAGCGCCAGGATATATGTCTGACGAGCGATATCATCCACGACTTTGTTAATTTCAGATATTTTTTTAACGCTCTGTTCGATGGTATGAATGGTTTCCGTAACCTCTTGCGCTGCCGTTACCCCTTCCTGTGCCGTCGTATTGGCGGCACTGGCGAATTCATTAGCTCTTTTGGCGTTGTCAGCATTATGCGCTACCGTTGTACTAATCTCTTCCATATTGGCAGCCGTAAGCTGTAATGCACTCGCTTGCTCCTCAGTACGACTCGACAAGTCGCTGTTGCCATGCGCCATTTCATCAGTACTGTCGCTAATTAGCACAATTGAATTTTTAAACGTTGTAATGATGTTGCTTAAATTGAGCCGCATGCTGTCCAGTTGCTCAATAACCTCGCCAATTTCGTTTTTCTGACCAATGTCTAAGGTATGATTAAGCTCGCCATTAGAAATTAAAGAAAAGCATTCTTTAATGTATTCAAAGCGTGAGAATACTTTTATTTTTTAACCATAGCCAGCCAACAACCGATAATATTATCCAAAAACCAAAAGAGAGTATACTAACATAATAAGAGTCAGTTATCAGACAGTTAATAATGTCCTTAGCTTCAGGTTCATCATATTTATAGACATAATCATCCAGAGCATTTTCCTGAATAACAAAATTATCGACCTCTTTTTGCACTTCACTCAGTCGACCCGAACTAAACGCCTTTTCAACATTTGCAAAAGCATTACTGACTGTCTGAGTGGATTTCGAACCAACTTTAGTATCATCAGAAATTATATTCAGATACTCATGAAAATAATTTTTAGCAGACTCCATGTTATGCATGGATTTACTATTGTCACGGTAATCCCATTCTTCAAAGACAAGTTCAAGCGCTTGCCGTGTCTTTGATAATTTATTGATCTGATCTAAACCTGTCGTTAACCTGAAAACGTTATTCTTAATCTCAATAAAGTGATATAACGTTATAATATTTGACATAGTGAAGAGTAAAACAACAAAAGAAACGGCAATAATAAACGTTGTTTTTAGAGATAATGAGTCAGGTAAAAACCTGAGCTTCTCGCTGATTTTTGATGAAAAAATCATTATGCACCTGACCTGTAAGCATGAAAATTACTAAAGCAACATTTTAGTCAACTGATACTTCTGCTGTACGTTCAACCAATTGCATTTCTTCGCTGTTAAGCAATTTTTCAATATCGACAAGAATAAGCATTCTGGAATCAAGCGTGCCTAAGCCAAGCAAGTAATCTGTCGCTAGTTTTGCGCCACTAAAATCAGGTGCCGGACGAATTTGTTCGGGTGATAAAGAGAGCACATCAGAGACACCATCGACCACTATCCCAACGATTTTGTTAGAAAAACTTAACACGATAACGACCGTGTTTTCATCAAATGCGACAGTGTCGAGATGAAATTTAACGCGAAAGTCAACGACAGGCACTATAACACCGCGAAGGTTTGTCACACCGGCAATAAAATCAGGGGTATTCGCAATGCGCGTAACGCGTTCGTAGCCGCGAATCTCCTGTACTTTTAATATTTCGATTCCATACTCTTCTTGCCCAAGAGTAAAAATCAAATATTCATTACCGACATTTTCTTTTGCCGATTGTTTATCATTATCTGTGAGTTTCATAATGTTTCCCTTAATTGAGAACCTTGCCGGAATCCACTATTGCAGGCGTCATTGATGTTCTGGAATAAAGCGCAGCAACATCCAGGATCATAGCTACGCTGCCGTCCCCCAGAATAGTGGCGGCAGCAATTCCCGGCACCTTACGATAGTTTTGTTCGAGATTTTTGACGACGACCTGATGCTGGCCAATCAGTTGATCCACCAGTAGTGCATAGCGAATACCTGCGCTTTGCACGACGACCGCAATACCTTCATTTACACTCTGTAAATCACTCTGGATACCGAAAAGACGATTCAGCTCGATGAGGGCCAGATATTCCTCTCTGACCTTCAATACCAACTCACCGCCGGACATTCTGTTTAGCGGCATTTCCAGTAACATCAGTGATTCCATCACCGCGCCAAGAGGGAGCACATAAATTTCAGCCCCAACGCGTACAGACATGCCGTCCAGAATAGCCAGCGTCAGAGGCAATATTATTCGGATAGTGGTTCCGCGCCCCTGTTCAGAATGGATTGTCACATGGCCGCCCATATCCTGAATGTTTCGTTTCACGACATCCATACCAACGCCACGACCGGAAACATCGGTAACTTTCTCTGCTGTGGAGAAACCCGCTGCAAAAATGAGCATCCAGACTTCTTCATCGCTGGGGTTATCACTAATAGCGACGCCCTGCGCATGAGCGCGAGCTAGAATTTTTTCTCTGTTGAGCCCGGCGCCATCATCCACGACTTCGATAACAATATTACCGCCGTGGTGCTCTGCCGATAGCGTCAGGCTACCGGTAGCAGGTTTACCATTAGCTAGCCTGACATCAATCGGCTCAATACCGTGATCCAGACTATTGCGTACCAGATGAGTCAGCGGGTCGATAATTCGCTCGATTAAACTTTTATCCAGTTCCGCAGAACCGCCCCACAGCGTCAGCTCTACCTGTTTATTTAATTTATTAGCAAGGTCATGAACTAAACGGGGAAAACGGCTGAAGACATATTCCATTGGCATCATACGGATCGACATCACCGATGCCTGTAAATCCCGGGCATTACGTTCGAGTTGCGCAATACTATTAATCAACGAGTCATACTGAGCAGGATCCAGCCCCGCAGATAACTGTGTCAACATGGTCTGGGTAATAATGAGTTCACCGACCTGGTTAATTATCTGGTCTACTTTTTCTACGGCGACACGAATACTACCGGATTCAGTGCTTTGTTTACGGGATTCGCTGGCGCTACGCAGTTTTCTTGATGGCGCAGCGCCAATCGGGGAACTGTTTGTCGCAGAAAAACCATTATCGTTTGTTTCTTTCGCAACACCGTCTGCATCCAGACAGGTATTTTCTACAAAATCTTCATCACAAACATCAATCGTGATTTGTTCTGGTTCCAGAATAAAACATAATACCGCCAGAATATCATCCGCAGCGGTAGTGGTGAGCATACGAGCCTGCAGGCTGCTTTTTTCAATTTTAAGATCCTGCAACATGCCAAGATTCTTAAGTTCCTCAACAAGAGGTTCGAAATCCTTTTCGCCTAGATCCTTGAGGGTAATCTTTAAAACATCTTCTCCCGTTCCCGTATCTTTTTTACTTTCTTTTATCGGCTCGGCCTGATGACTATTGTTTACAGAGCCCTCTTTGGATTCCAGGGCTAACTGTCTCAGCGCCTCACAAATATATCGGTAGCTGTCCTCATCCGGCGTGCGGGAAGATTTATATGCATCAAGTTGATCCTGCATAATATCCTTACTTTCCAAAAAAAGATTAATGATGCCTTCATTGAGCTGGAGTTTTCCGCTGCGGGCATCATCCAGAATATTTTCCAGAATATGTGTCGTTTCCTGTAATATGGTAAAACCAAATGTACCCGCGCCGCCTTTAATCGAATGGGCGGCCCGGAAGATGGCGTTCAGGCTTTCCTTATCAGGCGCTCGCGGATTAAGCTCGAGCAAATGCCCTTCCATATCTGCCAATAGTTCATCGGCTTCATCAAAGAAAGTCTGATAAAAATCGCTGATATCCATCTTATTTCGTCTTCTCCTGAACAGGAATTTCGGACGCTGAGTGTAACTGCGAGTTGGCTGTACCAGGTTTGCTGGATGGAGCAATACCAGGTTTACTGGATGGCACAGAGAGTTTTTGTGCTGTCACATCACTGTCAAGCAACTTATCCTCGTTCATAATTTCTTTTTCTTTCTCTTCACTCAGCACGAGGATACTGATGCGACGGTTGACGGGATCGTCTTTCGCTGTACCGGTCTGATTCATACTGTCAGCATCACCGACAACCTGTAAGAATTTGCCAACTTCCAGTCCATGATTAATAAGTATTCTTCTCGCCGCGTTAGCACGATCAACGGAAAGTTCCCAGTTGCTATAGCCTGCTTCACCGCCGGCATAAGGCAACGAATCAGTATGTCCGGTTACCATTATGTGATTCGGTAATTGGTTCAAAACAGGCACTAATGCCTCCAGAATTCCGACCATATAGGTTTCCGGTGTCCAGCTACCGACTTTAAACATCGGGCGTTCCTGGCTGTCCGTTATCTGTATCAACAGTCCATTCGGGGTCAACGATAAGCGTAAATTTGAACGGAATTTGTTCAGACGGGCATCCGTCTTCATGATGTCGTGCAGCTTTGACTCAGCATGCTTCAGCGTTTTATTTCCCGAATAGAAATGATCTTCTTGCTTTTGCAAAACAGCTTTCTGAACTTCCCCATTCTGATGAACAACATCCTCGCCACCGCCAGGAATAATACTTTGGCTCTGAGTATCTTTGTCGCCATGTTCGGCCATAGGGACGCCGATAGGTATTTTGAAATACTCTGCAAGCTGATGACGCTGCTCTGGCGTGGAGGAAGAAACCAGCCACATAACCAAAAAAAAGGACATCATGGCAGTCATAAAATCGGCATAAGCGATTTTCCACGAGCCACCATGTAAACCTTCTTTTTTATTCCCTGAGCGCCTTACGACAACAATGTTGCCGGTCCCGTTGTTCTTCATGGTGCCTCACCTGTGGACGAATTATTGGCCGAATATTTCGCCTGGCGAACATGTTCCTCAAGCTCGGCAAAGCCCGGACGTTCGCTGGTAAAGAGAGTTTTTCGACCGAACTCAACCGCAATTTGCGGCGCAGAACCATGAATACATGACAGCAACGTGGTTTTAATACACTGAAGCATTTTTATTTGCTCGGCACTTTTCTGTCGTAACAGAGACGCCAGCGGAAGCACCAAACCATAAGCCAGCAGGATCCCTAAAAAGGTTCCCACCATCGCATGGGCTATCAAAGCGCCGAGTTCACCAGCGGGTTTGTCTACTGCGCTCAGGGCGTTTACGACCCCCATAACGGCTGCCACAATACCGAATGCCGGTAAAGCATCACCTGCAGTTTGCAAACTGTGAACCGTTGTTTCATATTCCATTTCGCAGGTTTCAATTTCCTCATCCATTAAAGATTCCATTTCAAAGGCGTTCATACTGCCACTGATCATCAGCCGCAGGTAATCAACCATAAAATTCATCACGCTTTTATCTTTCAATAAGCGGGGATAAGAGGAAAAAATATCACTGCTTTCAGGATCTTCAATATCATTTTCCAGTGACATTAGCCCTTTTTGACGTCCTTTACTTAGCAGTAAAAACATCATGGCCAGTAAATCCATGTACATTTCTTTTGAATAAAGTGCCTTAGCCCGGAATAAGACAGGAAATGTTTTTATAGTTGAACGAATAGCCTTGCCATTATTACCAACGATAAATGCACCCAGACCAGCACCTGCGATAATCAAAAATTCGGTAGGCTGATATAATGACATCAGATATCCTCCGGCGAGGACATAACCACCAAACACAGTCACAAAAACTACAAAATATCCTAATAAAACAAGCATGTTCGCTCCTTACCATCGGTCATGCCCGGTATGAAAAAGGCTGACAGAGATGTTCACTACGATGAAAAACTACCGAACATCCCGACGGCAGCGTAAACAACGACAATGAGAAATTTCTCTCGTGGTAATAAAATCACGAAGGCGAATGCTCATGGTTGCATATCTGTACAGGAGGTACGACAATCACATATTAGATAATAATATCTGTAACTGAATGACCAACCTCAGGACATCAAGTTATTGCAGATTAATATCTGCATGCATTTCAAGCCGTGCTCTTAATCTTTTGATTGTCTGACTGTGTAATTGGCTGATGCGTGTTTCTGTCACAGATAACAAGAGGCCAATCTCTTTCATATTAAGATCCTGCTGATAATACAGGTTTAATAGAAACTGCTCCCGCTCGGGTAACAACTGAATTTCTTCGCTAATTTTCTGCATAAGATCCTTACGCAGAATATCGTTCAGAGGATTTTCCTCATCAGTTTGAAATTCAGAAAGTTCAAACCCTTCAGCCCCATCTTCCATCAGCTCATCAAGCGAACATATCAGGCTTGAGTTTGTTTCCTGTAAAACAGTCTGGTAATCCTGCAGTGACATTTCCAGTTCCGCTGCGACTTCCTGTTCGGTCGCTGCATTGCCGGTTCGCTGTTCCACGCGGGCAATCGCGGCACTAACTTCACGCGATTTTCGTCTTATGCGGCGCGGCGCCCAGTCATTTTCACGCAGTTCATCAATGAATGCCCAGCGAACACGCTGCGCCAGAAAAACTTTCAGTTTCACCCCCATACTGGGATCAAACTGATCGACTGCGTTCATCACTGCTATTGCACCTGCCTGCATCAGGTCATCCAGTTCAACACCGGCAGGGAGTCGAGCTTGCAATTTAAGGGCTTCGTGGCGAACCAATCCGCCAAATTGCGCCCATAAATCACTCTTATTATATGTTACAGCCAGATTATATAACCCCTTCACTTTACCATATTCCGTATTATTGCAATGAAGGCTTATTATTCGACATTCCCGGGCAATCACATAGCCTGATAAAAGCGATTAAAGTGAAACATATCAGGAGTTCAATAATCAAAGGTAAATTCATCTTTTATATACCTAATAATTATCCTGATATGTATTTTACTATTATTTTAATTTAGAACGATTCCCACTCATCATCCGACTGGACTGGTATTTTTTTCGTTACATCGGGTAATAAATGCTTTCTGGTTTGTTTTTTAACATTCCAGGAACGTTTATCTTTTTCTTCTTCGACAACGAAAGAAGAAACCATATTATCCAGTTCACCGGCATTGGTTTCGACATCACTGGTAGTTTTAGCTGCCTGCTCCACCATAGCCGCATTTTGTTGCGTAACCAGATCCATTTCATTGATTGCCTGCGCAATCTGGCTTATGCCAATACTTTGCTCATCAGAGGCTGAGGTAATTTCTGCCATGATATCGGTAACCTGAATGACAGATTTGACGATCTCTTTCATCGATTCCCCGGCGACAACCATTTCCTGAGAACCGGTATTCATGTTGGCGACACAAGTATTGATCAGCAAACGAATCTCTTTTGCTGCATCTGCGCTACGTTTAGCCAGGTTGCGAACTTCACCGGCAACAACGGCAAATCCGCGCCCCTGTTCACCTGCACGCGCCGCTTCTACTGCCGCGTTCAACGCCAGAATATTGGTTTGATTCGCAATGCTGTCGATAACGCCGTTGATGTCCGCAATTTGACGGGAACTGTCTGATATTTCACGCATAATACCGTCAAGATTGCTCATCACATCACCGCCATTACGTGCACTAATGCTGGCGCTTTCCGCGAGTTGTCTGGCGCTATGCGCGTTATCGGCGTTCTGACGAACGGTGATTTTTAGCTCTTCCATACTGGCAGCAGTTTGCTGGAGTGCAGAAGCCTGCTCTTCTGTACGTGATGACAAGTCATTGTTGCTATTAGCAATTTCATGGGCATTGTGGTAAATCTGCTTCACGCCGGCACGGATGCCATTAACGGTTTCCGTCAACGATAATCGCATTTTTTCCACTTCAGCCAGCATAAAACCGATTTCATTCAGATTGCCAATTTTTTGTTTCATGACTCAGGTCGCCGCTGGCGATTTTTCTGAATGCTTCTTTTGCCATATCTAGGCGCTGGAAAAGGTTACGTTTCAACCAGATACGTGACACAAAAAAGATAATAAGACCCAGCAACAGTGTAATCACTGAGATGGTGGTTATTCTTTGCGTTTCTCTGTCTGACTCGACATTAAATTTGTTGGTAACACGAGCGGCTTCATCCAGATAAGCGTCAATGCTGGTACGTAGCGCATGTTGCACATCCATATCGTCAGCAACGATATTACCTGGATAATCTTCCGGATGAGTGATGAACCCCATTTTATTGGTTTCTCTGTCCAGAGCATCATCAAAGCTTTTCTTGACCGCCAGCGCACGGTTATGTTCTTCCTCGGTGGTGAACGGCTTATCCATAAACTGGCTGATTAACTTACGTGACTTACTTAACACATCACGATAAGTATCTATTTCATCCTGAGTAATTTCTTGTTTGGTAATATTGTGCATCATCAGCGAATTAATTCCGCTGAAACTGTCAAGAGTATAGATAGCCGCCATCATCAGGGATTCATTTTTATCCAGAGATAAGATAGCCCTGTCAAAGTTCCTTGATGCGTTATTTGAGTTCACATAACTCAAACCGGATACCAACACGAGAAATAAGATGAATATACCCAGCAGGATATTCATCCAGGTCGAAATATTAAAGTGTTTTAACATGATTTCTTAACCAAAGTAAAAAATACCCTACTGGTAAACAATTACCCGTAATAATAGCTATATTTACCCTTCCCTGAGTCAGGTCAGGGTTAAATATTTACCCAAGCGTTTTGAATATAGAAAGCTGCTGCATTGCCTGAAAAAACGCTCATAGATGAATTTAAAGCAAACTCAGACATTTTTGATTCAGATAATACGCTGATCATGGTGTCCCAGTCAGAACCCGTTGATTCCTGCAGTCGGCTCTGTACGGTAATCGCCTGCGTATCAGCACTGCTTCCCAGCGTCTCCAGTTGTTGCAGGTTTGAACCTACACGCGCCTGAACTTTTCCCAGGTTATCAATCGCTTTATGTACATCAGTATTGGTTTGCCCAATGGTCGCTTCAAACGCTTTTCGTTCAGCGTCGGTCGGGTTTTCCGGCAGATTATTTAACGCATCAATGGTCTTCTGTAAGGATTGCAGGATATTATCCCCCGTTCCCGCATCAGTCGGGAAAAGCGCATCTCCTGTCGTACTGGTCTGCATTTCCGTACTGTCTGACACATTCTGTGTCATTGGCGTCGTACCGCCAACGTAGGTGCCATCGGCCTGAAACGGTGCAGCACCTGTTTTATAGCCCGCAAAAATGTACTGCCCATCGCTGTTTTTGCTGTTCGCCAGGTCGAGCAAACGGCTGCGGATCCCGGATAATTCTGTTGCCAGCGCTTCGCGGTCCGCTTTGCTGTACGTTTCAGATCCCGCCTGAACAATTTTGCCGGAGAGGTCTTCGGTCAGTAAGCCGGATATAGACGTCAGATTGTTATCTTCCTGTCCGAGGGCATCCTGGGCATATTTTCTCGCGGTATCAAACTCGCCCAGACGTGCAAGCGCATTTTGATACATCACCGCCTGTGATGCCTGACCTGGATCGTCAGAAGGTTTCAACAGTGTCTTACCGGCAGAAAGGCGCACGGAGAGATCGTTATAATTGGTCATGGCTTTAGACATACTGTCTAACTGACGCTGATACATAAAACTGGTGCTAAGGCGCATAGCGATTATCTCAAAATAGAATATTGTCAGTGACGTATTATTTAAGGCTTAACAACGTGTCAAAAAGACTGTTAGCTGTTTTAAGCACTTCGGCATTGGCCTGATAATATTGAGAAAACATCTGTAAATTGACGTATTCCTCATTCATATCCACCCCTGAAACCGCCTGCTGTTGCATTGCCCACTGGTCACAGGCTTTTCCGGCGGTATCCTGTTCTGCCTGAAGGGTGCTGACCGTCGATCCCACAGAACTTACCAGGTTGGCATAAGCGCCTGTCAGGGTCATATCTCCGACAATCTTTTCATCCTTAATATCGAGAAACTTCTTAATATTTCCTTTGTTGATTTCTTCTGACACATCTTGCGAGTCGGAAGCGGCAATCCCATCACCATCGGTAATCGCTACCTTAATACTATCTGCCGCGCCGGAAGCAGGATTCAGCGTAAAACTGTCACCATCATTAGGTGTTCCTGTCGGCGTCACGGTGATACCGTCAAATGAGAGTGAACCACCAGGATTAACGGTTGGCGTAACGGCTTTACCCTCGCTGTTTTTCACTTCCCAGGCATTAGATGTGCCATTCCAGGTGATGGTATAATCTTCGGCATTAACCGCTGAGGCGTTATCTATGGTCACTCCCAGGGAAGCACTGCCGCTATTGGAGTTATAGCCTGTTGCCTGCGGAGCATCGAGACTGAAAATATCGCCACCGTGATTACCGTTATGATCATAGCCACCTTTATTGACCTCATTAAATCTCGACGCCATTTTCAGCGCTAACTGATTAAGCTGATTACGGGCATCGACCAGATCGGTATTACGGAATTTAAACAAACCGCCGAGATTACCTGTTGTGGCATCTTCATCCAGCAACTGGGGATTACCGGTGGCATCAATGTAAGCAACCTGCATCTGAGACGGATTTTTATCTGACGGAGTGGCTTTTAAATTGTAAGACTTACTGCCATTGACCAGTGACATGCCGTTTTGCATTGAGACATTCACACTGCCCGTTTCTTTATTTTCCGTGACCTTAATGCCTATCTGCGTACTCAGTTTATTTAACAGTTGATCGCGTTTATCGAGCAGATCGGAAGGCATTCCGCCCGTTTGACCATGAATCTTTTCGATCTCCGCATTCAGTTTTGCTAACTGAGTGGTACAGGAGTTGATATCTTCAACACTTTGACTGATTTGCGTGTTGGTATTTTTATCAAGGCCGTTCAGGGTCTTGCTGTTAGAACGATACTGATTCGCCAGCGCTTCAAATTGCGACAACACACCCTGACGCGCAGCAGGATCGAGCGGGTTATCACTGACCGCTTCCATTGCCGTAAACATATTGCCAAGTGTCGTGGAGATGTTATTGGTATCATCCCCTAACATGTCATCAATCTGGCTGACCTGCTGATAGCGGCCCTGCATGGTGGTAAATTCTGTTGTTGCACCACGTACCTGATTATTCAGGAATCCGTCATACATGCGCTGAACGTCATCCACGGCGACACCATAACCAAAAAAACCATAATTAGTAGACTGGCCGCCCGCTTCTCCAAGCATAATGTTTTGACGGCTATACCCTGCCGTTACGGCATTCGTCAGGTTGTTTCCGACGACGTTAAGGGCACACTGCGCCGCGCTTAATCCATTCTGAGCCAGATATAATAAATTCATAAAGTACCCGCCATGTCGACGCTGATTGAAATCTTTAGGTTATAAAAACTCTGCTTTACTAATAAATCGGCCTGAGTGAAATTCCCTAAAGCCTGTATTTAAAATATTGATGAAAGGTCCGTGTTATAGGCATTCACAGCATGCTCAGCCCGACCTTTAACTTGTTGAATAATGCTAATTAATTTATGTGCGTATGCAGGATCGGTAGCATAACCGGCTGACTGAAGCGCTTTTGCCGCCGCCTCTGGTTTTACGGCATTGCAGACATGTCGGTAACGCGGGTTATTAACCAGTAATGACGCGTAATCCTCCAGCGCCGCTGTATAGGACGGATAAACCTTAAATCGCGCTTTGGTCTTATTCGCCACCCCATGTTTATATTCGGTGGTAGTTATTTCCGTCGTTTCACCGTGCCAGTCAGATGCAGCTTTTATGCCAAACAGGTTATGGCTGGGTTTGCCGCTTTGTGTTGGGATTTCACGATTTCCCCAGCCTGATTCAAGCGCGGCCTGTGCAATAATAAGCTGATGCGGGATCCCACTTTTGCGGGCAACAGCCAGAGCAGGTTGCAGCAGGCGTGAAATAAAACCGCCCCCTTCCCGTAGTGCCGTTTCGGGTAGCTCCCGAACAGAACGAGGCACTAATTGCGATAGCGAGAAAGGATGCGCCGGTGAATGAGGCAGCGCCGCATTAAAATGCGACGTGGACGGGACATACGGCTGAGAAGTGGCGGTATGCGGATGAACACCACCGCCCATCTGGGCGACCATCTGATCCGCAAAGCCAAGTTTCCCCGTTTGCGCGATGTTCTGCGAAATTTGCTGATCGAACATCGAAGTAAACATCGAGGACTGTTGTGAATCCATCGCCCCGCTTCCCAACGAGGCATCGCGCATACTTTTCAGCATCATCTGTACAAACAACCCTTCGAGTTGTTGTGCCGCGACTCTCAGACCATTTGCCGAATTACTTTTTACGTCCCGCTTAAGCCCGTCAAGGCTGTGTTCATCAAATGCGGCACCATTAGATATCATTGACAGGCTGTTCATTAATTGATCTCCAGGCGTGCGTGCAGGCAACCCGCGTCATTCATCGCTTGCAGGATCGCCATCAAATCATTCGGCGTCGCACCGAGACTGTTCAGCGCCCGTACTACATGACTTAAATCGGCACTGGTGCTGACGCGTTGCAAAGAACCGCCCTGTTCACGAACAGAGACTTGAGTTTGCGGCACAACCACCGTCTGTCCGCCAGCCAATGGAGTATCCGGTTGGCTCACCTGACTGGAATGGGCGATATCCACGCTCAGATCACCCTGGGCAACAGCACAGGTATCAAGCGTGACATGGCGGTTTATGACCACCGACCCGGTACGCGAGTTAATAATGACGCGAGCATCTCCGGAACCAGCATTCAGTGACAAATCCATCACCGCAGCCAGAAAACGGACTCTGGCAGCCTCGCCATTTGGCGCATACAGTTTTACTGTCCGCGCATCTTCAGCCACAGCTGCGGAATAGAAACGGCGATTAATGGTGTCGCTAATCTTCTGGGCAACAGAGAAATCACTCGCGTTAAGCAGCAGTTTTAACGGGCGCTGGCTGGCGTAATCCATCGGCACTTCACGTTCAACGGTTGCGCCGTCGGTAATACGTGCGCCGTTGAGCTGATTCACCTGTACGCTGCTTCCGCGGCTCTGAGCTCCGGCGCCGGAAACCAGCAAATTGCCCTGCGCCAGCGCATAGATCTGATTATCCGCGCCTTTCAGCGGCGTCATAAGCAGTGTGCCGCCACGCAAACTTTTGGCGTTACCCATCGATGAGACGACCACATCAAATTTTTCACCCGCACGGGCAAAAGGCGGCAGTTCTGCCGTTACCATTACTGCAGCAACGTTTTTCAACTGCATACTCGACCCAGGCGGGACGGTGATCCCCAGCTGCGAAAGCATGTTGTTCAGCGTCTGCGTCGTAAACGGTGTTTGCATGGTCTGGTCGCCTGTACCATCCAGACCGACGACCAGACCGTACCCCATCAAAGAGTTACCACGCACACCTGACAACGAAGCCAAATCGCGGATACGCTCTGCCCTGACCGACAGGGAGAGCATGATTAACAATAACAGGCCGGTCAGACGGGTAAATTTATGCCAAAAATAACGATTCATCACCGACACCTTTAGAACGGAGAAAGATTCAGGAACAGACGCTGTAACCAGCCCATTTGTTCGGCTTCGTTGATATAACCGTTACCAACATATTCGATACGCGCATCGGCAACCTGCGTGGAAACCACTGTATTGCTACCACTGATTGTCCGTGGGTTAACCACACCGGTGAAACGGATAAACTCAGTCCCCTGGTTTATCGCTATTTGCTTTTCCCCGACCACGCGCAGGTTGCCGTTAGCGAGGACATCGCTGACCGTGACGGTGAGCGTACCGCTGAAAGTATTTCGAGCAGCCGCACCGCCTTTACCCGAGAATTCATTTTTGCCGCTGATCTCCGTATTAGCCCGATCGCCACCAAACAATCCTTCGATAAAGTGCGGGATTGTCTTGAATGAAAGTCCCGTCGAACCGCCGTGAGAGGCATTGGCAGACGAACTTTTGCTGGCGCTGACATTTTCCTGCAACACGATGGTCAATGTATCACCCACATTTCTTGGGCGACGATCTTCAAACATCGGCTGAAAGCCATAGTTCATCGTGCCGCCAGGCTGAAAAATCGCGCCATTATTAGCAGGCTGATACGGGATCTGCGGCGTCACAGATGTTGCACCTTCGACCAACGGTTTATGAGGGATATACGCGCATCCTGAAAGAAGCGCCATCAGGGCAACATGCGTTAACAGACGCCGCAGTAAGCGGCCAGAATCTATCGGATAGGTCATAACGATCACATAATAAAAAAAAAGCCGCGAAACCACCTGCGGCTCAAAGGCACAAATCAAAGCTGCGTTAAACGCTGCAGCATCTGGTCCGAAGTAGAGACAGCTTTGCTGTTAATCTCATAGGCACGCTGAGTCTGAATCATGTTGACCAGTTCCTCGGCCACGTTGACGTTAGACGTTTCCACGTAGCCCTGTCGCAGCGTACCTGCGCCATTCTGACCAGGCGTTGTTTCATTCGGTGCACCGGAAGATTGCGTCTCCCGGTACAGGTTTTCACCAATGCTTTCCAGACCGGTATCATTGATAAAAGTACTCAGGGTAAGCTGCCCAACCTGTTGTGGCTGCGCTTGCCCGGCAATGGTGACGCTGACGATACCGTCGTTGCCGATGGTGATAGATTTCGCATCCTGCGGTACGTTTATCGCCGGCTGAACCGGATAACCGCTGGAAGTCACCAGTTGACCGTTCTGGTCAAGCTGGAACGAACCATCACGGGTATACGCTGTGGTGCCATCCGGCATCATCACTTGCAGGAATCCATCCCCTTCAATAGCCACATCTTTCGAGTTGTTGGTCTGGGCCAGGCTGCCCTGGCTATGAATTCGCTCAGTGGCCACCGGTCTTACCCCTGTTCCTAACTGTAAACCGGAAGGAATAGTGGTTTGTTCAGATGACTGAGCGCCCGGCTGGCGTAGCGTCTGGTACAACAGATCTTCAAATACAGCTCGCTGACGTTTAAAACCATTGGTACTTACGTTAGCCAGGTTGTTGGATATAACATCCATATTGGTCTGTTGTGCTTCCAGGCCCGTTTTTGCAATCCACAGGGAACGGATCATGCGTTATTTCTCCTTACCAGTGATTAGCTGGCGCTCAATAACTGATTAGCGTTACGTTCATTGTCATCAACGGTTGTGATGACCTTCATGTTCATTTCAAAGCTGCGCGCGGTGGTGATCATGTTCACCATTGAATTGACGGGGCTGACATTGCTGCCTTCCAGCATCCCCGGCATAAGCTGCAGACTCGTATCCGCCGCCAGCGAACTGGCATCACGGGTATGGAATACACCGTCATCGCCATGCTGTAGTTCGCCTGGTAGCGCATTGACAATCTTGATGCGCCCGGTTTGCGCTACGGCTGACGGTTCTTCACCGGCACCCAACGCAGAAATGGTGCCGTCTGGCGCGATAGTTAACTTTGCCTGAGTAGGTACGGTCAGCGGACCGCCATCGCCCATCAGTGGCAGACCACGGACTTGCAGTTGCCCGTCCGCCGTCATCTGAATATTGCCGTTTTTGGTGTAACCTTCGGTGCCATCGGGCAGTTGTACTGCCAGCCATCCTTCTTTCGGCAGCGCAACATCCAGCGGTCGGTCGGTTTTTTCGACTGTTCCCGAGGAGTAGTCACTACCAGGAGTCGATTCGGTCACCAGCGTGCGGGTCGCCATTGACGGGCCGTCTACCGGAACGGCACGATAAGCGGCAATCTGTGCGCGAAACCCCGGCGTCGAGGCATTAGCCAGGTTATCAGACACCACGGCCTGGCGATCGAGGGCCGCCGTTGCGGCCCCCATAGCGGTATATATCGCGTGATCCATGTTTTGCTATTAACCCAGGTTAACCAGCGTTTGCAGGACTTCAGACTGTGTTTTGATGGTCTGAGAGTTGGACTGATAGTTGCGTTGGTAGACGATCATGTTGACCATCTCTTTACTCAGATCCACGTTTGAGGCTTCCAGTGCGTTACCACGCAGCGTACCGAGGTTCCCGGTATCGGAAATTCCAACGACCGGCTGGCCGGATTCAGGGCTCGCAGACCAACAGTTGTTCCCTGCTGGCTGCAGCCCGCCGGGGTTATTGAAGTTAGCCAGAACAACCTGGCCCAGTAACTGCTGCTGCCCGTTGCTGTAAGAGGCCACAATCTGACCGTTATCACCAACAACGTAACCCGTCATCGTACCCGGCGCATAACCCGTAGTTTCCGGGCTATCCATAGAGTTATCGGAAGCTTGTTGCGACAGTTTGGATAAATCGAGATCGAAGCTAAGTGGTGCGGCACCATTATATGAAGCGCCATCGACTTTCAGTTTAGCGGGAGTCGTAACGAGTTTTCCGCTGGGATCAAATGTTATGTCAAGTTTTTGCGGTGTAGCGCCCGGAGCGGTGGAGTCATTAGAGTAGACGGACCATGTGTTATCGGCCGTTTTGACAAAATAAACATTAATGGCATGCTCATTACCCTGGCTGTCATACGCATTCACCTGGGTGGAGTAGTTATAAGAATCGCCATCGGTAGTGCTGAAAGGATGAGCCAGCTGATCAATTTTTGTATTGCCGGAATCCAGGTTACCGCTCAGGCTACCTGCATCAGAGGCTTTTGCCGGCATCGCGCCCGTTGGGATCTGCAAAGGCCCGACCGGTGAACCAGCCTGGACAGTTGGCGGTGTACCAATGGCCATATAACCGCTCAGGCGCATCCCCTGGCTGTTCACGATATAGCCATTGGCATCGGTCTTAAACTGACCGTTACGGCTATAAAATATTTTTCCCGCTTCGGTTTCCATACGGAAGAAACCGTTGCCCTGAATACCCATATCCAGCGGGCTGGCGCCAGCGCCAAGAACACCATCGCTGAAATTCTGATCAACGCCAGCGACCTGAACGCCCATACCGATTTGCGAACCTGCAAACACATCGGCAAATGAAATAGAGCCGGACTTAAACCCGACAGTTTGCGAGTTGGCAATATTGTTGCCGACGACGTCCAGCGCCTGTGATGCGGCGTTTAACCCGCTAAGACCTTGTGAAAAACTCATTTTATTTCCCGAAAAACAACGTAGTAAAAGTTGTGTGAAATTGATTATTCAATGAGATAGACATTGGCCAGAGTGGCCGTCTCATCATTACCTAACTGCAGAACAGCCCCTGTCTGGGTGAAAGAAACACTGTCTACTTTTGATTTTTTCAGCGACACGATGTCAGGAGTACTGCCGTCCGGATTGGTCGCGGAATACGAAACGGTAAAATTCGTATCGCTTACTTTGCGTGGATCGGAAGGCTCGAAATCACTGAGATCGTCCAGGGTATATTCATGCACGCCGGCTTTAACATCTTTCAGTTTTCCGGTGTAAGCATTTCCTGCATCATCAGTCAGCGTGACAGTGACGTCGCTCGCATCCTGATTGACAGAGAGCGCAAACTGATTATTGCCACCCTGTGCGGTAGAAACAGTGGTATCACCTTCTACCAATACCTGGCGCCCTACCCATTCGGCAGCATTCATCTGCTGCATACTGGTAACCAGCATCCCGACACTATTCACAGTGCCATTCAACTGCTGTACACCCGCCGCCGTATTAAACTGCGCCAGTTGGGTCGTAAGCTGGTTGTTATCCATCGGATTGGTGGGGTCCTGATTCTGCATTTGCGCAACCAGCAACTGCATGAAGTTGTTCATAATATCTTCGGCGCTGCTGCCATTGGTGGCGGAGGCCGCGCTATTACTGGTTGCTGCTTCACTGGCTTTATTTGCTGCGGCAGAACTGCGTTGTGTCATGACGGGTAAAACCGACATTACTATTTCCTTACTGACCCAAAGTCAGTGTTTTGAGCATCATGGTTTTGGCGGTGTTCATTACGTCGACATTGGCCTGATAACTGCGGGAAGCTGAGATGGTATTAACCATTTCGCCCACCACATCGACATTCGGCATATGGAGATAGCCTTTGTTATCTGACTGAGGGTTGTCAGGGTCATAGACCAGACGATCCGGCGCATCGCTTTCCACCACATCACTGACTTTCACTCCACCGATCTCCTGATCCGCAGCATGATCAACGCTAAAAATGACCTGTTTGGCTTTATACGGTTTACCGTCCGGCCCCGCGATACTGTCGGCATTGGCCATATTACTGGCGCTGACGTTCAGACGCTGAGACTGAGCGGCCATCGCTGAACCGGAAATATCAAAAATACTTAGAAGTGACATAATTTTATTTATCCCTGACTAACAACAGTCATCATGTTTTTAATCTGTGATGTCAGAAACGTTAAACTGGACTGATATTTCACTGAGTTATCTGCAAAATTAACACGCTCGCGATCCATATCTACGGTATTACCATCAGCGCTGGGTTGATCGGGTATACGATAAAGAGGTCGCGGATCACTCATTAAATGCGTACTGTCAGCAATATGTCTTTCAGAGGTGACCGTCAGACTCATATTATTGTCAGCAGCCTGACTGCGGTTAACGGCTTCCTTTAACTGTTGCGAAAAATCGATATCCCGTGCGAGATATCCTGGTGTATCAGCATTCGCGATATTAGAAGCAAGGATGCCCTGGCGTTGCGTCAGCAGACTCAACGCATGCTGCTGAAACCGGAATTCACTGTCGAGTTTATCCAGCATGAGATAAAACCTTTCTTGTTTATTAACAATATTGCGGTGCATTTTATGGTGAGAGGTCGAAAAAACCATAACGCAAATATGCGACAGCAATGACGTCAATTAACCAGATTGTTCCCCAAAATCGCATACAAAAAACACTTTGATATATTTTGAAATGTCTATCCGGTAAACAAGCGCTTTTATGCCATCACATTAGCGAGTAAAAATTTTGTTTATCAGGATATATTATTGTGCATTTCTTAAGTCGAAAGCTTTTCTGACGAAAGGTCGATAACAAATGTTATTTAAACGTTTACCCCTGGTTTTATTACTTTTCCTGATCGTTTATCTTAATCTGACAATCCTGGCTCATGCCTCACAGTCAACCAATCAGTCGCTGCCGTCACGTATCGCATTGCTGCTGGCCCCCTATAGTCAGGGAATGCCACAATTACAGGTTACGATCCTGACGCCTGCCACTCAGATGGCATCATTGTGTGAGAATCCGGCATTGCGTTTGCCTGGCCATCCAACAAAACTAAGCGGTAATCACAGCGTTATTGCCTCTTGTGGAACACATCAGAAATTCATCCAGGTTTCTGTAAGCGCCACCGCGACATACTGGCTGGCAGCACATGAACTTACGCCAGGGCAAACGGTAAGTCAGAATGATATCCAGTCACAGCGAGGGAATATTGACCATCTTCCAGCCGATCTCATCCTCGACCCACAGAAGATTATTGGTGCGACACCAACCCGATGGATACAACCAAATCATCCTCTGACTTTCAGCGAACTACGCCAACAATGGGTGATCCACACAGGTGAAAAAGTTGATGTTATGACCAAAGGCGATGATTATGAGATTCATACCATCGGAAAAGCATTAGACAATGCAACCCTCAGAGAGTCATTTCGTGTACAAATGCACTCCGGGCAAACCCTGCTGGCGACAGCCGTAGGTAACGGTAAGGCATTTATCAGCCAGAACGACTGACTTCAGTTATTTCCCTGTACGCCGATATCCATAGTAACCATTCATTATTATTTCGAATCAGGATAACTATGAGTATCGAGCGTATTTGCCAGACCTCTCCTGTACAGGGAGCTGATATCCGACAATCAACGGATTCACGTCAGCCTCAACCGCAGGATGGATCACTGCGATCCGACGATCAAGATGCCAGTGTGCATGTTGAATTAAGTCATCTGTCTGACATGTTTACTTCAGATGATTCCAACGATGTAGACCACGCCCGCCTCGCCAAAATCTCTGCGCAAATAGCAGCCGGAGAATTAACCCTGGACAGTGATCATATCGCCGCCCGGTTGGTTGATGAGATTATTCGATTTTCATAAACCAGGAGCAACAAAGTGAAAGATCAGTTAGAAAAAAACCTTATTAAATTACAAACACTTCTTGATGAGCTGGAGGGGACCTTGCTGGAAGAAGTTTCCCAGCTCAGCCGCGCGAGAATAAATCCAGTCTCGCTTCAGGTTATCTCTGACAATAAAAGTCGTTTGTTGGCTGCAATTAATTTTTATGATGAAGAACGTAAGCATGCAGAAAAAAATGCACAGCTTTATATTCCTTATAAAAATAATGCCAGACTTGCCACTCGTTGGGAAGGAATTACGTTGGTGCTACGTCGTGCAAGTGATTTGAATCAAAAGAGCAATCAATTACTCGAAATCCATATGGAAAGAGTAACCACGCTGAGAAAATTAATAGTACAAACCGGAAGTATGCCATCACTTTATGGAGAAGACGGCGATCATTCTTATCATCATGTTGGAAATAGTTACCGGATTTCTGTATGAATCTGGCGATGATAGCAGCCAGAAAACCTCTGTCACTCCGCGCCTTTATAATCGCCACCATCCCTGCCATTCTGTGCATTTAAAATCCACAGATGGCAGGAAGATATGCGTATTAGTTTTCATTAAATCTCATTGCTTACATGTTCAAGTGATTGTTCTTTCATTTTCTTGCTTGCGCGAGAAGGTGGAAAACAAAGGCTACAGGTAAAGGTGTGTAAACTGTATCCTGGTGTTGTGACAAAACTGCCACCGCAACCGCAACAACGCGTCAATTCAACCATTCCGCAGTCAATAAAGCGTAACAGCGTCCAGGCTCTGGTTAAGCTCAGGATAGACTTTTCACCGGATTCCTTCTGGATCTGGTCCAGATACAGTCGGTAAGCTTTGAGCATGACTTCGACTGGACGGCCAAAGTTTTTCTTTTGCAAAAAGCGATAGATGTTATAGAAAATCGAAGAATGAATATTCTGTTCCCATGACATATACCAGTCAGCAGAAAATGGCAGCATACCTTTTGCAGGTGAACACCCTTTAATTTCCTTGTAAAGTCTTAATAACCACCGACGACTCAGATTAGTTTCACTTTCAAGAACCTGCATTCTGGCGCCAAGATTAATCAGTTCCATTGCAATTTGAGCATCCTTAACTTCATTAATAATGCTTTTATCACTCATAATCGTACCCTCAAATGGCAATGTTTTTCTGTTCGGACAAGGAATCCAGTAATTCTGTGGAAAGAATAATTCCAGTGTGAATACGTTGCAGAGCATCAATCCTTGAATCTCTGGTTAAACAATTAAGTATCATTTCACTGTCTATACGTAAACGACAAATTAATTGTCCGGTAGATGACAGTTTAATCAACTGGGGAAGAGATAAACCTACCAGAGATTCCATTGTCGCTTCATTTAGTCCCAGTCTGAACCCGGCAGATATTTTGTCCTCCAAAATTAATCGTTGTGCCAATAAAAGGTAAGTCAGATTCAAATCATGGATTGCTTGTGATTGTTCAGAAAGTTCAATCGCATTCATTACGTTATTTCTCCAGACAGACTCTTATCGAGTTCGTTTATTAATATTTAGACACAAAATAAAACATTATATTATCACCTGATTCTACTAAACACATCAGGTTGGCTTACTGATAAATATTTAAAGATGACTGCTTCAAAATAATATTCTGGCGTTGGGAAACCTATGTTTTTTGCTATTAAATGCAAAAAAGCCATCTAACATATTATTTTAAAAGAAAAAATTTATACTGTATACGCAGACATGCCACTCTTATGGTAGTCACCATAAATGTCGATATGGCATCACAACACTGTGAGGATGATTTCAATTTTACATAAAAGGTCATAACTCTTATGAATGGTGATAACTATGGGTTATTTCCAGAAAAGCAAAATGCCGTTGAGTTATTTCATGAGTTAGATTTTAAACAAATGATCTCGCTATCAAAAGACCTTAGGAATCATTTCATGATAAAATGTTATTTCAATAAAAACAACATGTTACATGCGTAACATAAAAACATTCCTAATGATGTTTAAGTTATAATTAAGTATCTTGTACTGAGAAATGATACTTTACAGTAAATTCAACTGGCTTAAAGTGATTTCATTCTTAAAAGCTGTCATCCACCTTTCAATTGAGTTATCAGACAAATACTTATTTTTGTATGCATTGCTGCTTTTCGTTGATATCAGGTCATTCAAACAGGAAAGGTAGTGAAAGTGAAAAACGTCGACAGGAGGCACAGCTACGCCATCTCAGACGAAAACGTCAGGAGTACTATGCCTTTAGCATCACCGGTAAGCAGGAAAATAGCAGGATGAAAAGCGCCGTGAAATGCTCTTCAGAGGTCTGAAAACAAAATGGGGACCAGTAAATGGTTAAGCCATTAAAGATAAGGTCTGACAGTAAAACAGCGGTTATGTAGTGAACGACGACTATAGTGCCGGCTCTCTCTTTTCCAACGATGGACTAGCGCGTGAAGGATCAGAGAGCCGTTATTGCTATTGCCGTAAAATAGTGGTCAATATTTATTATATGACCACTACAGTGACAGTGTTCTGACAGCACTTCCCGGAATGGGTTCGTACTCTTATGCAGCTAAAAACGCCCTAAATACGCAAAATTCATTCTGACTACCAGGCGCTATACCCTTCCCTTCTACACTATATGGTACAGACTCCCATTCTCAGACCTACTTTTAACAGTTCAATGCCACTATGCACATCCATTTTTTTCATCAGATTTAAGCGGTGTGTTTCAACTGTTTTATTACTGACGTCCAAAATCTTTGCGATATGTTTGTTTGTTTGCCCATCTGCAATAAGTTGCAGAATTTGTCTTTCACGCATAGTGAGAAAATTACAAGGGACGGGTTTTCTTGTGGTGGGCGATGTCTGAAGTAAACCATCATCAAAATAATGAGTATTATTATAAATATTATCAATCGCATGGTTTAAATTTTCAGGAGGGCTGGTCTTCCAGACAACGCCCATAGCACCGGCATCAATGAATTTGTTTGCATCTATATACGGTTTTTTTTCCATATATGATATTAATTTTGATTTTATTCTCATAGAGCGTATCCAGCGTATCAGTTCAATGCCCTCCAGACCATCAGAGAACTCACCAAGAATCAATACATCCGGTTGATATTGTGAACAATACTCAGCTGCACTCAGAGCATCAGTGAAGGTAGATGATATATCATAAAGAGATGGATACTTTGATAAGAATGTTACAATTCCATTTAACATCAGTGGATATTTATCAGCTACCACCACACTAATTTTCTTCATTGTTTTCTTCCTTTTCTGGCGAATCCCTGGATCACCCTACAAATTTTAGGTGATTAACCCTATTGATTGTAAAAAAAACAAATTATATAGTCATGATGAGAATATGATTTGTATTTCATAATAACTGTTATAATCCTGTGTAAACATCCGCTCATAAAAATATAATTATATTTAATAAGTGTTAGTCGTTTATCAGAACAACTATCTACCCTGATAATTGCTCAATGCTGTTGGACTCGCTATTAACAGAGTTACCTTGTTGTTTACACCATTAGATAGTGATTTATTTCATAAATATCATCGTCCAGTAACCTACCACTTGCATACCGTTATGTAGATTACGTCCCTTCCGCAGCACCTGATAATCCGCTGACCATATAGTCAGTTTCGGGCTTGCCTCCACTGCGTCATTTGCAGAGCATTACAGGACAGCAACACCATCATCCACGATGATATCCATCAGTGGATGCCTCAACACGGCCAAAAGTCGTTTACCTCCAACAGGTACAGTTAGTCTTCACTTGTACGTAATCATGTGATGACGTTCTGTTTTAGCAGGTTCTCCATTACTGCCAGACGATGCTTACAGTAGCTAACCAGGCTGTTTCTGGCGGAGTTTTCTCGTGCCTGAACTCTTTATACCATCGGGTTGTGTTGCCTGACGGAGAACATTGCACATAACGGTGTTGTAGTACTAACGGAACTGCTGTCGTGGTGTGGATAGGCAGGATCGAGTTCATGGCAGTAACCGCAACATCTGTGCGCTGCCGCGAAATCAGGGTAAGTGCTGTTACGGGGTATCCTGCTGGTTGATACTGTTCTGTTATGTGGAGTCACCTCTGGTTCAGAGTTTACTCACGTCGTAAGGAGTTGCGGGTAATTATTATGTTCGTTTAGATCATAAAAGTTGATCCTAAATAGATCCATTTAAGATCCTAAATAGATCCCCGATCGCTGTAGCCTGCGCCCACTCTGCCTTTCAGACGATATCGATAAGCTATAGTTTGTAAAATATAAGCTATAGTATGCACATATATAAGTTGTAGTGAGATAAACCCAGGCTGTAGTTTGCTATCTATATAAGCTATAGTGTGCATTCACTATAAAATGAAGCGATACATATAATGAAATTTTTCCTTATTTTATAATGAGATACATACAATAAGATAACGTTATACAATAGTATCAACAGGTTATGCACAGCTGTATCAACAGCGCATTTTTTTGTGCTATTAGCTCGGTTATATGGACTGGGTGCCCAAACTTGGAGCTGGTTTTGGAAAAAGATATTGATATTAAAAGCTTTTTTGATGAGGTGGATAAACGAACAGGAGAAGTCGTTTCTCTTACTCCAAATGCAAATAACACAGTACAACCTGTTGCTCTGATGCGTCTGGGGGTATTTGTGCCTACCCTCAAATCGCTCAAAAACAGTAAAAAAAAATACACTCTCAACGACAGATGCTACTGAAGAGCTGACCAGGCTCTCACTTGCTAAGGCTGAAGGCTTTGACAAAGTGGAAATCATTGGTCCGCGACTGGATATGGATAATGATTTTAAAACCTGGGTTGGAATCATTCATTCCTTTGCAAAACATAAGGTTATAGGTGATAAGGTTCAACTTTCTTTTGTTGAATTTGTAAAGCTTTGCGGGATACCCTCAAGCAGATCCTCTAAAAAGCTTCGTGAACGCATCAGCCCTTCATTAAAACGAATTGCCGGGACAGTCATTTCTTTTACCAGCCAGACTAAAGAGTATACGACTCATCTGGTTCAATCCGCGTACTACGACACCGCTAAAGATATTGTCATACTTCAGGCCGATCCCCGGTTATTTGAACTTTATCAGTTTGATCGGAAAGTCCTTTTGCAACTGAAAGCGATAAACGCGCTGAAGAGACGGGAGTCTGCACAGGCGCTTTACACCTATATAGAAAGCCTGCCCAAAAATCCTGCGCCTATCTCAATAGCGCGTTTGCGTGCCCGACTAAATCTGAAATCGCCTGTTTTTTCGCAAAATCAGACGGTTCGCAGAGCTATGGAGCAGTTGAAAGAGATTGGATACCTCGATTACACGGAGCTGCAACGTGGCCGTAGCGTGTATTTTAACGTGCATTACCGTCGGCCTAAGTTAAAAGCGCCCCGCTCGGATAGCGATGCCTACGAGCAACCTGAGCATATAAATGATTCGGTTGACTCTTCGCTGATTGAAAAAGTTAAGCTGCTTGAAAAGCTGGGAATTGATCTCAAAGATTTGGAAGCGCTTCTGAATCTTCGTAAAACATAAGCTGTAGTCAGTAACATACTCATGGATGCTCACTATAGCTTATATTCAATGGGATAGTGCTTCTCAGATTTACAAAACTGGCATTTTTATATCTCATATAACTTATTGAAAATTATATATTATTCTTCACTTTCTTACATCAGCAGTGGTACAGGCCTGTATTGCTGTTGATGTCTTTTAAACTACGTTATGCATAGTCTGCTCTTCTCAATTGTGTTTGTATCGACGAGTTAAGCTGTACCGCTTTATATGCGATAAACAATAAAAATCATTTAAATCAATCAGTAATGGTAAATGTGTCAGGTTTGAGCGTCAGTATTAATACTGACTATAGCTTATATTTATCTTATAAATATCGACCCTGCATCCTCTCTATAGCTTATGTTACTAGCTATAGTTTATGTTACTGTCTATAGCTTATATTACTGCCTATAGTTTATTTAGGTGAAACTAACGTACTGATATCCCGGAAAAAGCTGATAGAGAAAGGTTTTGGATAACCGAGCTCAGAAGTGAAGGTTCGCGGCGTGGTTATCAGGTAAAGAGTGAGCGATAACTGATAAAGTGCTTATAGAGTGCTGTTACATTGATCGGGGGAGCATATTCATGGGGGGATTAGCTAAGGTATCTGTGATATCTGTATGATTTATCATGCATATTTTTGTGGCTGCTCGTTATTACAAAAAATGAAAGGTCACTCTGATGGTTTCCATAACATAATATCTACTCTCTATAGTTTATGCTGCTCGATATAGTTTAGATTGTAATAATATGCTTATCTCCAGCTTCGTTTGAGCCGACTCATCTTTGTATCATTCTAAATGAGTTTATTAATAAACCGTAAATAATTCATAGTGATAACTATCTTCTTGCATAACTGGTTTGGATAGCTATTGATTATGTAAATTTCTACTACCCTCATTTGTTAATGATGGCGTGTTACTCACTGTAGCTTATCATCCTGAACAGATGTGTTCTGTCTATAGTTTATAATAAGATGCAGAATTCTTTATTATCATCAGTAAGCATATAAATAATCGATTCAGGTATTAATACGGATCACTACAACCTACTAACAGTTTCCAATGTCTTTTTTCCTTTCAATCAGTTATTAGCAGGATTGTTTTCCTCATTTGCTTGTACCTGTCTGTAGTTAAACCACTTTTATAGTACTAATTTTTGTATGGGAATTAATCTTCTTTGCTTGCGATTTTTAGTTCGTTTCTGATACCTCATAGTCTGTTGTCTGAAGTGATGATAATAGCATCTGTATTCTTTCCTAAGCTTTTGCCTTTAGTTTAGTTCGCCACTTTGTGGAACTATGGCATTATTTTTCACTTCATATGCTACTTTCAATTATTAGTAACCATAATCAACCTTTTCTTCGCTCGATACGTGTTGTCGACGAACAAACATCAACTAATTGCTTTAGCTGAGTGTAACTGTGCCGATTTCACCGTGAAATTGATGTGTAAAAACAATATAAATCAATATGTTATTGATGGTTTTTCTATGGCGAAATCGTCAGAGACAACAGATGATGCGGTAGCCTGTCACTTTGTGATTTTTAGCACAACTAGCCAGATTTTTATTACCTGTGCATTGAATCCGGAGCTGAAGGCGAAATTCTTACGTCAAATTTGTGAACTACACAGTAGATCAATGAGCCGGTTAACTGAATAGCCAATGAATGACCTCGTAAAAATAAGAGACAATGAGTTGGTTTAAATCGTGCTCGCTTAAAAGGTTATTTATATTTAATGTTGTCATAAATGTGATGAGGTGCCCGAAGTAAGAGCTGATTCGACGTATGTTAAAGGGCTGACAAAAGTATGCTGATCCCGCATTACGCTGCATTTGACGATTTCACCCTGAAATTTTTTGAAAAAATGCAGTAAATCAATGGATTGCTCACATTTAAGATTGGCGAAAGTTCCTGAACGTTCACGACAAAGAATGGGGCTGTAAGCGCATAATTTTTCTGAGGGTAAAACTGCATTGCTAAAAGATAGATTATCGTAAGGCGATAACCTGATAGAAAAGATGCTTATTTCAGAATGTAATGGCTACTGTATACCACGAGTTCCGCATGTGACTTTTCAGGAAAGAGAGAAGAAGCGTACAGATAATTACTGAACTGTTTGCCTGTAAATGGTATTGCGCTATCGGATGTTTGAGCCTGTGGCGCCTTTATGAATATTGGTAAGTTTGAATAAAAGGGCTGAAAGGATTTGGCGCCGTGGGAGCCACTGATTATGTGTTCTGTGCTTGTTGAGTAGTTGTGCAGACATCTAAAGTTCAGTGTGCTGATCCTGTTGAAAGGAGGATATCGCATATGTCAGAAAAAGATGGCCAGAGATGCTCTTCTGTATGTGTGATGAGTTATTCAGACACCGTTGCATTGAATGGAACAGATGCGTATTCGACTAAATGCGGGATGGAAACTGCAGCGGCAAATGTAGATTGTGGCAGCGTTAATACTATTGCCGATTATGTAATTAATGCCGCCTCTAACATCATCATGCATGTCATTAACCAAAATTTTGGCAAGGGACAAAAAAGAGAAGCGCAGGTCATTACGGGTTTATTCATGGTATCGTCGCAAATAACAAAGATGCCTGAAAGCGTAAGAAAAACAACGTGCTCAAAAAAACTATGCTGGAACATTGCGTTACTTAGTCTCTCAGAAGCATGTCAGTTTAACGTTATTTGTATCCGTAAATGATAAAGTTGATTGCATCAATCATCGACTATTAAACCGATTGCTTGATATTGCAAAAAAACGCTGATTATCAACAGAACTTGCTGCAGACGTTTCAGCTCATCGATATCAACTTCTTTATGCATGGTGTTGATGATAAGGAGGCAAAAAAAACAGGGATTTGCGGGACATTAGTTTTTCGTAATGAGACTTCATCACACGATAGTAGTGACATACCAACATCTGTCCAGTTTCCCATTCAGGTAGACGATGTAAGTAAAAAAACTTACGTGCTGTCATTTATCAAAAAATATTACTATCCAGATCCTCATGAATGCACCATTGAAGGTGATTTTGTCGGTATCGCACGAATAGCAGAAAAATTAGATAAAGCACGTCAGCAAGCTTTAATCGGGGCAGAACGTTACCAGAAAGCTAATAATAAGCTTAATGAATCAATTACGAACTTATTGCACGATATAACGCAATGTATTTCTGGCGTATTTGAGCTGAATGACATAGAGGCGAATTTTAACAGGATTTATCAGTATATAGATGTTGTAAAAAAGGAACATGAGAACAGAAATGAAGAATATAAAAAATGGCAAAAAGTGGTCATTACAGTACATAGATTATGCAAAAAAATTCTTAGATAACACACTGACTATACAGGACTATATAAGTGCTGTTTTGGCGATTGCTGCGGGGCTAAATGCTTTAGGTGATGACTATGCTGTTGTTGCCAGCAGGTATCTTGGTTCAAAAGGCTTTACCATGGATAGTCATGGTAAAATTAAAGCAAAATTTAGCATTCCTTCCATCTTAATAAATGGGAAATTGGCAGATTACAATTTTGAATCTGGTACAGAAATATCGATTCTTGCTGAGGCTGAACGTTGCTATTTAAGCTGTGAGAAAACTGAATTTATTTGTCAGAGTCATGATATTGTCCCTGCCGTTGACTCTTCTCTTGAGTTCGAAGTTAAACAAATCATTGAGCAAGTAATTTATTATAAGAATAGCGGTAATGAACTTATAAAGCGTGGCGCTGCCATTTTCATTGAAGGGTTAGGGTAGTTACAACGCCGTGTGACTCACTATCCCTGAGGCTGGGATTACCTGCTCAGGGCATTCCTCAGATATTTTTCACATAAGCATTTCATCGACTTTGTATCGGTTCATCCTCGATACAAACGCCTCCATCCACTATTGATATCCCCTGAGAACAGCCTTCCTGGCGCTTTCCGCTTAAGTTCGTGACTTTTACTCTTTAGAATTTTTCCCTTTGTGCCGATTTGTACAGTAAGTCAATGTTCGTGACGGCAACATTGCAGTCTGGCTTTATGCGTATACCCACAGAAGAAGAGTATGTTATGTCCCGAACCATGATTATCGAAAATCAGAGTCAGTATGTTGAGATGAAAAGCAACACATCGCCGTTATTCAGCGAAGATGCAGCGAGCACAATAGCGATGAAGAAGGCGCTATTCCTGGGGAGGGTGTATGGTCTTAATATCATCTGGCAGCCGGTGTTTCCCGAAGATATCGTTTACTGATGAATTTACCAATGAAATCTCTGGCTCATGATTACAGACCTGACTACAGGTTTCTCAACGCGGGAATAATGTTCTGGACCCTGGCATTAATTTTCTGGTATTCAGGAAAACTGTTTATCTCATCCATATTATTTTTCTTCATAATTTGCTCTTTCTCCACTCATTTTTTACAGAAAAGGATACTCATGATGTTTAATAAATCTAAAGCAGCAAAAGATAAATTAGAAATAGTGTCAGAAAAGGAAAGTGCAGACATCAGTAGTCCCTTAAAGAAAATTGAAAACAGAAATTCAACTAGTGAGAGTGGAACAGATAGTACGGTTATTGCCAGTGATGTCGTCTTTGATGGAAATATAAACTCTAATAAACAAATATATATCTATGGTTGTGTGAATGGGAATGTCCTTGCTAAGGATGGACTGGTTAAAATAATGCGTAATGGCGTGGTGGAAGGCAATATTACCAGTCGGGAATTAATTGTTGATGGCGTTATAAAAGGGCACTGTCAGTCTGATTCTGTCGATATTTATGAAAACGGACGACTTGATGGCACATTAGTTTATGTTTCTTTATCTATTAAAAAAGGCGGTGTTTTGACTGGTAAGGCTGAAGTATTAACCCCTAATCCAGCAAAGCAAAAAGTTGTTGATCTAAAGAGTGAGAAGGTCATTGCCGTTCCAGAGCAAGCTGCAGTACGTGGAAAGTGATAAACTGAGCTATCTATATTTTTCTTGGGAGATCTCCAGTCCATCCACGCATCGGATGTCCTGAAGTCCTCCCAATTTTTTGTGTTGTCCGCACACAGGGATTGAACGCCTCAGGAAATCATCAGACGCCTGGCTCCCAGATAATGGCGGCGGTAAAAATCTTTTTCCAGGCTGACAATTTTGACATTTTGCCCCGTATGTGGCGCTTCTATGAAATGACCATTTCCCACATACACACCGACATGATCGACTCGTTCCCCATGCATTGAGAAAAACACCATGTCACCGGGTTGTAGAAGCATATAAGGCACATGGTGTGCCTGTGGCATGGAATACATACCGGCGGCGGTCCTGGGAAGGGTAATGTGAAAATTCTTACGCCACGCGTACCAGATAAGACCACTGCAATCAAATCCGGTTTCAGGAGAAGCGCCTCCCCAGCGATAGGGTTTACCCAGCTGTGCCATCAGCGTATTAATGAAGATTGTATTGGGCGACAATTTATGTTGTTTTGTCGATTTTAATGTCGAGTGGGATGTTTTTGTTTTGCGATGATGATTGACGACAGGAGTGTGTCTGACGTGGTGGACCGGTGATGCCAGTGTTGAGGCATGGTAACCTAACATCAGTAAAAACAATAAAGAACGATGATGTCGATACATAATGTAGACCTCTCGTTAATTTGTAGAAATTCCGATGCTGTAAATTCATCCGATGATTTCTTTAAGATTTCTTTGAACCCGAGAATTGGCACGATGTGTAAAACCGTTAACGCTGGACCGACTTTTGAACGGGTAGAAAAGATCGGATTTTGTACGTCTATCATTGCAAGGTGAGACAGGAATATCCTGATGGTGTCGTGATGAAATTCTGATGAGAAATCATAAAGCAGGACTTGTTACAATGAATCTACTTTGCTATTCGGTGATGGTGAGAACGTGGAATCCGGGCTGTGTTTCCTTAAAGTAATCTACTCATTGGCGTGGCCATTTAGAGATATCACCAGTGATTTATTTGTTAATGAATTGTACGGCTGATAGTGATTCTATTTTATTTAAGTTTGGATTTAGATATTTTATAAAACAGTAGTAACTGAATGAAATTAAATAAATATAAATCAAATTACTTGTAAAATACGCAAGGCATGCATGTCCTGGTTAACACAGGAATGAAGTGCTTGTAAGTAGTGAATTAAACACAGATTGCCGTCCACGTAATTTATACTCAATAAAATCAATGGGTAAGCTTGTCCAGTGACGGCTGTGGTGGTGATGTATCAGCTTCGGAGTATTAAAAGATATTATTAGTTACTGCGATTAATATCTGTGAACTTACCGGTTGGTTAGGTGTCTTGAGTTATTGAAAACAAGCTATTTTGGCATCGATTAAATATAAGTGTCTTTCGTCGAGAAAACTGCATGCCTTTTTTGAGGGACGACACCTGTATATAGCTTCGATGGGATATTTATTAAAAACAATCTATTCTTTTAGCCAGGAAAATAAAAATGAAATTTACGCTAAGTCAGTATTCTCTGCTGACCTGTGCTTTTTTTATTGCGCTGTCTGGTAATACTCAGGCGGCTACGACCTATATGGAAGCCAGTAATGATGCGTAGTGGGGGGAACGGGGGTAGCATCGTCGCATTATTGTGCGGCAGCACTCGCTAACCCGGCACTGATGACAAATGCCACTGCTTCCGATGATTTCAGCATGATTATGCCGTCAGTCGGAGTACAGGCATCCGATCCTGACCATCTGCAGGATGGCGTGGATGGTGTGAAAGATGCATGGGATCGCTATGAGGCAGAACTGTCTGCGACTGGGACACCTCCGGAGGCAGCGACCGATCTGCAACATCAACTGGAGAAATTTAAAAATACACAGGTGAATGTACAGGCCAGTGTGGGCATGGTCGCGGCGGTCCCTAACAGTCAATTGCCTTTTGCCCTGATGATGAAGTCATGGGGGACAGCAACGGTAGAGGGAAAAGTCAGTAATCATGATCTGCAATATCTGGATGATGTGACTAAGGGTAAAATTATTCCAACAGCGGATGACCCTGATACGTTGACATCGAGGGCTTACGGTCGAGCGGCGGCGGTAAGTGATGTCGGAATTGCCTTTGCCAGGGCATTTGAGACTAACGGATTCAGGTATTCCCTTGGTGTGACACCAAAATATCAGCGTGTGGATTTGTTTAATTACAATACCACGGTACAACATTACGACAGCCACGATTTCCGCAGCCGTGAATACCGTAACACGACTGGCGGGGCTAATGCCGACATTGGTTTTACCACAGAACTGAATGAACACTGGATGCTGGGGCTGGCAGGACAAAATATTGTTCCCCGCAGCATTGATACGAAAGAGGTTAATGGGCTGAAAGAAACCTTCAGAATTCGCCCGCAGGTGACTGCCGGGGGCTCATGGCATAACGGAATCGTGACGACTGCGCTGGATGTAGATCTGACGCCGGCCAGTGGTTTTATCCGTGATAAAAAGCGTCAGTTTGCGGGTCTGGGGGCTGAATTTAATGCCTGGAATTGGGTGCAATTACGTGCGGGGTATCGTCAGAATATCGCCTCTTCAGAGGGCAACGCATTTACTGCCGGTATCGGCATTTCTCCATTCAATGTGGTGCATCTTGATCTGGCTGGTCTGGTAGGTGCTGGCCGGACGTACGGTGCAGTAGCCCAGTTGAGCGAGACTTTCTGACAGAAACCAGAATCCGGGGCTTACAGTAACATATTGCTGTTTTAGTTTGGGCATATAGCGGCGCTGTGAAAAATATAGTGAAGCGTATGCCCGTAGTTTTGTGGCAAGCTGTCGATGTATGATGTCAGTAGGGGGAGCTATATAGCAATACAATAATGTACCGGTAATGAACAGAGATATATGGAAGAATACAAAAAGCGCAATGACTAAAATTCTAACGATAAAGATAATCGAACGTAATCATATTTAGATGATATTTTTTAGATAAAAAAATACCCACCATGATACATGGTGGGGAAATCGAACAATGAGTAGGACGGTTGTAGCAGGAGTTACCTCACACAAGAATCATTATTAACAGGATTAAAAATTGTGTATATAGGGCCATTGCCTGACGAAATTTAGTTTGATAATTATTCTTATCACTTACCTTACATAAGTACTTTGACTTTGGATATCCATCCCCTTTGTTGCATACAAAGTTCCATCCACTCATAACGAGTATGTTCATTTACATCAATCACATAACTTCGTAAGGCTGGTGAGCTTTCATACTTTTTTTTGCAGTGCTTGTTGTTGCGACATTTTTCAACGTGTGTTTCATAAACTGTTCTTTCCGCGACTCTATTCTTAACGGGATATTTCTCTTCAGCCAATGTTCCGCATTCATATTGTGCAGTTGAAAGATCCTGGGCATCATAGCGAGTGCGTTGCCATTCTGTTGTACATCCTGATAATATGAATGAGAATAGTAGTAAGTGTATTTTTTTCATATCATGTTCCTTATGTTCTGTTTGAGTATCGACTTCTTATATCACACACACTACGTTTGTCTAACTGAACAGTATCGTCGAAGCGAAAATTATCTTATTGACCTGTGTAATAAAAATAATGGAAAAATATAAAAATAGAAGATTTGTATCAGATATTCAATACAGTTGATTACTTATGTCTGTGATCATTGAAGGTGGTTAAATATGTCATAATCCTCAGGTGCTTAGACGCTAACTGGCATCAGACAGTTGTTATCACCCTTGTTACGAAATGATGACGAAAACCAGGATACGATAGTTCAGAACGTAAACTCAGTTATGGCTGAGTATGGAATGGTCATAGAAAAATAAGAGAAACAACAGGGGCATATACGGCGGAAAATCGTGGATGCGGGAAGCATGAAGTTACCGTAACAAAAAATAAGGATATCTTCTCAGTGAAGAACAGCAATAATACTCATTCCCGTCTGGTGACAGGAATGAATTATCAATGATAAATGTTAAGCTTGCGGGTTAGTTTTATTGTAAAACGGCATTTCTATGAGGAAACGGGGTATGGTGATCAATAAC
This sequence comes from Escherichia sp. E2661, assembly GCF_004745185.1. Taxonomy (NCBI): domain Bacteria; kingdom Pseudomonadati; phylum Pseudomonadota; class Gammaproteobacteria; order Enterobacterales; family Enterobacteriaceae; genus Escherichia; species Escherichia sp. E2661. Next base: position 330,869 of record NZ_PDIG01000035.1, read on the forward strand.
AAAACGGGTAACTTTGCCGGTTATAGAAGATAAATCGCAGCGGAAATAAAATGGAATCCATTTCTCCCCGGAAATAAGGTATTGGCCATTACCAGTTAGTCTGATAGGACTATGTAAAGTTAAAGTATTTTGTTCCCCGTCACTGAGAATGACTTTCTCGACGAGAGATTCCTGTCTTTGTATAACAGTCGTTGCAACGGGGCGGCATAAGAATTCTGCTATTTGATGTGCTTCAGTCCACTCGTTCTTGATTACCGTTCTATCTTGTTCATTACTGATTTGTGTTGTCATGATTTCTTCAAGATAATTTTTTTGCTGTGTAGTAAGAACTGAAGAAAAGGCAATTGTGGGAAGAATTAGTGCACCGGTAAAAAGGAATCTAGCTGTTATCATGTAATTCTCCATTAAAAACAATATAATCCATAATTATTGAACTATCAGATACATTCATTTTTGCACGAAAAATAATAAAATCTTGATGGTAATTATGAAATCTGGCATTACCTGTCATTTAATTACATCAATGAAGAATAACAAGTTGCTGGGAAATGTTGTTTTGGTTATAACGTAATGAAATGCACATTATAAGTGAGATAAACGATATCAAGGAACATGTTTAAAATTCACCATGTATCTCTGGACGTAACCAAAGATACCGGGGGGAACTGAGGAATCATGCAAGGTGCGCCTCGTCAGTAACCCGAACTTGTTGGCCGTGATACAACCTTGCCATTAAAGAAGATGAAAGATGCAATAGAGTTGCATTTTCTGCTGAGAAATTAGTTAGAAAATGATTTACGTGTTAATTATATTTCCTGTAAATGTTTCGTCTGGAATGATACTGTGGTTGCTATATTGTAGTGCTAATAAAAATATTCCCCTGCCATCCGAATGCACAGAGGAACAATAGCTGAAGCATTGCGTAATATTGAAATTTAATTGTTTGAATATCATTAATAAGGGCCTAAACTATTAGGCTAAATAAATAATTATAGGTATAGGGTGTGTGGATTGAACTCAAATAAAATTTAATATTAGTGAAACAAAGCGAGTAATTAAATTACGTCTTATCGCATTTCCAGCTCCTTGTGCATGAATGGTCATTTTATAACCTCGCTTGTAAATATTTTCGATTATCACTGGTCCACCTACAGCATCAATTTTTCTACGAAGCTGAAGAATAAGCTGTTGAATGTTATTATTACTGATTACCTCCCATCGTTCTCCCCAAACAGATTGAGCAAGTTCATTTCGTGGTAGAATACTATCTGACTGCTGCTTGTGCATCAGCGACGAAAACAATGCCGCTTCTTTTGGGCTTAATCGGGTCGATTTTTTACCAAACATAAGTACACCGGTTTCATCATCAAAATTCAATTCAGAGTTCATATTATATCTCCTTGCCAAATATGTATTACCATATAAACATTAATCTATTATCAATACGTGAAACTGGTTAAAACAAAATAATTAATAACCACCTGATAACAGAATTCTGATACTGTCATAATTATTTTTATGTCCCTGGTGATTTTTTTGTGAATTTTGGCAGGCACTTATGTAAATCAAAAGTTTAATAAGCAAGATAAAAGTTACTTGACGAAATGAAGTATACACAAAGAACCTAAGGTGATTTTTTCACTATTTTAAAATTAGCAATAATTCTGGATGCTATCAGCATCGCTATTTCCAGAAAGGAGGTAAAAAAACGACATCGAATCCCTGAATTCTTGCACACTGGCAAAATGCAGATTGTTGCAAGTATGCCCATTCATTAATTTCCATATTCACCGTATCGGATTCAGGTGAAGACTGTACAGTGATAAGACATGGGCTGATATTGATAATGTCAGTCAGATCTTTTTTACCTCATTGATAAAGCAGGGATACGAAACACATTGATGGTGCATACCAACCAATGACCCGCTGAGATTTCGTCTCTCGCCATAACCGAATCTACGGCAGAACCACTATTTACAGCTGTATTCATCAAGTCGTGGATAAGGTGACCAATCTGCGATGGTTTAATGCTGGCACTGAGCCTGGGCAATCATAATGGAGCTTCATCGTTCAGAAGTCGTCAATACAATCGCCAGCACATTGAACACACCTCCTGATGTTCAGGTGTTCCAGGCTCGACTTATCGTTGATGGATGTTGAAAACTTCAAGTTGCGTAGCATGATCCGCAGAAATGATAAAATCAAATAGCTCCAATGAGTACAGGTACAGTATTTTGTTTTTTTTAGTGAATAATTTTATTCCAGGAATTTAGCTAAAAGACGTAATTATTGTTTTGATATATATCTTCTTTTTTTCTTTTTTTATTATGTTTCCGATACTATTTCTGATTTACAGAGCTGTATATACTCAACTACAAGAATTTTTTGCTTGTGAACGATATATTTTCCTGAAAATGAGTTTAGTTTTGTAACTAGATTCAGGAATGACAGGGGGGATTTATATATCGTTATAAATAATGAGTAAGGTAATTATTGTGAAATACTGGTATTCAGTTAATATTCTGATGGCCATAGTTACTATGGGAATGTGGAATAATGCTGTTGCAATCGGCAAGCCAGCGCATATAGACGTTTATGCAGAAATCTCGGAAACAACATGTGATATAAATGTATCAGATGAGAACATAATATTAGGCACTTTCTCTGCAAAAGATTTTGCAACAGCGAAAACAAATGTTGGCGGAAAATCTTTTTCCTTGAGTGCCTCTAATTGTGCCGAGTCTGGTAGCCCTACAGGGGTAACCAATAGTGCAGGCGGTGTTTATGCAGAAGTTTTATTTAGTCCAGGAATGGCTATTCCCGGTGAAACAACATTATGGAGTAACACAGGGAAGAATGATGTAGGTGTCGTTCTTAGAGGCAGTGTGTATGACTTTGCTACTAAAACATCAACTACTGCAGATATTAAAAACAATGATTATATTCAGTTAGCAGATGTCTCTGCAGGAACGAACGTAAGTACAATTGATGGAAAACAAGCAATTATAACCGCATCATTGCAGGCGACAACTGCTTATACTGCTGCTGCACAGCATATTAAAGTACCTGTAGATTTCATGATGGTCTACCAATAGACACGAGGTAAGAGGCTATAGTGCTTAATTTTTTGCAAAGGTATTTATTTTTGTTTTTGTTCCTGCTGCCATCTGCATGGGCAGATGGTATTGGGATTAATGCGCTAAGAATAATTTATCCAGCAGAAAAGAAGTCAGTTTCAGTAAGTTTGAGAAATAATACTGACAGTACCTGGTTGATGCAGAGTTATATTACAAGAGTGAGTGCTGGCAAACCAGACGGGCAGTATTTTAAGGTTCTTCCTGGGATTGAAAAAATTTCTCCAAGAAATAGCGCAACCATCAGGGTTATTGCGACAGAGGAAACTGATAAACTTCCTGGTGATAAAGAGTCAGTATTCTACTTTATTTCTCGAGGCATTGTCGCATCAAACCCATTAGAAGTAGAAATCTCAACGAAAACGCAGGCTGGGATTATATTTTCCTTATCCTCACAAATAAAGATGTTTTACCGCCCAGCTGGATTAACGGAAGAGGGGGCTGATCAAGCAGCCAAAGAAATCGTATTTAACCGAACTGTTACGGGCGTCAAAATCATGAATAATAGTCCGTATTACGTTTCGCTTCATGACCTCTTTTTTGATCACAATAGTATAGCGACTCTTGGTCTGAAAAATATGGGGATGATCTCCCCCTTTGAGTCTATAGAGTTAACTTCCACAAAAATAGCGAATAGCAGACAGGTGTCATGGGTGACTCTCAACGATCTTGGTATGGCAGAAATGCATGAGCGAAAAATTCATTAATATGCGCGCCCTTTACTTTTTGTTAATTATCTTATGTTTACCTGTGACAAGTCATGCTGATGGGTTAAGTATTGATCATACCAGAGTTATTATGAGCTCTACATTGCACAGCACAGAGATTGTGATTAGCAATACCAGCAGATATACCTGGCTTGTGCAGAGTAGAATTGTTAATTCTTCTGGCAGTGCAGAGAAACTAACGCCATCGGCAAATTTTTACATTTTACCGCCAATTTTCAAATTACCATCAGGTCAGTCGCAAACAGTACGGATAATTCGTCGACAACCTATAGAACAACATAATCAAGAAACATTACAGTATATTGTTTTCAAGAGTATACCGGCGATTGATAAAACATTTTTTGAACTGAACAAGGTAAAACAGCAGCTATCGGTATCACTGAGTTTAATTATTAAGCTTCTTTCACGTCCTGCGGAACTTGATGTATCGTGGGAGAAGTCTGTTTCATTATTATCATTTACGAAAAATGTACATGCATTGACGATCAGCAATACCAGTCCTTACTTTCTGACGCTTAGCAGAGTTTTTGTCAATGGAACAGAAATAGCGTTAGAGGGTAAACAGAGAATGATTACCCCTTTTAGTAAAATTATTCTCGATAAGGTAATAACATCGCCAGGGGATGAAATAAAATGGACTATCATCAACGATCAGGGCGGTGAAACCAGGATGATGACTTGCAATTTATTATAACGAAGGATATATATGCCCTTTTTGCGCCAGATAGTTATGTTTCTGATAATAGTAATAACAAACAAAGGGCTGTGTGATGAGGGTACGCAGGGTATTTTCATTAATAAAACCAAACTGGTCTTCTCTTCGCATTTAAATAAAATTGTTCTCAGGGTGGTTAACAATACTGCCGATCATTATTTATTACAGGCAGTAATTCAAAGTTACGACCCTAAAACGGGGATGGCAGTTAATGATAATCAAGTTACACCCTTTATAGTTTCGCCTCCACTTCACGAACTACGTGCCGGTGATGATATTTTTTTGTCTTTACTTGTCGTGCCATCACGCGCAACGCTCTTACCATCAAATAGAGAGAGTTTATACTATTTGACGCTAAGGTTAATACCCTCTGAAATTAAAGTGTACAACTCAGCTAAATTACATTTAGTCACTGCCTATAACATCAGGGTTTACTGGCGCCCTATGCTTGATCCAATTAATGAAAAAAACATTTACTTTTCTTGCGATAATGGTGAGTTGAATATTTTCAATCGCTCAGGTTATTACAGGGAAGTGGCGCAGCTATTTATTGATAAGTTTAGGATCAAAAAGTCAATACTCATTAGACCCGTACCACCTTATGGTAAATTGGAAATAAATACTTCTGTTCAACATTGCTCACCAGGTGTGCATCAGGTTTCATGGCGTTTTCGGAATGACTCTGGTATGCCATCTGACTTATATCAAATGGATTTTTAGCGAGTTATGGTATGAATGTTCTGATAAGAAAATTTTCCTTTATTTTTTGTGGCATTCAGATGTTTGTTGTCCCTGTTTTTGAGCAGGCAACTCTGGCATCTACTCCTTTACAGGAATACGCATATTTAAACTTTCATGCAATTGTTGAAGCTACAACATGCGATATCTCTTTGGATAAAACGGAGGTTGAAACGTCGATAAACAAATCAATACTGACTACTATAGGTCCTAATAATGTTTATCCACTTGAGATTCTCGAGCTAACTTTGAATAACTGCACAGGCCTTATTGATGCGGGAAAGAATGTGATGGTTGGTTTTAGTGGGCAGGAGGCCGATACCGACTATACTTTCCGTGCAGCAGATTCGAAAAATGTTAAGCTATCCGCTGTTTTTAATTTTACCGATCAATTAACGACACCCAACATTGCACATTGCAGCCAGGCTAATGTAATTGATTATAATAATCTTACTGCAAATTTACTTCCCTGGCCTGTAAAGCCTGCACCTTCTGGTGAACTCCACTCATTGAATAATAGTAAGGCAAAACTATTCACAGGTATTTGCATTCCTCCTGATGGTGATTCAGGAAATGGTCAATTTCACGCTGCATTAGATATCTCATTATTCTTCATCTAATCATGAATCATAAGAAAATTATTGATCTACTCTTATTCAGAGTCGAAATAAACCTTCTTAGATTATCATTAATATTAATGATTGTTGGGCCTTTTCTTTTCCAGAAATCGAGCCACGCTGAAGATTATTTCGATCCTGACCTTCTGATGACCGACCAGCAGGGAAGCATAGAAAAAATAGATCTTAGTCAGTTTGAAAAGGAATCATCACTTGCTGAAGGAACATATCTTGTTGATGTTATTGTTAATACTGTATGGATATCCTCAGAAATGGTTAAGTTTAAAGTATCTCCTCGCGGAGGAAAACTAACCGCACAGTTAAACCGCGAACAACTTAGCCGTTGGGGAGTTAATACTAATAGTAATGATGCCCTTGCAGCTTTAAAAAACGGTGAATATGTTGATGATTTGTCACGTGTTATTCCCGGCGCAACGATTCGTTTTGAACAGCAGAAACTAAAACTTAATGTTGAGATTCCACAAATAGTAATGAAACCATCCGAATCTTCTCAGCTTCCTGCAGTCGACAAATGGGATGACGGCATACCAGCTCTGATGTTTAATTATATGTTCAGTGGTATGCAAAGTGATGCTGATTTCTCCAACAGACATGCAAGAATGCGTTCACTTTTTCTTTCATCGCAAGGCGGTGCAAATTGGGGGCCATGGCGGTTACGCAGTTCCATTACGTGGTCGCAACAGGCAAATTCACCGATATTCTCTAACCGATATATTGCGAGAGATCTAAAAAAACTAAAGAGTGAACTTACTCTGGGTGAAACATGGACACAAAATGACATACTGGACAGTGTTAATTTTACAGGTCTTAAGTTGAAATCCAGTGATGGCATGAAACCTGACAATCAACGTGGTTTTGCGCCTGTTATTTCTGGTATTGCCAGCTCGCGTGCGCAAGTTAGTATCTATCAGAACCATAATCTCATCTATCAGACATCCGTTGCCGCTGGAGATTTCCGCTTAACAGATATTCCACAGACAATGAATAGCGGTGAGTTGACGGTAATTGTCAGGGAAGCGAATGGTAATACCCAGCAGTGGGTTCAGCCCTACACCGGACTCCCCATCATGCAGCGAAATGGCCATGCTGAATATGAGGTTGAGATAGGGAGGGCTATATTTAACTCTTATCATAAGGATGTTCAACCTACATTCGGCCAGGGAACTCTTATTTATGGTTTACCTGCAAACACTACTGGCTATGGAGGATTTTTGCTTTCTCGAAAATATATAGCCATGACGGCAGGTGCTGGCGTTTCACTGGGAGAGTTGGGGGCTGTATCGATTGATAATACCTGGTCGCATGCAAGCCAGCCTCAGAGTTCTACGATATCGGGTAATGCATGGCGACTTAAGTACTCAAAAAATCTTATTACTACGGGTACAACTATTGATATCTATGATTTTCGTTATGCGTCGCGTGGTTATATATCCTTTATGGATAGTCAGACTTTACCGGTTATGAGCTCTTTAACGGGGAGTCAGGTATCAGGCGAATTATACAGAAACAGAAGGCGTCAGCGGAATTCGCAGCAAATCATTTTGCGACAAAATTTTAGTCATTGGGGAAGTATGAATCTTAGCGCAATTCATGAGGATTACTGGAATTCAAGTGAAACTGATAACCGTTTTAGTTTTGGATATGGATTGTCTGTTAGTGCAGTTTCTATGTCGATTAACATTTCCGTTAATAAAAATCAGCTCACCATGCCAGGGCAGAAAAAGAATTGTGAGGTTTCTTTCAACCTTTCAGTACCGCTTGATGCCTTCTCATCCAATTCAAATTCCCGTTATGGTGATCTCAGTTACCAGGCAATTCGCGACCCTCGGGGGAATTTCAGTCAAATGGCCAGCCTTTCCGGAATGTTAAATGACAACTGGAATTATGAGTTTGGACAGTCATCGTCACAAGGTCAGGACGCGATGACAATGTTAAACATGGGATATGACGGAAGTACGGGTAATGCGCAATTTGCTTATGACTGGAGTCATCATCAGAAGACAGCGAGCGCCAGTGCTACTGGCGGCGTTGTCATCCATTCCTGGGGAGTGACGCTTGCACCTGTTTTAGGGGAAAGTATTGCTCTGATCCGCGCCCCCGGCGCTTCCGGGGTTCATATCGTAAATACTCACGAAAATACCGATTGGCAAGGTTATGCCGTGGTTCCGTCACTCACTAATTATCGCTATAACGCGATTAATCTCGATCCTGATGGTCTGGATAGCCATGTTATGTTAACGGAAACCGGAAGACGCGTTGTGCCGACAAAAGGGGCTGTTGTTGTTGCAGAATATCCTGTACGCACCGGAAGGCAGGCCATTATAACGTTGCATTATCAGCGAGGTGTTGTTCCTTTTGGTGCGATGGTAAGTTTAGCGACGGATCATAATAAAGGGAATGCGGGGATTGTCGGCGAAAATGGTGAAGTTTACTTATCAGGATTAACTGATGAAGGAGACTTAAAGGTTATATGGGGTAATGAAATAAATAAACAGTGCAGTGCATCTTTCAATCTCCCGCATGATTCCGGGCGTTATTTAGATGAATTAACCCTGACTTGTCATCAACACCCTTTTTCCTCGAGGTAAACTTATGTTCAGATTTATGCTTCTGCTGTTCCTTATAGTCTGTTCTTGTTCCTATGCATCATCATTCTTAGCAAAATCTGTCTCTGATGGAAGTCAGGCACAATGCGAAATTACTGGTATAAGTCATACACAAGGTGCTACTTCTCCTGCTGAACTTGGTGTTCTCTGTCGTTACCACACACAAAATAATCGAATATTTGCCCTGACTCTGGGGTGGTCTGGTCCTGCTCCTGCTCCTGGTGCTGTTTCTGTGAACTGTAATGGATCCCAGAATTTGCAATCTTCACCATTGGGAACAGTGATTAACACTACGTCCCCCCCTGCAGAACAGGATGTAAGCGCTCTATACTCTTCGGGGTATTTGTTTAATGTGGGGGCAGGGCAAGTTTTATGTCAGATATCTTTTAATAATTCCGACCTAATGAAATACCCCGGGTTATACATTGCTGGATTATTCAGTAATTTTAAAAACCAGCCTGATGTATGGGAATTGCCTAGTTATGTCGTAATCAATTATAAGACCGTACCAGCAGAGACTGGTTCTGTTTTCTGTTATCTTATTACTCCTCCAGACACCACTGATATGGGGATTATAAAACCAAATAGTGAGTCGAAACAGGTGATCATTAATATTGGGGTTAGTTGTTCTGGGGCAGCCACCAGTACGAAGGGAACTATACTGGGCTATTCTGTGCGATTTAGTCAATTCAATTGTTCTACTGATTGTTCGTTACTGGGTGAATATCATTCTTATTTTGGTTGTGTTGCTGATCCCGGCGATGACCCGCAAACCGGTTTTACTATGAGTGATGTTATGTGGTTTAATAAGGGGGAGACAGTGAAGACAAAAACCTACATCACGCGATGGAAAATCAGGGATAACAGCGGGAACCCCAGAGATATTACTGCCAAAGCATATGTGGATATATATTATTATTAAGATTTGGTTATTTTTATATCGACAATATCTTCAGGATTAAATTCATAGCATTATGCATATGCACGGCTGATACTATAATTATATATCCATTGTTTCAATCAAGGCTCTTCCCCCTTTTAAGTACCATTTCTAACCAGTTTATATGGGGTGTTTTTTTATTATATTTTTGATAATTAATTTAAACGATAGCCTGTAATGCTTATTGCTGTTAATTATAACTGTTTTATGGTTTTTTGTTTATTTTGATTTTTATTAATCTTGTTGAATCTATCAGAGAAGAAAGGGTTCAAGGTTTTGATATGACTTCAACAGTATATGAAAAAAAAACTACGTATGATGGACTAACAGTGACATTAAGCATGCGTAAAGGTGTTTATAGAGGAGGAGTATACTTCGACAATGCTGAACTGGAGGTTCTGGGGGATATCGAAAAATATCATATTTATTATCTTCTTAAGATAAATGACAAATATGGTAATCCCGTCTCTGGAAAACAAATAAAGCTACGCGTAGATGCTATTACATTTCATACAGTCTCTGATTATAACGGTTTTGAATCAGTAATAGACTACTCTGGAGATTTAAAGAAAAGTAACCCTGAGGTTGGTGTCTGGACTAATGTAAATATTGACAGTAATGGTGAATATCTCGCTGGCTTGCTCCCTTGTCTGATAAAAAAAGGGAACAATCAAACTAAAAGTAATACAGATGGGCCATATACTTATGCAGTAGTTGAATTGATTTTTATAGTTGATGATGTTGATGTTCGAGCTGTAATAAATGTTGATGATACTTTTGACCCACTAAATCTTTCGTCTCTGGATGACTATCCAGTGGTGAATAATTCTACAGGTAACTATAGAGATATTACTGATACAGTAATTTACTCTCCATCAGTTTATGATCTTGAGTACCCACAGTTAAGTAAAAAAGTGTATTTTGGTTTTCGTGAAGATGCCGATTACATATATGAGGATAAAGATTTGGTCGGGGTTCCGGTAGATAAAAATAATCGAGCCAAAATGCCATTTACTGAGAGTGAAATTAATAATCGAGCCGTCTGGGCCTATGGAGCTAATACATCTGGTTTTTTATCTTCACCGTTACGTTGTCGGGAAGTTAATTCTCAACCCCAATCCGAAATTATAATCATCCCGCAAAACAACAGCAATATCTTTCCGGGGCAGACGGTTTATGCCACTTTCCAGTATGCACTGAAAGCCGGTGAAGTTTTTTCCGGAACCGAATGTCCATTTAAATTAAACCGGGGGGCTTTTTATCCTCCTGAGATTTCCTGGTGGAAGGACGGGAATACCTTATATGGCGGCTGCTTACTGACTGTGGATGACAGCCTGAAGAAAGGCGACCGGCTGTCGTGGACGGTTTCCTGCTGCCTTAATAATACCGGAGTTCCGGTAGCCTCTGAAACGGTGAACTGGAATGTGGCCTGGGATGCCGATATCGATGTTGACGTCACTTTTGCCGCTGATACATCCGCGTTAATTGATTACAGTAATGACAGTTCGCGACCGTTATCCTCACGTCCCACCATGACCTGGCGGCTGACCGTACCGGGACTGAGAAACACCCAGGCCTGTTTTTATCCCCTCGTGACCCGCATTACCGAAGACGCCATCATCAGCGACGAGTCGTTCAGTGAAATTGTCCCCTGTGCGGTGGACAGAATCAGTGGTGATTATTTTTACGTCATGCTGGACGACCAGGGGAGCGCTGTCATTAACGTGCAGCCCCGGGCAAACCGCACGCTGCTTACCGCGTTTAGCGCCGGGATTTATGGCGTCGGGACGATGATTAACACCGCGAACTTTTTTATCAACAGTGCCTGGGAAACCGCGAGTGTTCCAGCTGTCAGCGTGACGGAAGGACAGAACCCTCAGGCCCGTCCGGGTGATGACAGCTATGCCCTGGCGACATTTCCGCTGCTTTCTAACTGGGAGGCGGTCAAGGCGCACGATCTGCTGGGCGGTGCAGTCTATCTGTTTGCCGGAAAAGAGATACAGAAAAAGAACCACTACACCCCGTTGATGTTGCTGGGAAAAACGCAGATCCCGCTTAAAGCCGATGGTGGCGCGCCCGATATCGCCCTGTATTTTACCGAATCTAACTTTGAGGCCGGAAAGACCTATTACATCCACGCCTGTCTTGTTGAAAACGCTTATCTGCACAAGGGAGTGAATTACCTTCGTCTGCAGGAAATCAAATTTGAAATTCCGCAGGAGCAGCCCGCCGTACCGGAAGGGGTGAAGCGGACATACCGGGCGCCGGAATTTGTTTGTAAAGACGGCGCGGTGATTGATGAAGATGATGTCCTGCTCGGGCGTAATGAAATCGGTTATCAGGGGCTGGAATATCGCATTCCGTTATCCGGCGGGCAAAAACACCTGGTGGCGGGCGACCAGATAATGGCCACGGCATATCTGCACGCGTGGAATAAACAGACGCAGGAAATGGAAAACAGTAACCCGCTGTTGAAATTAAATCAGCTCTACACAGTGACAGAGGCTGATATCAACCTGGGCTATCTGACGGATATTATTTCCGCAGAAGATCTGGCGGGCTGTGATATGCCGCCGCAGGGCGTGGATCAGAGCACGCTGAGAATGGAATACTTCTGCCAGAATAAGCAGGAATACTCTTATCTGCGAGAAGTATTCATTGATATAACAATGTAATTAATAAAGTTAAAGGTGATGTCATGTTAAATATGCGAAAAATTAAATCTGTAGAGAAGTTTAAATCTGAACAATATCTCAGAGATGTTCATCCGGTGACTTCTCATGTTAACGCCCTCACTCCAGGAGCATTAACATGCAGCTTCCCTTCCCAGAAAGGGATAGTGCAAGGGCAGACTGTTTATCTGGAATTTTATTATAAATACCAGACTGGAGAAACTGCCCTGGATCCTAACGCAACAAAACTGGATGTGGTGAGCAACAATATTTCTGCAGACCTACATGGTCAGGGAGAATTTACGGATACTGATGGTGGCAAAGCTTATATGTACAAGTATTCGTTCAAGGTAACTAACAAGGTTGCTCTGGGCGATAACGCGATCGACTTGACATTTACTGTACAAGCCCAGGGAGCAGGTGCGCCAGTAACATGTAACTGCCAATATTATGTACTGGAGTCAAATACTGATCTCGATGATGAGATTAGTATCTCTTTTGATAACACTCAGGTTATTGATTTGAATGCCCCCGAAACTCTTAATGATAGTTATTCAAATCTGTCTGGTGTTACCTATATTACAGGTACGGTAACGTATAAACGTAATTTGACGAAATATTCTGGCGATGAAAAACACCAGGATATCCAACTGTATCTGCGACCTGTAAGTATGGCACAGGCGGTATTCGAAAACGTATTTTTTATGATGTCTGATACTAATCAGGGGGTAGCTAAATCATATCCTGACATGCAATATCATTATGTTAGTAATTTAGCTTCGAGTAAACTTGATGGTTTTGTCATTAACCTTGAAAATGATTCTGCATCGAAAACTGGCGTGGCAAAGTTCCGTATTTATCCCTGTGCTAAAGATGCCGGTTTCCTGGTGATGACAGTAAGTTCAGGGTCCCAGGATATTGATGCTTCTGACTCTAAAGGACTATTTATTGAAGGCCTTACGCCAGAGTATATGGGATATTCAATGTACTTTGAAAATACTGATGGTGATGTTCTTGATGAAGACCAACAGAAAGTGAATTTGCATTTCAAATCTCTGGAGGATGCGGAATCCGAACCTGATTATGGCGGTTTTATAAACGATACTATTCTTGTGTTTAATGAGCCAACTTATGTTGATCTTATGGGAACAGAAGTTATTGGTAAACGAACCTTTTTGGGGCGTTATGAGGTTCCTTCAAAACCGCAGAAAACAGTTTATCCCTTTGAGTTCGATACCACAGCGTTACTCGTTCAAGATAACGTAAATAAAGCAAAAAACAGGCTTTCATATATTGTTGCTGAACGTAGTGGCAACGTAGGACTCTCTGAACGTAAAAGACTTATTGTCACGAAGGCAATTCCAGTGACGCCGCCGAAAAAAGGAACGTTAAAATCACCATCCTTTATTGATGTTAGTGGCACGGAAATGGTATCAGGGGGGATCATTAATAAGCATCGTATTGGGAATGGCCTGCCTGGTGAACATATGTACTATCGTATTCCGGTTGCTGGAAACCTTACTGCAGGAGATGTTATTAATTCTAAAATTGAATTATCGTATTACGATGATGATAATTATATTTATTCAAATTTACCCAGTCGGTTGCTTCACTCCTACGAAATTACGCCAGCAGATGTTACGCTAGGTTACCTCCAGGTCGAGGTTATGTATGAAGATCTTTGTAATTGCAACAGTGATCCTTTAGGCACAGTCAGTAGCAAATTAATTATCTGGTATGAGACTGAAGGGAACATTGAAGCTGTGTCTTCTACACTAATTCTTTATATCGATACAGTAATGTAAGTCCAAAATGGATACCAGTAATAATGCTGGTACCCATATTTATATTTTATTGCAATGGTGTTTTGGTATTAATATGTCAAAATATAAATTATTAATCATTGGCGGCATATTATCTTCATTGGCAGGGTGTGCTTATGTTGTGCACCCTCACTGGGATAAATGTGGTAATTCAGCGTGTACAGTACAAGCGATAAATGTAGCAAAATAACAGATTGATGAATCATAAGGCAGTCTATTCATTATTATTTTACCCTACATAGGGAAATAGCCTAAGGTTGTCAGAAAACCACCAATACCGAGTGGTATGGTGGTTTTCTGGCTTTACAAGGGAATTAAGGATTGGATACAACCACCTGAACCTTTCGTTTCTGAGTCTCTTTAGTTACGTTCCAGGTACTATTGGTTGCCCCTGCTATATCAATATATTTACCGCTATTTGCGGAGTCCTCGACCTGCCACTGGTAGTTCAATACGCCGCACGCTTTTGTACATGTTGGTGTTGCTGTCAGAGTGTCATTAACGACTGGCGCGCCAGAAATACCGGTACCACCGCTAATTACCACTTTAATGACATCGTCGCTTCCAGAAATCTGTAGTCCACCTGCGGTTCCGTTTACTAAAGCCTGAACAGGTTTTCCCTGGAATGGTTCAGTAATATTTTTGTCAGTTTGTGGAGTAACAAATAGTGTAATTGTTTGTCCTAAATCTTTGTCCTGAATAGTGTAAGTTTCGGTCGCCGCCACTTCAGTAGAACCAATCTTCCAGCTATAGACTCGGGGAGTCGTTGTATCGGGTTTATCTCCATCAACATCGGCAAATACAAAGTCATGACCAGGATCGATTTTTACGACATCTCCATGGTCAAGAATACCGTTCGTATTTGTATCTTCAAAAGTAATCTCACCTGCAGTCAACGTTGGCTCATGACCGGTAATGGGCGCCGTTGCGGAAGAGGTGATTATTGCTGCGACGGCATTAACACTCATACTGAGTAAAAAGCCCATTGTAATGCTGGCGGCAGTCTTTTTTTTCAAGCTTAGTTTCATATTCTCTTGTCTTATCATTTAATAACAAACACCCAATAAAGATATGGGGTAATGACTTTCTGATTCAGCAGTAGGTCATTTGCTAATTTGTACCCGTACTTTTCGTTTTTGATCTGCGGCGGAAGGAACATATGTCATCGTCGTGGCACCTGGAATATCGACATAATGATTACTACCCACCGGATCTTCTCTCTGCCATTGGTAAGTCAACGCATTGCAGCCTGTGCTACAAGGCATTGTTATTGTCAGCGTATTTCCCACTACAGGCGCACCAGTAACCGTTGCGACAGGAGCGGCTATAAGGTTAAAGATCAGGCGTTTGCCGGTATCCTTGCCATTAATGTTGACCCCAACAGGTAACTTCGGGTTTTCCAAAAGACCACTAAATGTTGTGGTGTAATGTCCAGGGCTGCTTTCCTGAACGGTATCGAAGGAATATTTCGATGTATCTACAGTACTGTCAGCAATAAAGAATGTTATGCGTTCTTTTTCGTTGCTAATTGGCTGGCCTCTTCTGTTTTGCAAGGTAAGGGTCAGAGTCGACTTGTCAGTGCCTCCGACAGAAAACGTTGACTTGTCAGCAGTAAGCGTACTTTGCTCAAGTGTGGCTGAGGTATCCGTAAAAATGATGTCAGCGGATGCCAGCGTTGTATCTTCCAGACTTGCAGTAATAGTAAATTTTCCTGCGTTTTCACCGGCAGTTACCGTTGTTGTGTAAATGCCATTACCAGACTCTTTGAGTTTTCCCAGTTGTGGCAAAACCGGAGCCTGAGTTTTTGATGTGACGGTTCCTTTCGCCAAAGCCATACCGTCTACCAGCGAGTTGATTGGAGTAAATGCACCATTGAGAATTATCTGCTCTGCTTTGCCGCTTATCGGTTTTTTCTCATTATCCAGTAGAGCAATTGTCAAAGTGGTTTGTGTTTTTGTATCTGCCAGCAGATGCGCCACGGCGATGCTAAGACTGGAATATTTCTTACTTATTATCGGTGGCGTAAGAACAACCTGCATTTCGGCGGGTTGCGATGCATTACCACGGGTATCATGCGCAATAGCGGAGATTCCCCATGCATTGATCGCGTCATCTTTCCATTCCGGCAACACCATCTGCCAGCGAACTCCCTGACCGATTAACTTACCGCCCGCGGCTAAAAATGAGGCGTCATCCCATTCAACATCTTGCAAACCATGTTTCGCCTTCACCTCAAGTAATAATGGAATGACCTGTTTTGATTTTCCTGTTACTCGTTCAGGGAGATGTAATTTGATAACGTTCTGTTTGCGATACTCAAGAACGATGTCGTTATTACGATTGACAAGATCATAGCGACTGCCATTCAGAGTACGGATGCCTTCTACCGCATCGGTATTTAATTGCTGGCGAAGCGGGGTGCCAATGCGCCAGTTCACATCCGCTTTTAGCTGAGTGTCATGTTTCCCACTCTCGCCAGTGCGATGTTCCGCGCTTAATGTCAGCAACGGAAATGGTGTGAAATTTACGCCGACAGTCAAAGCCCGGGGGTTTTTCTGCCGGTTTTCTTTGCCAAACAGCGCGACTTCCCGACCGAAATACTGCTCATACGTTAGCCTGGTCCCCAGTTGCGGGAGAGCGGGAAGGTATCCTTCCAGGCGTAAATCCCAACCATTAGCAGGACGTTCTTCATAATCTTCAACATCCGGGGATGCTTTCCATCCGGTTAGCCCGATGTAGCCATTGGCAGAGAATTTAACAAAATTACGCCAGTATTCGGCGCCAATCCCCGCCCGGGCATGATCACCAGATAAATCGTAATCGATAAAGGTATTGAGGCCATACATCGTTTGCTGGTTGAAGTGGCGATAACCAATGCCCTGGTTCACAATCCCTCGCCCGTCCACACGGTGGACGCCGCTTTGAGTAAACAGCAGGTTGTTCGGTACGTCGTACCACGGATGAAGCAATATAAAAGAGGAGTCTTTTAGCGATAAGTTATCGTCGGCGCTGATTTCTATTTGTGCTGTTCCGTAATGTTGCAGCCATTCAGCGGCGCTTTGATTTGCCTTACCCAGCACAAAGCCTTTGGCCATCGCTTTTGCCATGTCGCTATTGGTATGGCCAGAAAGCAAATCTCCAGTCTGAGAAGCGAAAGCGGCTAACTGAGTTAGTTCAGCATTTTCTTGTTGTTTTTCATCATTATTTTCAGCGTCTGAATCCACTCGAGAACTGTCTCGTTGTGTCTCGTAAGGCGTGCTTTTTTGATCTGCGAGCGAAGCGATATCGTCTCCGGCAATCGCCGGAAACATGACCTGGCAAATCGAGGTGAGCACGACCGTTAGACTTTTAATAACAAAACTGGGGTTCATAATTTTGCTGGTGTTGTACATATTCTCGAGGTCAGTAGTTTTAAGTTAATAAATAATTTAGGTTTGGTAATTATGGATAATAGAATAAATGTATTTATTATTTTATAGGCGGAACTCATTAAGTTAAATTCTGAATAAATGCCATGAACAGAGGGTTATTCTTGCATTGATGTAACTTTTTGTTAATGTGGCGTCAGTGTTGTAATTAGTACAGTGGTGTGTTTTTGGTGTTGTATAACTTAAGGATTCATCCTGGAGTTATAAATCAGTATGCGCGTGCAGATTCAGTTGAAGGGAGAGATAATATGATGTGTTATCTTTTTTAGAGAGAAGAAAAATAATGCTCGCAAGGATTTTTTTATAACGATGACCAAAAAGCGAATATTCTCTGATAACAGAATGTTTGGTTAAAATCCTATTACATCACCTGCTATATCACCATTTATCCTGTGCGACAGGGAAAGCTAACCTATGGATTAACGCCAACACGTTTTGGATATGTCAGCACTTTCTGGCTTATCTAAATCTGCTTTGGGCCGATGTTTTATTAAACAACCTAAGTAATCTGTGAGGTGATGCTATGAACGATCATGAAGCACTAGAGAATATGATGAAAGAGATTCAGCAAATCGTCTCGTTTCATGCCGGAGCCGAAACGAGAGTCCAGACCAGAGTGACTATCAGGAGTAACGATGATAAGCACATTTTAATAAACATAGGTGAAATTTCAGACATAGATATTCATTTTAAAAGTCCTGCTATGAAATAGAGCTACATCACATTTTGTTCGTCAAAATGTCTGGTTTGCATATCATACGCTTTCTCGTGATGGAACAGACATAATTGCGATAATGCTTCATGTGGTACATTTTTAGCTTTTATGTCTGAAGTTAATATATTTATAGGTTGTGTTTTATGTTTTCTTCTGGCAACCAAACCAGGAATGCTGATATATCCTTTTTATAATGAGTTGTTTTATCAACATAATTTTCATTGGCTTAATAAATATCCTGGTTGTTAGATTTGTTATTATCCCATTTTTTATTCTTCAACTTCTATTGTTTCTGTCGTAAAACGAATGTTTTCTTACGCCAGGGCAATTAAACGAATTTGCTGTTATTGATAATCTCTAAACAGGGAGTAGCATTTCTTTATGTGCTCATATCGCAGCATTAGCTTTATTCTCACCTGTTGTACAATACGATAACTTATTTTGTGCCTGACCTGGCTTTGTAAAGTATCAAGAGAAGCTAAGTAATCACCTGGGATTATCCGAAACTACTCTGCTACAAGAGATGTGGACAGTAATGTTCATACACCTTTTCTACGTTGATGTAGTGCAATGAAAAGATTATCGATGATTATTAATACACGGCAAATATTGGCACTGTCGGTGCTTGCCGCGGTTGCCCTGACAACCTCAATACCCGTTTATGCGGCGACAGTACAAGCGCAAACACTGGTGATTACTGGACATAAACCCGTGGCTACACCTGTGCTTACCCTGGGGGATACATTAACGCTGGATCCCAAATTCAGCGATCCCGATGGGGATACTGAAGATAATTCACTGTCAGGAACGACGTATCAGTGGCAGGTGGAAACGACTCCCGGGCAGTGGAAGGATATTCCAGGACAGACCACGACCCAATACACACCCTCTTCACCAAGTGAAGGTCATGTACTGCGAGCGCAAGTTACTGTGCGGACAGACAGTAATAATACTATTCCCTTTGAGGGCGATGCGGTTGCCTCCGCGTCTGTTGATACCTACAGCGTAATCAGCAGTACAAAGTCATCATTGCCAGATTGTGTTGGGCTGGCCGATACAGATATTGAATGCAGCGTGAAGTTGATCAATAGCCTCGGCGAACCGGTCAGTAATGCGATAGTTGATATTAAGCCAGGCTATTCTGCAAAAACAACCCCGGGGACTACGGACAGTAGTGGTCAAACGACCGTTATTGTGCACCCGGATGCAGTTGTCGATGCTGCAGAGGAAAAAGAAGCAGAATCTGTGATAACCGTGAATAATGTTAAGGTTTTACCCCAGATAAAAGTCAAGGTTACACCGATAGTCGAGCTGTACGATAAAGTAAATAATACAGCCAGAGACTGGTCTGGAATTAGTCAATATGGCGCTTTTTTACCGATTAACAGTACCGTGGGTTTCGCAAGCACAAATGGAAAAAAACTGGATACTAATCGTTGGATAGTTGAAGGTGTGACCCCTGCAGGCAAACAAAAAATAGAATTAGATGCAACAAGTACGGAAATTCAGGTTACTAATAAACCCGGTGTCGGTATAGAAGGTTCAATGAAATTTACTGATAAAAAGACGAACATTGTACAAACATCTCAATCATTTCATTTTATGAGTTATATTAAGTTTTCTAATGTACCCGTATCATCATATGGTGGTATTGAATCCGTTTGTAAATCTTCAGCGGATGCAATAGCCGCAGGTTCTCACGAGGGCCTGCAAAGAAATGCTGCGCTCGCTTGGGGTTACCAGGGGTTACATGAAGGCGCGCTTTGGGCAGGTGTTTCTTATGTGAAAAATACGCTCGACGGTGCTTATGGTTATCCAAGAGGTTCCGGCAAGTATTCCTTTGTTGAAATAATTCAAGGGGAATGGGCACAGTTGCCACCAACACGAGCAGGTGGTGTGTCTGCGTCAACTGATGTTTTATGCCGCTAATATTTATTATTCTATTTTTGAGTGACCGCGCATGCGGTCATTTCTTTCAATTAAACCGGCAAGTGTGAAATATATTTTTCGGTTAATATTAAACTGAATCGTGATTCAGAACTTTGTCTTTCTTCTCATGCATTTCAGTCGTTATCATTCATGTCACTTGTTACGACGAAACCAGAATGCAGCGTAATTTATCTTTTCGAATCCCTAAACCCCCTCTTGAACAGATGTGTATTTGTACGCGATTAAACAAATAATTGTTTTAAAACAATCAATTACATCTTAATTTTGTGATTTAAAATAATATCACATCAAAATTGGATAATCCTGTCATAAAGTTCAGTGATGCAAGTGAGGTGCGGCGACTTTCAGGGATCGGCAGACAAAGAATGAACGACCCGATTGTGAAAGCGCAGAACAGAACTAAATGTGGGGATACCCATCTCTACAATGATTCACATAAGGGAGCTATGGTGAATATGATTAATGCACAAGAACGTCATGCCACTTTTCAGTTTGGTGATTTCTCTTTTACAGATGATGGTTTTTTGTGTTGCGGAGCGGAGGAAGTCTATCTGCCGCCTAAAGAAGCTGGCGTGCTTAAGGTTTTATTAGCGAATGCAAAACGTGTAGTCAGTAAACATAAAATTATTAATGATGTCTGGTCTTCTGCGGTGAGTGACGAGTCCCTGACCCGAAGCATTTATCGTATTCGTAATGCTCTTGGTCAGAACAAAGAAAATATCTTTATTGAAACTGTTTACGGCAAAGGATACAGATTCGTCATAGACGTTAACACCATAGTATCAGATACCACTAAACATAATGAATATCATACATCCTGCCACGCTGTACAGTTAATGGAAGAAAAGCGCATATTAGCCGGTTATGAATTTGCGGCTTCAGATGCGGTCTATTACGCAGCGTCGAAAACAAAACGCAACTGCAACCAATGTGATTTTCTGAAAGAGTTAATCTCTGCGCTTAATAATGATTTTCCGCTGAGAGGATAATTTGACTATGCATACCCATCGACGTGTTTGACGGTAGGTTATTGCCACGCAAATTTACATCCTCACTCTCATGATTGTGAGCCGTAGCCAATCGTTAATTGGTTTTTCACCACCGTCATGGCCGGTATTAACTGCCCTTTATAGCGCACGTTGTAAATAAAGTGAAAAAACGCCTCCCGCCGATAAATGGCGGGCAGGTGTTAAATGACCGGCGAGAGCAGGCAGGGGCTGACACCAGGTCGTACTGCATAAATTTATCTCCAGTCCCTGCGGCGCTGGAGTGAGTAGGTTTATTTTCCACGCAATATATTTCACTGGTGCGTTACGCGGTACGGCGGTGGGGGCGTGAAGAACACGCCCAACCAGTAATTCTTCCCCAGTCGTCAGCGTGCCGCCGCTGCTCTGTTGGCTCCAGCTTCCTGCGGAAGCCAGGCACAATGATGAATGGAGCGTCAGCAACAGAAGTGCTGTCTTAATGGCTTTCATTATTTTTGTCCGCCGATACAGGTCGACATATGTAAAATTCTGTCGTGTGCAATTTCCTGCGTGGACAACACCACCAACTGTGGGTAAATCCGGCGCAGAAAACGGGAAAGCATGGTTCTGAGCGGCGGCGCGACAAGCAGTACCGGCGGAATATTACGCGCGTTTTGCTCAAGGATTGCCTGTTCTGTCTGGCGAATCAGGTTGTCGGCAATACCCGGTTCAATGATGCTGTTATTCTGGATCGCCTGCAGGAGAATCTTCTCAAGGTTACTGTCGAGGCCAATCACGTCGATATCTTTATTATTACGGAACCAATGTTGGGTAATTGCCCGACCGAGGCGGCTACGGATTTGAGCGGTTAAATCATCAGGATCGGTGATTGTCGGCGCAAATTCAGCCATCGTATCGATAATAGTGCGCATATCACGGATAGAAACTTGTTCCACCAGGAGATTTTGCAGCACTTTATGGAACAGCGTTAAAGAGATCACGCCAGGAATCAAGCCATCTACCAGTCGTGGCATATCTTTTTCAAGGCGATCGAGCAGCAGTTGGGCTTCATTGCGTCCAAACAGTTCGCCAGTGTGCTGGGTAATCAGATGGTTCAGATGCGTTGCCACCACGGAGGCCGGGTCAACCACGGTATAACCCTGTACCTGAGCTTGCTCACGCTGCACTTCATCAATCCACCATGCCGGGAAACCAAATGCCGGATCTTTACACGGCGTACCGTCCAGCTCACCTTCGGCGCAGCCTGGGTTAATTGCCATCCAGCGTTCAGGATGAATCGTGCCATGACCAATTTCCACGCCTTTCAGCAGGATCCGATAACTGCCAGGTTCGAGACTCAGGTTGTCACAGATGTGCACCGACGGCGGGAGAAAACCCATTTCATGCGCAAAGTTTTTACGCAGGCCACGGATACGCGTCAGTAGCTGACCGTTTTGATCGCTATCAACCAGCGGAATTAAACGGTAGCCCACTTCCAGTCCCAGTACGTCCTCAATCTGTACGTCTGCCCAGGAGGCTTCGGCTGTGGCGTGAGCGGCTTCAGCGTGGATTTCGTCACGCGTTTTATCTTCTTTGCTGGCCGACTGGTTATTCTCCTGACGACCGCGTAACCACCAGGCTAACCCCAGCAGTGCAGCGGTAAAGAGCAGAAATACCAGATTAGGCATTCCAGGAATTAGGCCAAGCAGACCGATTACGCCCGCCGCCAGCAGCATCACCTGAGGATTGTGGAACAACTGTCCCACCATTTGCTCCCCGACATCCTGTTCGGTCGCTACGCGCGTCACAATAACACCGGCAGCGGTGGAGATTATCAGGGCAGGGATCTGGGAAACCAGACCGTCGCCAATGGTTAACAGGGTATACGTTTCACCGGCTTGTCCGATCGCCATGCCGTGTTGCAGAACACCGATAGCGAGGCCGCCGATAATGTTAATGGCCATAATCATCAGGCCCGCGATGGCATCGCCGCGCACGAACTTACTGGCACCGTCCATTGAGCCGTAAAAGTCGGATTCCTGGGTCACTTCGTTACGACGGCGCTTGGCTTCGGCTTCACCGATCAGACCGGCGTTAAGGTCTGCATCAATGGCCATCTGCTTACCTGGCATCCCGTCGAGAACGAAGCGAGCGCCCACTTCGGCAATACGTCCGGCACCTTTGGTGATAACCATAAAGTTAATGATGATCAGAATCGCAAACACCACGATGCCGATAGCAAAGTTACCGCCTACCAGAAAATGACCAAACGCTTCCACGACGCGACCCGCCGCCGCAGCGCCGGTGTGGCCTTCCATCAGGATGATACGCGTCGAGGCAATGTTCAGCGCCAGTCGAAGCAGGGTGGCAAACAGGAGGACCGTCGGGAATGCCGAGAACTCCAGCGTGTTTTTGGTGAACATGGATACGAGCAGGATCATCAATGAAAGGACGATATTGAACGTAAACAGGGTGTCCAGAAGAAACGCCGGGAGCGGCAGGACCATCATGGCGAGGATCATCATGATCAGCACCGGGCCGGCCAGTATTCGCCACTGGGTATCTTTCAACTGTGGTAAACGTAATTTAGTGGCGATATCAGACATCGGTATTCATCTCGTGGTTAAAATCCAGTTTTTCCGGTACAGGAAGGTTCCGGGGTGGTACGGGTTTGGTTTCGCCGGTGTGGCGCCAGCGACGCAGGCTGTAGACCCACGCGAGCACTTCAGCCACCGCGCTATAAAGTTCTGTTGGGATCGGTCTGCCAATCTCGCTGTGTCGGTAAAGCGCACGCGCCAGCGGTGGCGCTTCCAGCATCGGGATCTTATGTTCTTTCCCCAGCTCTCTGATGCGCAGTGCGACTTCCCCTGCGCCTTTGGCCAGCACGATGGGTGCGCTCATACTGTTTTCTTTGTATGACAGGGCGACGGAGTAGTGCGTTGGGTTATTGACAATCACATCAGCTTCAGGCACATCGGACATCATGCGGTTTCTGGCGATAGCGCGCTGCATCTGCTTGATTCTGTTCTTGATGTGCGGATCGCCTTCCTGCTGTTTAAATTCATCGCGTATTTCCTGGCGGGTCATACGCAGCTTTTTCAGGTTGCTGAAGATCTGGTTAAAAATGTCATAGCCAACCATCGGGATAATGCACAGTAGTACCATCATCAGGCAGTGCAGAATCAGGTCCATCGCGCGGCCAATCGCTTCAGGCAGTGGAGCACTCACTAACTGGATGAAATGCTCTTTATTATTAATAAGATACAAAGTGCAGCCTGTTCCTACTAAAGTAACTTTCAGACATCCTTTTAATAATTCAGCGACCATTTGCCCTGAAACCATCCGTTTCATTCCTGAAAGTGGATTTAAGCGTTTTAAATCTACTTTCAGGCCACCGCCCAGGTGAAGCCCACCAATCAGTAATGGCGAGGCAATCCCCACGACAAACAGCCCAAGCAGAAAGGGCATCAATGCCTGAATCATCATGACCAGCATGTCGTAAAGCTGGTGAATCATGCTTAACGGGTCCTCAATTTGATTTCTGTTGAGGGTTAACCCGGAATGCAATAACTGTAATAACGTGCGGGCAAGGTTTTCTCCGCTACCCGTCATCAGCGACCAGCCTGCTAACAGAATCAGCAGGGAGGTGAGTTCTCTGGAACGAGGAATCTGCCCTTTTTTCCGAGCTTCTTCTTTTCGGTGAGCTGTGGGTTCTTCTGTTTTTTCCTGATCGCTTTCTTCTGACATACGCCTGCCTGGATTTATTTCCTCTGATAGCCATTAAAGCCCTGGTTATCAGAGGAAATGACATTACATAGATTAAAAGCCGAGACTCTGGAGAAGGTCATCAACCTGGCCCTGGGATGTCATCACACCTGCCTGGGTGTTATCGATTTGCGGACCATTGATTAATGAATTAGCGACTTCTTTCGTCGGTACAGTCTCTTCAGGAATGTTCTCTACGAGAACCCGGATCAACTCTTTTTCGACAACTTCAATAATGGTCATCATGCGCTGGATAACCTGACCGGTCAGATCCTGAAAGTCCTGCGCCATCATGATTTCCATGAGTTGATTATTAGTTTTGCCAGCCAGACTGGTCGCCTGTTTCAGGTAATGTCGGGTATCCTTTACCAACTCACGCGCTTCAGGCAGTTCAACAGGCGCATCAAACCAGGCATCCCAGCGTTGCGTTAACTGCTCAGCTTCGCTGGTGATATAGTCCTGCATTGGTCTTGTTTCTTCTACACAGCTCAGAACACGCTCCGCAGCCTGCGATGTTTTCTTTGCCACATAATTCAGGCGTTCGCGGGCATCAGGGATCGCTTCAGCCGCATCCATGATGGTTCGCTCAAGGCCAAGACTGACCAGACTATCCCTTAGCATCCGTGTGATATTACCAATACGGGTAAAGACGTCTGGATCGTGATTCTTTGGTGGCAGTTGCGCAGACGCGGTCATGATTATCCCCCCGAGCTTCTCAAAGATTTTGTTCAGCTTTTCTTCAAGAGTGGCTGCGGTAAAAGGTTTAACCACATAACCGCTGGCACCGGCCTGCGCTGCCGCGATAATGTTTTCTTTCTTCGCTTCTGCGGTAACCATCAGCACAGGCAGCGCTTTAAGCGCGCTATCCTGGCGAATTTCATTCAATAGCTGCAAACCGTCCATGTTCGGCATGTTCCAGTCACTAATGACAAAATCGAATGGTTCTTTTTTCAAACGCGTCAGTGCGTCATGACCATCTTCCGCTTCGTCAACATTGTTGAAGCCGAGATCTTTAAGGAGATTGCGGACAATGCGACGCATGGTGGCAAAGTCATCAACAACGAGGAAACGTAAATTCTTATCTGTCATGGTATATCCTGAAATGTTTCTAAGTACGAAACAGGCTGTTAAATACGGCGAGACTGCCCGGTTATGTTATTGAGAATTTGTTGGCTCATTTCATCCAGGTCGGCGACTTCTGTTACTGCCTCTAATGCCAGTGCTTCACGGGGCATACCGAATACCACACATGAGCGTTCGCTCTGGGCGAGAGTTCGGGCGCCAGTGTTACGCATCGCCAGCAGGCCTTTCGCACCATCGTTACCCATCCCGGTCAGGATCACCCCGACGGCATTTCGTCCTGCGACGCGGGCAACGGATTCAAACAGCGTATCTACCGACGGACGATGGCGGTTAACAGGCGGCGTGTCGCTAAGTTTGATATGGTAGTTAGCCCCGCTACGTACCAACTCCATATGTCTGCCACCTGGTGCAATATAAGCATGACCCGGCAGCACGCGGTCATCATGCTCTGCTTCCTTTACTGACAGCAGGCAGGCTTTATCAAGTCTCTGGGCAAAAGAACGGGTAAAACCTGGCGGCATATGTTGTGCAATGACGATCCCCGGACATGTCGGAGGCATTGGCAACAGGACATGGCTTAATGCTTCCGTACCACCGGTCGATGCGCCAATGGCAATAATTTTTTCACTGCCAATAAGCGGTGCGCGAATTACTGGGGGAACCGTTCTTTTCTGGAAAGTACGAACGCTCGCCGCGATACGAATTTTGTCGGCGATCATATCGCTGTATTTTTCCATGCCTTCCTGAAGTCCTTGCTGAGGTTTAGTAATAAAATCTACCGCTCCCAGTTCCAGCGCCGCGAGAGTGATATCTGATCCTTTGCTGGTCAGTGACGAAAGCATTAATACCGGCATTGGGCGCAGACGCATTAAGCGCTCAAGAAAATCCAGACCATCCATGCGCGGCATTTCAACATCCAGCGTCAGCACATCCGGGTTATGTTGTTTAATCAAATCACGGGCCATGATGGGGTCATGCGCCGTGGCGACCATTTCCATATCCGGTTGTTGATTAACAATTCGCGTCATGATGTTGCGGATTAACGCCGAATCGTCCACGCACAACACTTTTATCTTTTTCATTTGTTACTCCTTTGCCAGGCAGTAAACAGATTGGCCGCGCAGGCGGAAATGACTATTTGCGGTATTAAAATGTTCTGAATGACCTGCAAACAAAATTCCACCTGGTTTCAGTATTTCTGCAAAACGGCGCATAAGAATATTCTGTGTATTCCTGTCAAAATAAATCATTACGTTGCGACAAAAAATAGCATCAAAAGGTGCAGGAATATCCCACTGCGGATCCACGAGATTAAGCTGTTGGTAATGAATCGACGACAACAGCTCTCTTTTTACTTTTACTTTATCTCCGTGATTTCCGGTTCCCCGTAAAAACCAGTCTTTTTTCTGTTTTTCATTCAGACTAGCTAAATCGGATAATTGATAAATTCCTTTTTTGGCATGACGCAGAACATCGGTATCAATATCGGTTGCCAGTATACGAGGCCCCGTAATACTACGACCCAATGTTTCTTCCAGCGTCATTGCAATTGACAGCGGTTCTTCGCCGGTGGATGCCGCAGCGCACCAGACGTTATACATACCGCGTCGACTCCGCGCATGTTCTGCAAGAATAGGGAAATGGTACGCTTCACGAAAAAAAGATGTCAGGTTAGTGGTCAGCGAGTTGACAAATGCCTGCCATTCCGGCGCCTCTGAACTGCTTTCAAGCAGCGCCATATACTCGCTGAAACTGTTCATCCCTAGCTGAGTGATTCGGCGGGATAAACGATTATAAACCATATCTTTCTTTTGGCCATTCAGGACAATACCTGCCCTACGGTAAATTAACTCGCTGACGCGTGTTAAATCCTTATCCGTGAGAGTGTTCAGACCTTGCGCGGGGAATTCAGTGTGATTAGCCATATTGCGGAATTTTATTTCTCAGTGTTTCCGCCTTTAGCGGGGAATTGAGAGTTATTTTCAACATGCGCTCAGGATTTCAATGCATATCACCCGATCATAAACACCGCCAGGCGGTGATCAGGTGATACGGGAAAACAGAAAATAACAATCAGGATTAACGGAGTGACTAAACCGAAAAATCGACAATCAGACACCCATATTCATGATGTCCTGATACGCGCTAACCATTTTATTGCGTACCTGAACACCAAGGTTAAGTGCTACAGATGACTTCTGCATCGAAACCATAACATCATTTAAGCCAACCCCCGGCACGCCTGCCAGATAGTCTTCAGAGCCTTGTTTGGCCTGATTCTGGAGCTGGCTGATATTATTGAGGCTGTTAAATAACACATCAGAAAATTGTGTTTTATTTTCTGTGTCATTTGTTCCTGTCGGAGCAAACTGATTCTGCATTGCAGAAACCTGGCCTGCCTGACGCTGAATCTGATTCACTACCCCATTGATTGTATTTAGGGACATATCGTTATTTCACCTTACTGACGCTTAACAACAGATAGTTGATACTAATGTCTTATCAATTCTGTTTAATTTAGGCGTACTTTATCATGGCGGAAGTTCAGCAGCATTGTGGGAAAAGTCAGCACAAACCTGTTCTTATTGCAGATTAGGTTTAGGGCAGTTTCAGGCGATAATTCTTATCTGGCAAATTTTCTGAAATGAAAAATTGTCGCGAATAATACTCATCACCAGTTTGTTCATCTGCATCTGCAATATGACACCTGCGTTGAAGTCGTACCATTTAACTTTACAGGAATATGGCATGAATGCCACAACCCAGGGTAATAAAAAAAATAGTCCCTTTGATTTTAAGGCACTACTGGAACGAATTCGGGCAAATCCCAGAATTATTTTTATGATCGCAGCGGCGGCGGCAATTTCAATTGTTGTCGCCTTGCTATTCTGGATGCAAGGGCCAGTTTATCGCGTTCTCTACAGTAATATTAGCGAACAGGACGGCGGAGCGATTGTTACTCAGCTTAGCCAGATGCAGGTTCCTTATCGCTTTGCCGATCATAACGGCGCCATCATGATCCCGGAAGACCAGGTTTATGAGGTCCGACTTAAACTCGCGCAGCAGGGATTGCCGAAAGGTGGCTCTGTAGGATTTGAACTGCTCGACCAGGAAAAATTTGGTATTAGCCAGTTTAACGAGCAGGTTAATTTCCAGCGTGCGCTTGAAGGAGAACTGGCTCGCACTATTGAGACGCTGGGTCCAGTACAGAGCGCCCGTATCCACCTGGCAATACCGAAACCGTCACTGTTTGTGCGCGAACAAAAAGCGCCTACCGCCTCAGTGACTCTGACTTTACAAAATGGCAGAACACTGGATGAAGGCCAGGTTAACGCCATCAGTTACATGATAGCCAGCGCGGTTTCTGGCCTTGATGCCGCTCATGTCACCATTGTGGATCAGTCTGGCCATTTGCTTTCCGGCAGTGCACTCACAATACCCAGACAACACAGCTTAAATATATCCGCGAAGTTGAAGATGACTATCAAAACCGTATTCAGGCCATTCTGACGCCCGTTGTCGGTAGCGCCAACGTTCGCACACAAGTTACGGCACAAGTTGATTTCACGCAGAATGAGCAAACTGTTGAGGAATATGCTCCCAACACGTCGCCAGACAAGATGTCCATCCGCAGTCGCCACGTTGTTCATGATGAGCAAGGCGGGAAAAGCGGCGTTGGCGGTGTACCTGGCGCGTTAAGTAATCTACCGCCTACGGCAGCCAGCGCTCCGGTTACCACCTCAACGCCAGCGCGCGGTGCTAAAGATAGTGCTACCCGCCCGGCTTCTCAGGCGGTCAGTCCAAAGCTACAACCCTACAGTCAGAACCATGACGACATTACCAATTACGAGCTGGACAGAACGCTAAAACATATCACCCGTAACACGGGTAATGTGGAACGTTTGTCGGTCGCGGTTGTTATTAATTATCTGCCAGGAAAGGCCGGAGAACCGGCGGCTCTGACGCCAGCGCAGATGAAGCAAATCAACGATCTGGTTAAAGAGGCAATGGGCTATACCGCTTCCCGTGGGGATTCGGTAAATGTGGTTAACACACCATTTAGCCAGTCAGATAAAGACATCGCTCTTCCACTGTGGCAACAGCAGGATGTTATTCAGTTAGTTCTTACCGTACTGCGTTACCTTTTAGTCGCTCTGGTTGCCTGGATGCTGTGGCGTAAAGCCGTATGGCCATTCTGGGTGAAACATCAGGAAATGCTGCTCCAGCGTCTCGAGATGGAAAAAGAAGCACGTCAGGCCGAAGCAACGGCACAGCGGCAGAAAAAAGAACACAGCGAACTTGCCAGGGCGCAACAGCGCATGGATACCGAGCTTACTACTCAGCAACTGCGTGAAATGGCCGATGAGGCACCGCAGATTATTGCACTGGTTATTCGCCAGTGGATGAATAAGGAGCAGAAATCATCATGAATGCCGCCATGCGAAGCGCCATTATTATGCTAACGCTCGGCGATGACCGGGCAGCCGACGTCTTCCGCCATCTCAGTCCTCAGGAGGTGGCACAGATAAGCAGCGCCATTGTCAGCATTCACTCTTATACCCATGAGCAGATTGCCCAGGTGTTGAGTGAATTCAAACGCGATTCAGAAGAGTATGCGTCCATCAGCATCAATGCGGATGAGTATTTACGTAATGTTCTGGTGAAAGCGCTGGGTGAATCCCAGGCCGAAGCCTTGCTGGATAATTTGCTGGATGCCCATAGTGAAAACAACGGTATCGAGACGTTGGGTCTGATGGAACCGTATATGGTTTATGACCTGATTCGGGAAGAGCATCCGCAGATTATTGCAACCATTCTGGTGCATCTGAAACGCGCTCAGGCAGCAAA
Organism: Escherichia sp. E2661; assembly: GCF_004745185.1. Lineage (NCBI taxonomy): Bacteria > Pseudomonadati > Pseudomonadota > Gammaproteobacteria > Enterobacterales > Enterobacteriaceae > Escherichia > Escherichia sp. E2661. The sequence goes on from NZ_PDIG01000035.1 coordinate 361,617, forward strand.
CGTACTGGCGAAATTCGAAGAACGCGAACGTAACGACATTATGTTGCGTATTGCCACCTTTAACGGCGTCCAGCCGGTGGCACTGCAAGAACTGACGGATGTACTGAACAATCTGCTCCACGGTCAGTCACTGAAGCGCAACAATATGGGCGGTGTTCGTCCGGCGGCTGAAATTCTCAACCTGATGAAAACTCAGCAGGAAGAAGCGGCGCTTACTGCATTCCGCGAATTTGATCCTGAACTGGCGCAAAAAATCATTGATGAGATGTTCCTGTTCGAAAATCTGGTGGATATGGACGACCGCAGCATCCAGCGCCTGTTGCAGGATGTCGATGGCGAGTCTCTGTTGGTTGCGTTGAAAGGATCCGATCAGGTACTGCGTGAGAAATTCTTCAGCAACATGTCCAAACGCCAGGCCGAAATTATGCGTGATGATCTCAATTCACGTGGTCCGGTACGTATGACTCAGGTCGAAGCAGAACAGAAATCCATTCTGTTGGTGGTACGTCGTCTGGTGGAAGCCGGAGAGATGGTGATTGGTGGAGGTGAGGATGTCTACGTCTGAGACAACCTGGAAACCCTGGCGGCCTGATGATCTACTCGGGCAGAGCAGTTCTTCATGGCCAAATCTGGAGTCTGAAAACCACGCAGATGTAGATCCCATGTCTGACCCGGACCGGCAGGCAGAGCTTGCCCGTGTTCGCCAACAGGAAGGGCAAAAAGGCTTTACGCAGGGGCTGGTAAAAGGCGAGGAAGAGGGGCGTCGTCGCGGCTATGAAGAAGGATTACAGCAGGGAAAAACGGAAGGCATTAACCAGGGATTAGCGGAAGTTCATGCTCAACAGGCTTTGTTAACTTCGCAGTTTTCCCGCGTTATGGAAAGTTTTCAGATCTCGGTTGAAAACATGGACAGCGTCATCCCCGCCCGCCTGGTGCAACTGGCGCTGATGGCGGTGCGTACTCTGCTGGGTGAGCAGGGCGTTACGGATAAAATGCATACCGGACTGATGAATCACATTCGCACGCTACTCAATGAAGACCGCTTACTGAAAGGTAAATTTCGCCTGACCATCAGCGCGGAAGAACCAGAAGAGGTTCGCCAGCAGCTTGAGACGTTGCTCTCATCCTATGACTGGGAATTGTGTGCTGATCCCCATCTTCTCCCCGGCGGTTGTCGGATCAGTACGGAAGAAGGGGAACTGGATGCATCGCTGGAAACCCGCTGGCAGTCGTTGTGTCAACTGGTTCGCAACAGGGAAGGTGTATGACTTCGCATCTTAAAAACTGGCTGGGTGCTCTGGAACAGCAAGAAACGCGGATGACGACGTTACCCGCTTTTCGTCAGTACGGCAGGCTGATCCGCGCGACTGGACTGGTGATGGAAGCCACCGGACTAAAATTACCCATCGGAACGCTGTGCATTGTTGAACGTGACGGCCCGGATGGTATTCGTTGTGTAGAAAGTGAGGTTGTTGGTTTCAGTGGACAAACGCTGTATCTGATGCCGCTGGAACATGTGGACGGCATCTTGCCTGGCGCCAGAGTCTGGGCGCCGGATAGCGGTGATAAGTTAACACAAGGCAAGCAGCTTCCTGTTGGGCCTGGATTATTGGGGCGTGTGCTGGATGCCAGCGCGCGACCACTGGATGGCCTTCCTCCTCCCAGTAATAGTGATCGGGCAACATTATTTACCGCTCCGTTTAACCCGTTACAACGCGACCCCATTCGCAATGTGCTTGATGTCGGCGTTCGGGCGATCAATGGCTTACTGACCGTGGGGCGAGGCCAGCGCATGGGGCTGTTTGCAGGTTCCGGGGTCGGCAAAAGTGTCCTGTTAGGCATGATGGCGCGCTATACCACCGCAGATGTGGTGGTTGTGGGACTCATCGGTGAACGAGGCCGTGAAGTCAAAGATTTTATTGAAAATATCCTCGGACAGGATGGCTTACAGCGGTCGGTGGTTATTGCTGCGCCTGCCGATGTATCGCCGGTACTGCGTATGCAGGGGGCGGTATATGCAACCCGTATTGCGGAAGATTTCCGTGACCGTGGATTAAATGTGTTGCTGATCATGGATTCGCTGACGCGTTATGCGATGGCGCAACGTGAGATAGCGTTAGCCATTGGCGAACCGCCAGCAACCAAAGGCTATCCGCCTTCTGTTTTCGCCCGTTTACCGGCCCTGGTGGAGAGAGCCGGGAATGGTATCCGTGGCGGTGGATCAATCACTGCATTCTATACCGTATTGACGGAAGGCGACGATCAGCAGGACCCGATTGCGGACTCCGCTCGCGCCATTCTCGACGGACATATTGTTCTGTCACGCCGACTGGCGGAATCAGGCCACTATCCGGCCATTGATATTGAAGCGTCTATCAGCCGTGTGATGACGGAAATTACGCCACCCGCGCAATTTAAAAAGGTACAGCGTTTTAAACAACTTCTGTCCTCGTGGCAGCGGAACCGGGATTTGGTCAGCGTAGGGGCGTATGCCAGAGGCAGCGATCCTTTACTGGATCAGGCGATCACCTTATATCCAGAAATGGAGCGCTATCTGCAACAGGGCATCCATGAACGCCAGGAATATGATGTTTCATGTCGCCAGCTCGATGCGTTATTCCCGGAGAACAGAGGCCCTGAAGCAGGTGAATAATCATGGCAACGTCAGCACCAATGGATGTTTTGCGGGATCTGGCCGAAAAGAAACTCAATGACACCACGGTGCGGCTGGGGCGTGCGCGCCAGTCGCATGAGAATGAAATTTCCCGTTTACAACAATTACAGACATACGAATCGGAATATCGTCGACAACTGCAAAACACCATTGCCGATAAGGGGATGTCAGTGTCTACGCTCCAGTCATGGCAAAGTTTTATTGGTGCGCTGGAAAAGGTCGTTTTGCAGCAGGTAAACCAGGTGAACAACAGCCAACAGATTGTCGATGCCTCGCTCAACGACTGGCAAAAAGATCGTCAGCGGTTAAACGCATTTGAAACATTAAAAAGCCGGGCCGAAGCCCAGCGTCTATTGAAAGAAAACCGACAGGAACAAAAAATGATGGATGAATTTGCCCGCCGCGCCAGCCAGAGGGGAAAATAAAATGCAGGTAATTTCTTTACCTATGAATACTGGCAATTTGGGGCATGGGCCCTCTGCACCCCAGAATGATACAGATGCGCCATCATTTGCAGATGAACTCGGCAGTAAATTGCCTCCTGATTCCAGTACGAAGCTTCATCTTCCGTCGGGAGGAACGGTAAATCTGTTACCGACTGAAGAAGAAAAAGGAAAGGAAACCTCTGATGTGGAACAGCCTGGCATAGTGGATGGTTTGTTGTACATGCTCCCGGCGCAAAGTGCTCCATTACCGGGGGCGGGGATCAATCAGGAAATGACACAATCACCGTTTTTTGAGGGCGCAGGACTGGTTTCTGCCGTGAAAAACCCGGCGGTGTTGCCAGAAAATATGGCATCCCAAACGGAAAAAGCGGATTCAGGCGTGAGTGTGTCTGACACTGAACTTTTACCGTCTCCGGATGGGGATGAGTTACAAACTGGCACTTTCGATAGTAGTCCTCAAAAGCTGAACAAAGCCGTTGCATATTCTGCGTTGGCGGGGAAAGTCGGCAAGCCGATTGCGCATCTACCTTCATCGCTGCCACAAAATCAGGGCTCCTTGCATCTTGAGTCGGCAACCAATACCGGTAATGCACTGCCTCAGTCATCGGAACAATTGGCAACGTCTATTGATTCGGCGATAGCAGATAAATCGGCGGAACAGATGCCTGTACAGCATCAGGATAGCCATATGGCTGATGCTCTACATATCCCAACCATTGGGGATATGAGTATTCAAATCCGTGAGCCCGTGGGGGTATCCCCATCTGCGCAACCCTCGGTATTGACCGCGTCTGTGGGAACTACGGAATGGCAGCAGAATTTGAGTCAGCAGTTGGCCTGCTTTACTCGTGAAGGGATCCATCATGCGGAACTGAGATTGCACCCTGAAGATCTTGGTAGTCTGCACATTAGCCTGCGGATAAATAACGATCAGATGCAGATTCATTTTGCCGCAGCCGACCACCAGGTTCGCAATGCGCTTGAAACGGCGATGCCGCATTTGCGAAATTCCCTTGCGGAATCTGGGATCTCACTGGGGCAAACCAACGTTGCCGCAGACTCCAGACCTTCATGGGAAAACGGTTCGCAAAATCAGGCAGCAGAGCAGGATATGCAATCTGAAGACGGTACGGAAATCGTGCCAGATGAGCCAGGCGTAATTCTGCATACGCTCAGTCGTTCCGGCGGAATAAATACTTTTGTCTGATACTTTAATTTTGTTATTTATCTGAAAGCCCGGTTTCCGGGCTTTGTGGTTTTATTCTGACGGTATTCCTGTCGGGTTTAGACAGGGTTCGTTACGGGCTGTTGATTGCGTTTCTGGTCTTTAATTTTATTAATATTCAACTGGTTATGAATTTTACACGGGCAGTGATTTTTTATCATTTCTGCAACATTGATTTTTATTAATGATGCAGGCAAACGTTTACAATGTTGTCTGAAGTCAAATCTATCTATCAATTTAATGCCAGCTGCGACATTTTTTTTGCCGGATTATTAATACCAGGTTATGTAATAGAATACAGCTCCTGTCCCGGGTGTAACGGGGTGCAAATTACTGAGTATATTTTTGTGATGTCAAAAAAGAAGCTGGATACCACTCAGAGTGGCAAAAAAAGTAAAGGTCGCATAGCGCTGACCGTCCTGGCATTTATTATTGCCAGCGCCTGTTTCGGCTATACCTGGACAGAACTGGATAAAATAAAAAACAATATCAAAAGCAGCACTGTAGAACATGAAATTGAAGAAATAGAGGAGGCTATAGAGGAACCTATTTATACCCCTCTGGATACGTTTACTGTCAGTCTGAAACCAGACGCTGATGGGGGCGAACATGTTCTGTACGTCGGCTTGACGTTGCGTTTGAAGGATCCTCGTTCCCAGGAGCTGTTAAGACGTTTTATGCCCGTCGTTCGCAGTCGCCTTCTGATGTTATTTTCTCAACAGACGATGGAATCGCTGAGTACAAGCAAAGGTAAAAACCAACTTATCCAACAAATTGAACAAGAATTATCAAACCCACTATCCGGGAAACAGACGGTTAAAGTTACCGATGTTTTATTTAACGTCTTTATTTTACGGTAATCGCTATGTCTGACAATATTTTGTCACAGGATGAGGTGGATAGTCTTCTGAATGGCGATGGTAACGGCGCATCTGAAAACACTCTATCTGCCATGGCTCCTGAGGATGATATCCGTCCTTACGATCCGGTGACGCAACGACGCGTTGTTCATGAACGACTCAGCACACTGGAATTTATTAATGAACGTTTTGCCCGCCAGTTTCGTGTCGGCGCGTTCAACGTGTTGCACCGCAGTCTGGACGTCACTACCGGTAATATTCGGGTACAGCCATATCATGAATTTGCGCGTAATTTGCCCGTGATGACCAATCTTAATTTGATTCATCTGTCACCTTTGCGCGGGACGGCACTGTTCGTCTTTTCTCCCAATATGGTGTTTATGTTGGTGGAAAATTTATTTGGCGGTGGCGGACGTTTTAAAACAAAAGCGGATGGGCGGGAATTTACCCCCACTGAACAACGTATTATCCAGCGTATTTTGTCAATTGCCCTTGAGGCTTACGACTTTGCCTGGAGTACGGTTTATAGCCTTAAAACAGAATATATTCGCTCAGAAATGCAGGTGAAATTCACCAATATTACGTCGTCACCGAATGATATTGTGATTACAACGCCATTTTATATCGAACTGGGTTCCGAGTGTGTCCAGATGGATATCTGCATCCCGTTCAACGTTATTGAGCCAATACGTTCTTTGCTTACCAGTCCCCCACAGGAAAACGCCTGGCAGGAAGATCAAAACTGGCGTAATACGCTGGCTTCACAGGTCAAAAATACGGAACTGGAACTGGTAGTGAATTTATCCGATGTACAGATGCGACTGTCACAAATTATGAGCCTCAAGCAACACGATATTTTACCGTTAGATAAACCTGAAATCGCTGAAGCTTATGTTGATGGCGTGCGGGTACTGTCCGGGAAATATGGCAGCGCAAGCAATCAGTACGCCTTGCAGGTAGAAGAACTTTTTAATACAGCATTAGCACCTTTTTTCTAAGGAGAGCTCGCATGAGCAAGAATGAACAGGCGGGCACTACCTCTACTCCCGCAGATACGGCCTGGGCAGACGCACTGGAAGAACAGCGCGAATCCGCAGGAACGACGGGCGTGATGGACGGGGCGAAAGCGATTGCCTCTGACCTGAATCTGGTTATGGATATTCCGGTCAGAATGACGGTAGAACTTGGCAGAACCCGTATGACCATCAAGGAACTTCTGGCACTGAGCCAGGGGTCAGTGGTTGCGCTGGAAGGTCTGGCGGGTGAACCTCTGGATATTTTGATTAATGGTTATCTTATTGCACAGGGAGAAGTGGTTGTGGTGTCGGATAAATTCGGTATTCGTATTACCGATATTATTACGCCATCTGAACGTATTTATCGCCTGAGCAGATAATGATCAATAGTACCCATACAGTTTTACCCACCGCTTCAACAACCAGCATGTCGTCGGTATGGATGCATACCGGCGGTATCCTCTGCCTGATAATATTCGGGTTACTTCTTTTACTCTGGTATTTACGTCGTTCTGGCGGTATCTCAGGGAAAAAAAATGGCCGCAATGCGCTGTTAAATATTAAATTCAGCCAGTCGCTGGGGCCGCGTGAACGCCTGGTTCTTGTGGAAGTGGGAAATCAATGGTTACTGCTTGGCGTGACGGCAGAAAATATCTCCTGTCTGAGCGCCATCGACAAAAAAACAGTCGAAGAAAATTTTGCGGCTGTTGATCAACCGCAGTCCCGTACCTCGCTGGTTGACTGTTTTCAGACAGTGCTGGCAAACAGTCTGCGAGGGCGTTATGGCAATCAGCAATAAAATAAAACCGTCATGGCGGGTAATGCCGATTATCTGTGGCCTGTTGGTCATGGTGTTTGGCATCGGGTTTCCTGTACATAGCGCATTCGCTGCTAATAGCGACATTCTGTTAACTCGCCCGGCAGGTGGGGAAGGCTGGTCCTTACCAGTACAGACGCTGGTCCTGCTGACGTCGCTGACATTTCTGCCCGCTATTTTGCTGATGATGACCGGTTTTACGCGCATCATCATTGTGTTGGGATTGCTGCGTAACGCGTTGGGAACGTCATCAACACCACCAAACCAGGTGCTGTTAGGTCTGGCGCTGTTCCTCACTTTTTATGTCATGTCGCCCGTGTTTAATAAAATCTATGACGACGCATGGATGCCTTTAAGTCAGGATAAAATCACCGCTCAGGTCGCCATCGATAAAGGCATTCAGCCGCTGCGGGAATTTATGCTGCAACAAACGCGTCAGGATGATCTGGCTTTATATACCCGCATCGCTCATCAGCAAAACTTCGCCGGACCGGAAGATGTGCCGCTAAGCCTGCTGGTTCCGGCGTTTGTCACCAGTGAATTGAAAACAGGTTTCCAGATTGGCTTTACCATCTTTATTCCGTTTTTGATTATCGACCTTGTGGTCGCCAGTGTCCTGATGGCGCTGGGGATGATGATGGTGCCGCCTGCGACAATCTCATTACCGTTTAAATTGATGTTGTTTGTTCTGGTCGACGGCTGGCAGTTGCTGATTGGTTCACTGGCTCAAAGTTTTTTTAGCTGACGAGGAGAAGAGATGACAGAAGAACAAGTCATGGCGATGGGATTCCAGGCCATTAAAGTCGGTCTGATGATTGCTGCCCCGTTATTACTGGCGTCGTTGGTTGCCGGGTTGGTTATCAGTATTCTCCAGGCGTCCACGCAAATAAACGAGATGACATTATCGTTTATTCCCAAAATATTGCTGCTCGTGGTGGTCATTATTGCCCTTGGCCCCTGGATGTTAAGCGTCATGCTTGATTATATGCACGGGCTATTTAACAGCCTGCCTTATCTGATTCGCTAGTTATGCTCACACTCTCTCTGGCTGATCTTTACCTGCATATCGGTCAGTATTTCTTCCCGTTTTTGCGTATCCTGGCTCTTTTTACGTCAGCGCCGATCTTTAATGACAAATCGATCAATAAAAAGGTCAAAAATTGCGCTGTCGGCACTCATAGCCTTTCAGATAGCCCCCATATTACCTGAAAGCAATATTCGTATTGTTTCGTATGAGGGATTTCTGACGGGGGCGGGGCAGCTCATTATTGGCCTTATCACCGGCTTAATCATTCAGTTGATTTTTGTGGCTGTCCGTCACGCAGGCGAACTTATTGGCCTGCAGATGGGACTTTCATTTGCCACCTTCTATGACCGTGCCGGTGGGCAGAATATGCCCGTGATTGCCCGCTTTCTTAATTTACTGGCTACGCTGATCTTTTTAATCGCCAACGGGCATCTTTACCTTCTGGAGATTATCGCCCGCAGCTTTGATATTTTGCCCGTTGCGGCCACGTTACCCAATGCGTCTGCTTATCTGGCTTTTGTAAAACTGGCGGGGCTTATTTTCAGTAGCGGCCTGATACTGGCGTTGCCTATTGTGGCGTTACTGCTCTGCATTAACCTGACGCTGGGTATTATTAACCGTCTGACGCCGCAGCTGTCGGTTTTTGTGATCGGTTTTCCTATTTCACTCAGCGTTGGCTTACTGGCGTTATCGCTGATGATGTACTCTTTTGGTCCGCTTTTTGAAAGCCTGATGGCTACCATCTTTGATAATCTTCTGCAAATTATGACTGCGATGAGATAGCCCTGCCTCGCAGTCGTTGTGAACCCGGAAGCCTCAGTATTTTTGTCTTAAAATTTTGTCGTTTTCCGTGCGGATCTCCCCGCTGATATACAGCTCGCAAAATTGCCGGTAGGAACTCAGGCCTAATTTTTTTAGCGCGCCGCGTCTGATCTGATACAGCGTCGGTTCCGGTATTTTCATGCAGCGGGACATTTCGCTTATTGATTCCCCGGCAAGGGGAAGCACCAGACAAATCCATTCTTTCAGGGAAAACCCATAACGTTCGTCCCGGTAGCGATTAATCGTATGCATAGGACGGAATGTTTTACCCCGTAGCCAGGTCTGGAAGTTACGCTGAAAAAGACCGGAGTGCAGGTTATGGGAGTTAAAAAAAGTGACCTTACCGGCAAACTTGCGCGAGATGTAATACGTCAGATAGGAGTTATAGCGGCTGACCAGCACGCCAACGCGTTTACGGCTGTTAATCTGGATGAGAAAGTCGACGGCGTCTTTGAAGATACGCAGCGATTCGGTCCCTGACATATCAAGCACTAGCATAATAGTCAGCGTATCATCCATACCGATAGTGACTTGATCAATGCGATGAATAAACGACAAGTTAATGTTGTTGTCGGAGAAAAGATGCTTCATCCCAAATGTGAAATATTCACACAGGGCCATGACAAATACAGGTGGTGTAGAATGAGTACAGATTTCCATTAGTGCGCGGTCCTCGCGTATATTCCTGATTACCTGACTGGTGTTGTTCATCAGTAGTAAAGGTACTGTTGGGATCTAACATCCTTAGTGGTCAGTATAATACACTATATTAAGGAAATCCTGATTGAGAAACTTCGATATGAAATATATTCAGAGTTTAATACTAAGACGTAATAATTATTCGTTATAGAGATAAGCTGGCGGCAATGTCGATGTGTTCGATCCTGCATTTTTTTTCAAAATGGCCAAGTGTAATCATTTTTATTATTACTTACGATAAATATTCTTATCAAGAAAACGACTATTCCGAGTATTAATGCGTTTTATTTCCAGTCGCTAAGATGATGGCGGATACTTAATGATAAAAAACCAGCCCAGGAGGAAGATCCGGGCTGGTCGGGGGGCACGCTGGCAGAATCATTCTGCCAGGGGGGGTGCTTATTAACGCAGAAGCTGCAGAACGTTCTGCGGAACCTGGTTAGCCTGTGCCAGAACAGAAGTACCCGCAGACTGCAGGATGTTCGCGCGGCTCATTTCAGACACTTCAGACGCGAAGTCAGCGTCCAGAATGCGAGAACGAGACTCGGACAGGTTGTTAACGGTGTTGTTCAGGTTGCTGATAACAGAATCGAAACGGTTCTGTACGGCACCGAGGCCAGAACGCAGTTTGTCAACCTGAGACAGCGCGGCATCGATAGCTTTCAGCGGATCGGTGGTGTTGACTGCGTTTACGCCGGTATCGGTTACTGTGGCTTTGTATGCTGTCGGTGCAGTTTTGTCAATGGTGACATCAGCCTTAGTTAAGCCACCTTTGCCGTCATCAAGATAGTAGTTACCTTTACCATCGTCTTTCAGGGTAGAGCCACCAGGTACGCCAGCTGGTTTAACCAACTGAGTCGCTTCCTGACCTTGTACTGTTTTTACATTATCTGCTTGTGCAGCAGTGGTGTCCTTGGTCGCACTGTTGAAGGTAAAACCACCTTTACCGTTATCAGTGGCTTCAAAGTAGTCAGTCCCATCTGTTACGTATATTTTCCCGTCATCACCTTTAACAATATCAGTTACCGCAGCTGGAACACCATTACCATCCGTGGCTTTTGCCACATCATACTTATAGCCTTCGTCAACGGCTATGTTGCCGTTAGCATCTACGGAATTATGAAGAGTCGCAACGTTCGGACCAGAAACGTTGAAATCAGTCATACCGAGGGTATCAGCATCCATCTTGGTCAGATCGATATCGATAGTTTCTTTATCGTTAGAACCTACCTGGATAGACAGAGACTGATCCTGGCTGAGAACTTTAACGCCGTTAAATTCAGTCTGATCGGAGATACGGTCGATTTCAGACAGACGGGCGTCGATTTCGTCCTGGATGGACTGACGGTCAGAATCGGAGTTAGTGCCGTTCTGCGCCTGAACGGTCAGGCGACGGATGTTCTGCAGGTTATCGTTCACTTCGTTCAGCGCACCTTCAGTGGTCTGAGCGATAGAGATACCGTCGTTAGCGTTGCGGGAAGCCTGAGTCAGACCAGAGATGCTGGCGGTGAAACGGTTGCTGATAGCCTGGCCAGCAGCATCGTCTTTTGCGCTGTTAATACGCAGACCAGAAGACAGGCGTTGGATCGCAGTGCCGAGAGTGGACTGAGATTTGTTCAGGTTGTTCTGTGCAACCAGGCTCAGTGCGTTGGTATTAATGACCTGTGACATGATATATCCTCAATTAAAACCTGACGGTGCGATCCGCCCGGAATAGAATTTAAATAAAATATGCGTTATGACTGCCGCATACCCTATATATCGGCGCAGCCATAAAATGGCTAAAGTGTATTTATGTAAAATATCAAAGTTTTTATTCGAGATTATTAATAATCTGAGTTCAGGTGTGAGGTTGAGCGCAGGTAGCAGGAGAGGGAATATTTGTTTTCGGATTATCTGACGAGAACGGTTGTCAGGCAATAATAAATTTTAACGACTGGATAAAAATAAAACCAGCCCGAGGGGATACCGGGCTGGTTAGAATTATCGACAGAACTATTTTGCCAATAAAGAGATTAACGCAGAAGCTGCAGAACGTTCTGCGGAACCTGGTTAGCCTGTGCCAGCACAGAAGTACCTGCAGACTGCAGGATGTTCGCGCGGCTCATTTCAGACACTTCAGACGCAAAGTCAGCGTCCAGAATGCGAGAACGAGACTCAGACAGGTTGTTAACGGTGTTGTTCAGGTTGCTGATAACAGAATCAAAACGGTTCTGTACGGCACCGAGGCCAGAACGCAGCTTGTCAACCTGAGACAGCGCAGCATCGATAGCTTTCAGCGGATCGGTAGTTGCTGGTTTGGTGTTAACAGCGGTTTTTAAATCCGTGACGGTGGCGGTGAAATTACCGTTTTTATCATTCGTGGTATCAATTTTAGCGTTGGTTAAATTACCCGCACCATCTTCCAGATAGTAGTTACCTTTACCATCGTCTTTCAGGGTGGTGCCTGTGGGTGCTGTTACATTCTCAGCGTGATAGGCTTCTTGGTCTTTTACTGAGGTGATACCGCCAGCCGTTTTTGCTGCGGTAGTTGCATCAACTGTACTGTCGTAGCTCAAACCACCTTTACCGTCATCAGTGAGTTCATAATACTTCTCGTTACCTGCGCCCCCTTTAGTATCTTTTGCGTAAAGTTTTCCATCATCAGCTTTAACAATATCAGTTACATCAACTGTACCTGCTGCGGGTGCCGGATTCGCACCATTTGTAGCTTTAGCCACATCATACTTATAGCCTTCATCAATCTGCACGCTAGTGGTCGCATTCAGCGTTGCGGGATCAACACTAGCTGCCACGCTGAAATCGGTCATACCGAGGGTGCCGGCATCCATCTTGGTCAGATTGATATCGATAGTTTCTTTATCGTTAGAACCTACCTGAATAGACAGAGACTGATCCTGGCTAAGAACTTTAACGCCGTTAAATTCAGTCTGATCGGAGATGCGGTTGATTTCAGACAGACGGGCATCGATTTCGTCCTGGATGGACTGACGGTCAGAATCGGAGTTAGTGCCGTTCTGTGCCTGAACAGTCAGACGACGGATGTTCTGCAGGTTGTCGTTCACTTCGTTCAGCGCACCTTCAGTGGTCTGAGCGATAGAGATACCGTCGTTAGCGTTGCGGGAAGCCTGAGTCAGACCAGAGATGCTGGCGGTGAAACGGTTGCTGATAGCCTGGCCAGCAGCATCGTCTTTTGCGCTGTTAATACGCAGACCAGAAGACAGGCGTTAACCGGTTAACCGGTTCCTGGAAGGCCAAT
>NZ_PDIG01000036.1:0-44031 GCF_004745185.1 Escherichia sp. E2661
TGAAGTCTTTTCTTCAACTCACGTATTTCAATCTGCTCAGGTGTCATGGGTGAAGCTATGGGTGATTTTCCCGCTCGCTCTTCTTTCAGTTGTCGAACCCATTTATCCATCGTGGATTTGCCGACATTCATCGCAGTGGCAGCGGCGGCAACGGTGTAATGCTGATCGAGTACAAGCTGGGCAGCCTCGAGGCGAAACTCGGGGCTAAAATTGCGTCTGTTACGTCCGGTCATAATGTCACCTGTTTTGACTATGAGGTGATGATATCACCTCTATTCAGGTGGCCAAATTCACTATGCCACTACAATTCGCACCGATATTCAAATGAGAGAATTTTCGCGATGTTGAGGCAACTGGATTACATAAACGCAACAACAGTATTCAATCAAATGCAGGCTTACAATAACTCCAAGGGGAATGAAAAGGATCCTTCAGTTCGCAATGTGCAACGAGTTACCAGAGTCCTTCGATGTGCATCTGAAGCAATCCGGTATCACGCAAGAAAAATGGCGTAAAAAGGAGTGCGGTTCTGGGGTAGAAAATGTTTGTGTTTTAAACTTTTCTGATGAAGAAAGGGAACGATTTCGTCAGTTAGTCATGCTTGGTGAGATGGACAAAGCTAAGGTGCTCGCAGATATGTGCGGATTCATTACTCGTACCTACGAATGCCCCAAAGTGGAAAACCAAAATGCTGATGTCATTGATTTTAACTTTAGGAAACACAAGCGGCAACTGATGCCGCTTACTCAAATAATCAAGGAGATTGGCAATCACTACGTATCAGCAATTAAAGCAGCCTGACAATGCCACTGTTTTAAATGTCAGAGATACACAGACTAGAGCCGGTAGAAACCGGCATTATTGTTTCTTAAACCATTATGTCGTAATAACGGATGGTTGCTTGTGCCATACAAACTGTCACTCAACCTGTCACACGTAGCCCAAAAGGGCCGCTTTTACCGTTTACAAGACTTCCCGCTGGCATTACTATCCTGATCAGGGATTAATGAGGAGCATTAATCGCAAGCTTTTGATTTTGCAGTACATGACTCGGGGTGCCCTTCTTCGTGAAGGCTGAGAAAAACCCGTACCACCTGATCTGGATAATGCCAGCGTAGGGAAGTCACGGACCATCAGGTCATTGCTTCTTCACGTTATGGCAGGAGCAAACTATGCAAGTCGACCTGCTGAGTTCCGCGCAATCTGCGCACGCGTTACACCTCTTTCACCAACACTCTCCCCTTGTGCACTGCATGACCAATGATGTGGTGCAAACCTTTACTGCCAATACCTTACTGGCGCTCGGTGCATCGCCAGCGATGGTTATCGAAGCCGAAGAGGCCAGTCAGTTTGCGGCCATCGCCAGTGCCTTGTTGATTAACGTTGGCACACTGACGCAGCCACGTGCGCAGGCGATGCGTGCTGCCGTTGAACAGGCAACACGATCACAAACGCCCTGGACGCTTGATCCGGTTGCGGTTGGTGCACTCGATTATCGCCGCCGTTTTTGTGTGGAACTTCTGTCCCATAAGCCAACCGCCATACGTGGTAATGCTTCGGAAATCATGGCATTAGCTGGCGTTGCTAATGGTGGACGGGGAGTGGATACCACTGACGACGTAGCTAACGCGTTGCCCGCCGCGCAAACTCTGGCACGGGAAAATGGCGCAGTTGTCGTGGTCACTGGCGAGGTAGATTATGTTACCGATGGTCGTCGCACCGTTGGCATTCACGGCGGCGATCCGTTAATGACCAAAGTGGTAGGAACTGGCTGTGCATTATCGGCAGTCGTCGCAGCCAGTTGTGCATTACCGGGTGATACGCTGGAAAATATCGCATCTGCTTGTCACTGGATGAAACAAGCCGGAGAACGCGCAGTCGCCAGAAGCGAGGGGCCAGGCAGTTTTGTTCCACATTTCCTTGACGCGCTCTGGCAGCTGACGCAGGAGGTGCAGGCATGAAACGGATTAACGCTCTGACGATTGCCGGTACTGATCCGAGTGGTGGTGCGGGGATTCAGGCCGATCTTAAAACCTTCTCGGCGCTAGGTGCGTATGGTTGCTCGGTAATCACTGCACTGGTGGCGCAAAATACCCGTGGCGTACAGTCGGTGTATCGTATTGAGCCTGATTTTGTTGCCGCCCAGCTCGATTCGGTGTTCAGCGATGTGCGAATCGACACCACTAAAATCGGTATGTTGGCGGAAACCGATATTGTTGAAGCGGTGGCAGAACGGTTGCAACGTTATCAGATCCAAAACGTGGTACTCGACACCGTTATGCTGGCAAAAAGCGGCGACCCGCTGCTTTCACCTTCGGCAGTTGCCACGCTACGCAGTCGATTATTGCCACAGGTTTCATTAATAACGCCAAACTTGCCCGAAGCAGCCGCCTTGCTCGACGCGCCACACGCGCGTAACGAACAGGAAATGCTGGAACAGGGACGTGAATTATTGGCGATGGGCTGTGGCGCAGTGCTAATGAAAGGTGGTCATCTGGATGATGAGCAAAGCCCGGACTGGCTGTTTACTCGTGAGGGAGAACAACGATTTACTGCACCGCGCATTATGACCAAAAACACCCACGGCACTGGTTGTACGCTCTCTGCGGCGTTGGCTGCACTACGCCCGCGCCATACAAACTGGGCTGACACCGTACAGGAGGCAAAAAGCTGGCTTTCCTCGGCGTTAGCCCAGGCCGACACGCTGGAAGTTGGCCACGGGATTGGTCCGGTTCACCACTTTCACGCCTGGTGGTGAGCACCGTAGTATAGCTGCTTTGGCATTTTTCAGCTTTTTCGCGCTGAAATTCAGGGATGAAACCAATGCAGCTAAGAATCGCCAGTCGAAAAAAATTCACCGCTTTGATATGCGCTCTGGGGCTAATTTCCATCGTTGCGATTCATCCCCGTCAGACGGTGAATTTTTTCTATTCGACAGCAATTCAGATTAAAGACTACATCCACTTTTATGGTTATCGCCCGGTCAAATCTTTTGCTATTCGTATCCCTGCCAATTACACCATTCATGGTATTGATGTTTCGCGCTGGCAGGAGCGGGTCGACTGGCAGCGTGTAGCAAAAATGCGCGACAACGGTATTCGCTTGCAATTTGCCTTTATCAAGGCGACGGAAGGCGAAAAGCTGGTGGACCCGTATTTTTCGCGTAACTGGCAACTAAGCCGCGAAAATGGCCTGCTGCGCGGGGCGTATCACTATTTTTCTCCGTCGGTATCCGCTTCAGTTCAGGCCAGATTATTTCTGCAAACAGTGGATTTTGCCCACGGCGATTTCCCTGCCGTGCTGGACGTAGAAGAGCGAGGAAAATTATCGGCAAAAGAATTACGCAAACGGGTAAGTCAGTGGCTAAAAATGGTCGAAAAAAGCACGGGAAAAAAGCCGATTATTTACTCCGGAGCCGTGTTTTATCACACGAATCTGGCGGGGTATTTCAATGAGTATCCGTGGTGGGTTGCGCACTACTATCAACGTCGTCCGGACAGTGACGGAATGGCCTGGCGCTTCTGGCAGCATTCCGACCGTGGACAGGTAGATGGCATTAATGGTCCAGTGGATTTTAATGTGTTTAATGGCAAGGCGGAGGAATTGCAGGCTTTCGTTGATGGCATTAAAGAAACGCCTTAAATAACCAGCAGTGATATACTCCTACCAGACTCCCCGGCAGGAAAAAGACAAATGGAACAAGCGCATACCCAGCTTATCGCTCAACTGAATGAGCGTATTTTAGCGGCGGACAACACGCCGCTTTATATTAAGTTTGCCGAAACGGTAAAAAATGCCGTGCGCAGCGGGGTGCTGGAACATGGCAATATTTTACCTGGCGAGCGTGATTTAAGTCAGTTAACCGGCGTTTCGCGTATTACGGTGCGCAAGGCGATGCAGGCGCTGGAAGAAGAGGGCGTGGTGACGCGTTCGCGTGGCTACGGCACGCAGATCAACAACATCTTTGAATACTCGTTGAAAGAAGCGCGAGGATTTTCTCAACAGGTGGTGTTGCGCGGTAAAAAGCCCGATACGCTATGGGTTAACAAGCGAGTGGTTAAATGCCCTGAAGAGGTGGCGCAGCAACTGGCGGTCGAAGCGGGCAGTGATGTCTTTTTATTGAAGCGTATTCGTTATGTCGATGAAGAAGCGGTATCGATTGAAGAGTCGTGGGTTCCGGCGCATTTAATTCATGATGTTGATGCCATCGGAATTTCTCTTTATGACTATTTCCGCAGCCAGCACATTTACCCACAACGTACGCGTTCCCGCGTTAGCGCCCGAATGCCGGATGCTGAGTTTCAGTCACATATTCAGTTAGATAGCAAAATACCGGTGCTGGTGATCAAGCAAGTGGCGCTTGACCAACAGCAACGGCCTATTGAGTACAGCATCAGCCACTGTCGCAGCGATCTATACGTTTTTGTGTGCGAGGAGTAGTTCCTCGCGCGTTGGCGCACAATCACCGCCGCGATGCCCGACAACCCACGATGCCACTGCATTGCCCAGTAATACGGCATCCGCCAGTGGCAGACCAGAGGCCAGCCCGGCAAGTACGCCACCTGCATGACTGTCGCCCGCACCAATGGTGTCTACAACTTGCGTTGGAAATGCGGGAGCGCAGCCTGACGTGTTGTCGCTGAAATACCAGGCACCTTCTTTATCGAGACGAACGATCAACGACGCGGCAAATTTCTCCTGCCATTGCTTGCCAAGCGTTGTTATCTCTGCGGATAAAGCAAAACGTTCGGCGCAATCTCAGCCTCTTGACGATTGAGTGAAACGACAGGTCGACAGGCCATGATCCGCGCAAGTAATGCATCCGGGATATCACCAATACGTGGGCCAAAATCGATAAACGGCGTCACGTCTTGCAGCTCTTCCAGCCATTCCACTAACAATTCGCCGCAGGGCGAGGCCAGTTGATAACCGGAAAAATAGAGCAGGCTGCCAGGCGCAACGGTTAATCGCGCCAGCCATTCGCGATTCCACTGATTTTCCACACCACTGAACGACATAAACGTGCGTTCGCCATCCGGCTCAACCAGCGCCAGACACCAGCCGTTATCGCCTTCAGCGTTATCGATCAGGCTGATTAACCCCTCTTTCGCCATCCGGTTGCGAATAATCTCCGCCCATACCCCCTGACCGAGCGGCAGGGCATTACCCGCTTCGATGCCGAGGCGCTTTAACGCCACGGCAATATTCAGTGCGCAGCCGCCAACGTTAACGCTCTGCTGTTTCAGTTCGATATCGCACCCGCGCCAGGGGAGGGCATAAGCGTCGGCGATCACATCAATGACCGCCGCGCCAATCACCATCACTGGCTGACGCGTGGTTAATTCAGGCAGCAGCGTGTGTAATCGAGCGCCGCTCATACCGCCTCCCGTTGTTGGCGATACTTCGCCAGCGCTGTGGCATAGCGGTTGAAATCAAGTTGATTTACCGCATCCAGTTCCGTCTTTAACGCAGGATCGATAGCGTTAACGCCATGCAACGCGCCACAAATTGCCGTCGCCATGGCGCCGATGGTGTCTGTGTCGCCGCCAAGATTGGCGCACAGGACGGCGCAACGGTTCGGATCGGTTTGTGCCAGCTCAACCAGCGCAATGGCGCATGGAACGGACTCAATGGTGCTGGTGCCTGCGCCAACGACCTGGTAAAGCTGTTCGCTGGCGGATTCGGTGCCGTCGGCATTGCGCACAATTTTCAGCGCAATCTCCAGCCGCGCCGCCAGTGAGGCGCTGAACGTGGTGATGCGTTTTTGCTGTGCATGTCGCGCAATTGAAGGCAGGGAATCAACAATCGTTGACCAGCTTTCTCCGTCAATGGCACGAGAAATTGCCCACGCGATGACTACCGCACCTGCAACCGCCAGATCGGATTTATGGGTCGGGCTGGATGCCAGCGCCACATCATCAATAAAGGAATCAACATCACGCGCCGGGAGTAAACACCCCAATGGTGAGACGCGCATCGCTGCGCCGTTGGTCACGCCGTTGTTTTCCAGTTCAGCAACGGGTTTACCGTCGCGAATGGCGTTAAGCGCAATCTTCGAGGTTGGGCCTAGCACGTTTTTGTTGAAGGCGTCGAAACGTAGCGCCCAGTCGAGAATATTACGCCCAATCAGATCCGGATCGATCTTGCCTTCACGTTCCAGCAACGCATCCGCCAGACACAGCGCCATCGAGGTATCGTCGGTGAATTCGGCGCGGTTAAAATAACAGGCCGCGTTATTCTCCTTTGGTCCAGGCAGAAAACGGTCAATCCAGCCAAAGTGTGCTTTAACGCGGCTGCGTGGCCAAAGCTCGGAGGGCATCCCCATCGCATCCCCTAACGCCTGCCCGTAAAGAGCACCGAGAATACGTTCTGTTTTCATTTAACTTCCCCTTGTGTCAACGCAATATCGCGATCATCGACCTTGATAGCCGTAATTTCGTTGTCGGATTCGCGGAAAAAAATCATAAACAGCACGGCGATAATGGCAATCATCACCGCGCCAAAAGTCCACATCCCGGCCCAGTTGAAGGTCAGCCCGTTTACCGGTTCCTGATAAGCAAACATCTTCTCCATCATCACACCGCCAAGACGATAGCCGAGCAAACTGCCGAAGCCCTGGCAGCAGAGCGTGATCAGCCCCTGCGCGGCGGTACGCATATGCACGGGGGCTTTTTTTATCGACATAGATGTAAGCGGTAACGTAGTAAAAATCGTAACTTACGCCGTGCAGCAAAATGCCGAGGAACAGTAACGCGTAGGTGAAATATTCATCCGCACTACCGTAAATAAAGAAGCCATAACGGATCGCAGCGGTGACCAGACCAAGCAACAATACCTTTTTGATACCAAAGCGTTTGGTGAAAAACGGCAATGCCAGCATAAAGAAGATTTCAGAGAACTGGCCGAGCGTCATCCAGCCGGTGGCGTTTTTCATGCCGACTTCAGTCAGATAACCGTTGGCAAAGATGTAATAGAACGCCAGCGGCATCGCAAACAGGAATGAACAGAAGAAAAAGATGAGGAAATTTTTATCGCGCAGCAGGATAAGCGCATCCAGGCCGAGCATGACGTTAATGTCCATTTTGCCGGTGCTTTTTGGCGGAGTGTCTGGCAGGAATAAGGCAAACGCACCGAGCAATGCGGAGCTTCCTGCGGTAATTAACAGCGGAATATTGGTCGGTGAGATATCGTCATATCCCAGCATCTGAGGCAAGAATCCGCAGACCAGGCCAGAGGCAATCCAGCCTATAGTCCCCAGTACGCGAATGCGCGGAAAATCACGCTCCACATCCGGCACGTTGGCAAACGCGATACTGTTAGTCAGCGCAATGGTCGGCATATAGGTCAGTGAGTAGGCCAGCAGTAATGGGAAGAACCCGGCAAAAGTGGTCTGTTGCGCAGCGAAATACATCAGCACCGCACCGGCGAACATCAATACCGCCAGCACTTTCTGCGCCGAGAAAAAGCGGTCAGTGATGGAGCCAACCAGAATCGGCGACAGGATCGCCGCAATAGCTGTGCAAGCATAGGACCAGCCAATTTCTCCGGCGCTGAAACCGCTTTTACTTAACCACAGCCACAATGGCACAAACCACGCGCCCCAAATAAACCATTCAACAAACATCATGAACGACAGCTTTGCTGTTGTTTTCATCTTTTAATTCCTTCATGACAGGTAATGTAAGGTACGCGATGACAATACCACCTAATAATACCTTTTAAATACCTTTGCGGTGAAAGCTTGACCGCTGTAACACTTTTTCTGATGAATCGTGCCAACAGAAAACGCTGAAAAAACATCCAAAAGATGGCAAAACCAGCCCGTAACGACCAGGATTATGATTGCCCGCAAAAGGTGGGCCAGGACAATCCATAGCCGATATCCAATCGGAATTTACGGGAGCATAGTAATGACAGATATTGCGCAGTTGCTTGGCAATGACGCCGACAACCTTTTACAGCACCGTTGTATGACTATTCCTTCTGACCAGCTTTATCTCCCCGGACATGATTACGTAGACCGCGTGATGATTGACAATAATCGTCCGCCAGCGGTGTTACGTAATATGCAGACGCTCTACAACACCGGGCGTCTGGCTGGCACAGGATATCTTTCTATTCTGCCGGTTGACCAGGGCGTTGAGCACTCTGCCGGAGCTTCATTTGCCGCTAACCCGCTCTACTTTGACCCGAAGAACATTGTAGAACTGGCGATCGAAGCGGGCTGCAACTGTGTGGCGTCAACTTACGGTGTGCTGGCATCGGTATCGCGGCGTTACGCGCATCGCATTCCATTCCTCGTCAAACTTAATCACAACGAGACGCTAAGTTACCCGAACACCTACGATCAAACGCTGTATGCCAGCGTGGAGCAGGCGTTCAACATGGGCGCGGTGGCGGTTGGGCGCGACCATCTATTTTGGCTCGGAAGAGTCACGTCGCCAGATTGAAGAAATTTCTGCGGCCTTTGAACGTGCGCACGAGCTGGGCATGGTGACAGTGCTGTGGGCCTATTTGCGTAACTCCGCCTTTAAGAAAGATGGCGTTGATTACCATGTTTCCGCCGACCTGACCGGCCAGGCGAACCATCTGGCAGCGACCATTGGTGCAGATATCGTCAAACAAAAAATGGCGGAAAATAACGGCGGCTATAAAGCGATTAATTACGGTTACACCGACGATCGCGTGTACAGCAAGCTGACCAGCGAAAATCCGATTGATCTGGTGCGTTATCAGTTAGCTAACTGCTATATGGGGCGTGCAGGGCTGATTAACTCCGGCGGTGCAGCAGGCGGTGAAACCGACCTTAGTGATGCGGTGCGTACTGCGGTCATCAACAAACGCGCTGGCGGAATGGGGCTGATTCTCGGCCGTAAAGCGTTTAAGAAATCAATGGCTGACGGCGTGAAACTGATTAACGCCGTGCAGGACGTTTATCTCGATAGCAAAATTACTATCGCCTGATACGCTTCATACGAACAACACTGCCCCGTAGGCCGGATAAGGCGTTTACGCCGCATCCGACAACCTATGCCTGATGCGACGCTGAAGCGTCTTATCATGCCTACACACAGCACTGCCCCGTAGGCCGGATAAGGCGTTTACGCCGCATCCGGCATAAAATAACGCGCACTTTGTTACGGCTTCCCCCCCGGGAGGCCGTTTTTTTTGCCTTCATTCCTGTATTGGTTTTCATATTGTCGTTTTTGTGATCGTTATCTCGACATTTAAAAACAAATAATTTCATTATGTTTTGAAATCGAAAATAAACGATAGGATATGAAAATGTACGTGGTATCGACAAAGCAGATGCTAAACAACGCGCAGCGCGGCGGTTACGCGGTTCCTGCATTCAATATTCACAATCTCGAAACGATGCAAGTAGTGGTGGAAACCGCTGCCAACCTGCAGGCACCGGTCATTATCGCTGGAACGCCCGGCACATTTACTCATGCCGGTACAGAAAATCTGATGGCGCTGGTCAGCGCGATGGCGAAGCAATATCACCATCCATTGGCGATTCACCTCGACCATCACACTAATTTTGAAGATATAGCTCAGAAAGTCCGCTCCGGTGTGCGCTCAGTCATGATTGACGCCTCGCATCTGCCTTATGCGCAAAATATTTCACGGGTCAAAGAAGTGGTGGATTTTTGCCATCGCTTTGATGTCAGCGTCGAAGCGGAGCTGGGGCAACTGGGCGGCCAGGAAGATGATGTGCAAGTCAATGAAGCTGATGCGTTGTACACCAACCCCGTTCAGGCGCGTGAATTTGCCGAGGCAACCGGCATTGATTCCCTGGCGGTCGCCATCGGCACGGCTCACGGTATGTACGCCAGCGCACCGGCGCTGGATTTTTCTCGACTGGAGAACATTCGCCAGTGGGTGAACTTACCGCTGGTGCTGCATGGCGCGTCAGGATTATCGACTAAGGATATTCGGCAAACCATCAAACTGGGGATATGCAAAATCAACGTTGCAACGGAGCTGAAAAATGCCTTCTCGCAGGCGTTAAAAAATTACCTGACCGAGTACCCTGAAGCGACCGATCCCCGGGATTATTTGCAGTCGGCTAAATCTGCAATGCGCGATGTGGTGAGCAAAGTGATTGCCGATTGTGGCTGCGAGGGCAGGGCATAACGCACCTGCCATTTAACAAGGAAAAAACATGAAAACGTTAATTGCCCGGCATAAAACTGGTGAACATATCGGCATATGTTCAGTCTGTTCTGCACATCCGTTGGTTATCGAAGCGGCGCTGGCATTTGATCGCAACAGCACGCGCAAAGTGCTGATTGAAGCAACGTCAAACCAGGTCAATCAATTTGGCGGTTATACCGGAATGACACCGGCGGACTTTCGCGAATTTGTTTTCGCGATTGCCGATAAAGTCGGATTTGCACGTGAGCGTATTATTCTCGGCGGCGACCATCTGGGGCCGAACTGCTGGCAGCAGGAAAAGTCAGATGTGGCGATGGAAAAATCCATTGAGCTGGTAAAAGCATATGTTCGTGCGGGATTCAGTAAAATTCACCTTGATGCGTCAATGTCCTGCGCGGGGGATCCCATACCGTTAGCGCCAGAAACGGTTGCGGAACGAGCTGCTGTGCTTTGCTTTGCTGCGGAAAGTGTGGCGACAGATTGCCAGCGTGAGCAACTGAGCTATGTCATAGGCACCGAAGTTCCGGTTCCGGGCGGTGAGGCCAGCGCCATTCAGTCAGTACACATCACCCAGGTTGAAGATGCCGCCAATACTTTACGTACGCATCAAAAGGCCTTTATTGCCCGTGGTCTGGCAGAGGCGTTAACACGCGTGATTGCCATTGTGGTGCAGCCAGGCGTGGAATTTGATCACAGCAATATTATCCATTATCAGCCGCAAGAAGCGCAGGCGCTGGCCGAATGGATAATCAACACCAAAATGGTTTATGAAGCACATTCTACCGATTACCAGACCCGGACGGCTTATCGGGAATTAGTGCGCGATCACTTTGCCATATTGAAAGTCGGCCCGGCATTAACCTTTGCTTTACGCGAGGCAATATTTTCGCTGGCGCAAATTGAAAAGGAACTTATTGCCCCCGAAAATCGCAGCGGTTGCCTGGCGGTAATCGAAGAAGTGATGCTCGACGAACCGCAATACTGGAAAAAATATTATCGTACGGGTTTTAACGATTCATTATTGGATATTCGTTATAGTCTTTCGGATCGTATTCGTTATTACTGGCCGCATAACCGGATTAAAAATAGCGTCGAAACGATGATGGCGAATCTGGAAGGTGTGGACATCCCATTGGGCATGATTAGTCAGTATCTTCCTAAGCAATTTGAACGCATTCAGTCCGGGGAATTATCAGCAATACCGCATCAGCTGATTATGGATAAAATTTATGATGTTTTGCGCGCCTATCGCTACGGCTGTGCGGAATAAGGACAGCATATGACAAAGCTCTTTGTTCGTAGCGGGATTTCTTTTGCCGATCGCAGTGAGGCACTGACCCATATCGGCAATGAAATGGTCGCGCAAGGTGTAGTTCATGACTCCTGGCCACAGGCATTAATTGCCAGAGAGGCGGAATTTCCCACCGGGATAATGCTTGAGCAGCACGCCATTGCAATACCGCATTGTGAGGCGATTCATGCTAAGTCGTCAGCCATTTATCTGTTAAGGCCAACAAATAAAGTTCATTTTCAGCAAGCGGATGATGATAACGACGTGGCGGTATCGTTGGTTATTGCGTTGATTGTGGAAAATCCGCAGCAGCAATTGAAACTTTTACGCTGTTTATTTGGCAAGTTACAACAGCCCGATATCGTCGAGACACTCATCACTCTTCCTGAAACCCAGTTAAAGGAATATTTCACAAAGTATGTTTTAGATTCAGACGAATAAATCCCTCTGTAACAATAAAAAGGACTATTTATGAAACGCAAGATTATTGTCGCTTGCGGAGGCGCGGTTGCGACCTCTACGATGGCGGCGGAAGAAATTAAAGAGTTGTGTCAGAGTCATAATATTCCTGTTGAATTAATCCAGTGTCGGGTTAATGAAATAGAAACTTATATGGATGGCGTGCATTTGATATGCACCACTGCCAAAGTGGATCGTAGTTTTGGCGATATTCCGTTAGTTCACGGCATGCCTTTTATTTCTGGTGTCGGTATCGAAGCATTACAAAATAAAATTCTGACTATCTTACAGGGGTGACCTATGTTTTCAGAAGTCATGCGTTATATTCTCGACCTCGGCCCTACGGTCATGTTGCCGATTGTCATCATTATTTTTTCTAAAATATTAGGCATGAAGGCAGGCGATTGCTTTAAAGCGGGTCTGCATATCGGGATTGGCTTTGTTGGCATTGGCCTGGTGATTGGCTTAATGCTGGATTCCATTGGCCCGGCGGCGAAAGCGATGGCGGAAAATTTCGACCTGAATCTGCATGTGGTCGATGTCGGCTGGCCGGGATCATCTCCAATGACCTGGGCGTCGCAAATCGCGCTGGTGGCGATTCCGATTGCGATTCTGGTTAACGTGGCAATGCTACTGACCCGTATGACGCGGGTGGTGAATGTTGATATCTGGAATATCTGGCATATGACCTTCACCGGCGCGTTGCTGCATCTGGCCACCGGTTCATGGATGATTGGGATGGCGGGTGTGGTAATTCACGCGGCGTTTGTTTATAAGCTCGGCGACTGGTTTGCCCGCGATACCCGTGATTTCTTTGAGCTGGAAGGCATTGCTATTCCACACGGTACGTCGGCGTATCTGGGACCCATCGCGGTACTGGTGGATGCCATTATCGAGAAAATCCCTGGCGTTAACCGAATTAAATTTAGCGCCGACGATATTCAGCGCAAATTTGGTCCTTTTGGCGAACCTGTCACCGTGGGTTTTGTGATGGGGCTGATTATCGGCATCCTCGCGGGTTACGATGTCAAAGGTGTATTGCAACTGGCGGTAAAAACGGCGGCAGTCATGCTGCTGATGCCACGGGTGATTAAACCCATCATGGATGGCTTAACACCTATTGCGAAGCAGGCTCGCAGCCGTTTGCAGGCGAAGTTCGGCGGTCAGGAGTTCCTGATTGGCCTTGATCCGGCATTGCTGCTGGGGCATACGGCGGTAGTATCGGCAAGCCTGATTTTTATCCCGCTCACCATTTTGATTGCTGTTTGTGTTCCGGGTAATCAGGTGCTGCCGTTTGGCGATCTTGCAACTATTGGCTTCTTTGTGGCGATGGCAGTCGCCGTGCATCGTGGAAACCTGTTCCGCACCTTAATCTCGGGCGTCATCATCATGAGCATCACCCTTTGGATTGCGACGCAAACTATTGGTCTGCACACTCAACTGGCTGCCAATGCGGGCGCATTAAAAGCCGGAGGTATGGTGGCTTCGATGGATCAGGGCGGTTCTCCCATTACCTGGTTATTGATTCAGGTTTTCTCCCCGCAAAATATTCCCGGTTTCATTATTATCGGCGCCATTTATCTCACCGGTATTTTCATGACCTGGCGTAGAGCGCGCGGCTTTACCAAACAAGAGAAAGCCGCTATCGCAGAATAATTTTTTACCTGAGGGGGAGAATATCCCCCTTAACAAATCAGGAGTTTTTATGAAATCAGTGGTGAATGATACTGATGGTATCGTGCGCGTTGCAGAAAGAGTTATTCCTGAAATTAATCATCAGGATGAGGTGCGGGTAAAAATTGCCAGCTCGGGGGTATGTGGTTCCGATTTACCCAGAATTTTTAAAAATGGTGCACATTATTATCCAATAACGTTAGGCCATGAATTTAGTGGCTATATTGATGCGGTGGCATCCGGTGTTGATGATTTACAACCTGGCGATGCAGTTGCCTGTGTGCCGTTATTACCCTGTTTTAATTGCCCGGAGTGTCTGAAAGGGTTTTATTCCCAGTGTGTGAAATATGATTTTATTGGTTCGCGACGTGATGGTGGATTTGCCGAATATATTGTCGTTAAGCGAAAAAATGTTTTTGCACTACCCGCGGATATGCCTATTGAGGATGGGGCTTTTATTGAACCGATTACCGTTGGCCTGCATGCTTTCCATTTAGCGCAAGGTTGTGAGAATAAAAACGTTATTATTATTGGTGCCGGAACCATTGGCCTGCTGGCAATTCAGTGCGCTGTCGCGCTGGGGGCAAAGAGGTGTGACGGCTATCGACATTAGCCCAGAAAAACTGGCACTGGCAAAATCCTTCGGCGCTATGCAAACATTTAACAGTAGCGAAATGAGCGCGGCGCAAATGCAGAGCGTTTTACGCGAACTGCGCTTCAACCAGCTAATCCTCGAGACAGCAGGCGTACCGCAAACCGTCGAACTGGGGGTGGAAATCGCCGGACCTCACGCACAACTGGCACTGGTGGGGACGTTACATCAGGATCTGCATTTAACATCAGCGACATTTGGCAAAATATTGCGTAAAGAGCTGACGGTTATCGGCAGTTGGATGAACTACTCCAGCCCGTGGCCTGGGCAGGAGTGGGAAACGGCGAGCCGGTTGCTGACAGAACGTAAGTTAAGCCTGGAGCCATTAATCGCTCACCGTGGAAGCTTTGAAAGCTTCGCCCAGGCAGTGCGTGACATTGCTCGCAATACCATGCCGGGTAAAGTGTTGCTCATTCCCTGAAACCGCGGGCCAGCGTGATGCTGGCCCGGTATTGTGCAAAACAGATCATTCACCAATGGTCCCCCTTCGTTTACACTAGTCACAATTGAATATGGGTAAATGACGATGAATTCATTCGAGCGAAGGAATAAGATCATCCAATTAGTGAATGAACAGGGAACCGTGCTTGTTCAGGATCTGGCGGGAATATTTGCTGCATCGGAAGCGACAATTCGAGCCGATTTGCGCTTTCTCGAACAAAAAGGTGTGGTCACGCGCTTTCATGGCGGTGCGGCAAAAATAATGTCCGGTAATAGTGAAACCGAGGCGCAGGAAGTCGGGTTTAAAGAGCGATTTCAGTTAGCCAGCGCACCGAAAAACAGAATTGCGCAGGCGGCAGTAAAAATGATCCACGAAGGTATGACGGTTATCCTCGACAGCGGAAGTACGACAATGCTTATCGCTGAAGGGTTAATGACTGCTAAAAATATCACGGTGATCACCAATAGCCTTCCTGCTGCATTTGCCCTTTCTGAAAATAAAGACATCACTTTGGTGGTTTGTGGTGGTACGGTGCGCCATAAAACGCGATCTATGCATGGATCTATTGCTGAACGTTCCCTGCAGGATATTAATGCCGATTTAATGTTTGTGGGTGCTGATGGGATTGATGCGGTTAATGGTATTACGACCTTTAATGAAGGTTATTCCGTTAGCGGTGCTATGGTGACAGCGGCGAATAAAGTTATCGCAGTTCTCGACTCAACAAAATTTAACCGTCGTGGATTTAATCAGGTACTGCCAATCGAAAAAATCGATATTATTATTACCGATGATGCCGTGTCAGAGGTCGATAAACTGGCATTGCAGAAGACACGGGTGAAATTAATTACGGTGTAGTATTGTTCTGTAGGCCGGATAAGGTGTTTACACCGCATCCGGCATTACGGATTCTCCCTGGTTCAAGAGAGAATAGTTTGATTAACGCAATAATGGACAATCTGGTGGTAATCGACAACGCAGCGCCGCCGGAAGTATTTCAATATGAAAGTTTTGTCCACTCAACGGTTCGCCATCAAGATTAAAAGTGATTTCGTGTGGTGCTTGTATATCGAACCACGCCGAAGCGCCTTCGATAATATTCGGGTTATCTTCGTCAGATTTTAATGTGGATACGAGGGCCGGAAGAATTTCATCTCCGGTGAAAATACGCAACTGCAACAAGCCATCATTAATCAGCGCATTTGGGCACAACTGCTGACCGCCACCGGCCTGACGTCCGTTGCCAATGCCAATAACCAGGGCATCTCCTTGCCAGTGAAAATTATCACCACGGATCTCACAACGGTCCGGTTGCAGTGTATCCATGCGCATTAATCCGTGAATGATGTAAGAGACGCCCCCTAGTGCGGATTTTAATTTTTCCGGTGTTTCGGTGGTGATGCGCGTACCAAACCCGCCCGTTGCCATATTGATAAAACAGGTGTGCCTGTTAACCTGCGCCATATCAATTGCAATAGCGTTACCGGCAATCGCCAGTTTCAATGCCTTATCCAGCGCCTCAGGGATCCCCACGCTGGTGGCGAAATCATTCGCTGTACCTAGCGGCAAAATCCCCAAAGCAGGAATGTCATCGCCTTCACACTGAATCAACGCCGTGGAGACTTCATTAATGGTGCCATCACCACCGCCTGCTATCACCGTCGCGACGCCAAGTTGGCACGCTTCAGTCACAAAACGCGCGGCATCACCTTTCTCCCAGGTGACCCGTACATGGATCGTTATTCCTTCCTCACGCAACAGCATAATCGCCTCGCGCAATGTTTCATTGTCAGCACTTTTGCCGTTAAGAATCAGCAAACTGGCGGGAAAATCGGCCATCGTCGTATGCCTTTATTATTGATCTTTAGAAAGTGTAGAGCAGAAAAGAGAAGGTGGAGTCAGAACAGGATGAAAGTCGTAGTGCAAAAAAATAAGCCTGCGTAAGGGAGATTACACAGGCTAAGGAGGTGGTTCCTGGTACAGCTAGCATTTTATGGGTTATGTTTTTCAGCGAAAAGGATGATAACCTTAATAAATGCAGCTGTATGTGATCGGTTTCTAAGAATTTTCTATCTGGGAAAAATACTTGAAATTAATCACTTGCCGTGCGGGTTACGCGTGGTTTCCCCAGAGAAATTACGCATCAGCAGCGCGTAGTTCAGTTCGAGATCCTGCGGGGCCGGGAGCCACACAGTATAACCATCGCCCGGCGCAACCGGCATCGCTTCGCCTTTGGCGTTTTCCATATGCTCAAGGGTAAAGTTGATATTGCCCTGTGGAGTCATCAGCTCAAGGCTGTCGCCAACGGAGAATTTGTTTTTAACCGCTACCGCCGCGAGGTCGCCTTTACGCTCACCGGTAAACTCACCAACAAACTGCTGGCGGTCAGAAACGGAATAACCGTATTCGTAGTTCTGGTAATCATCATGCGTATGGCGACGCAGGAAACCTTCGGTATAGCCTCGATGCGCCAGACCTTCCAGCGTCTCCAGCAGGCTGGTGTCGAACGGTTTGCCCGCAGCGGCATCATCGATAGCTTTACGATAAACCTGCGCGGTGCGTGCACAATAGTAGAAAGATTTGGTGCGGCCTTCGATTTTCAGCGAATGCACGCCCATTTTGGTCAGGCGTTCAACGTGTGCGATAGCGCGCAGATCTTTCGAGTTCATGATGTAAGTGCCGTGTTCGTCTTCAAACGCGGTCATATACTCGCCCGGACGCTGGGCCTCTTCGATCATAAACACTTTGTCGGTTGGCGCGCCGATACCCAGCGTCGGTTCAACGTTTTGCACCGGAATCGGCTCGTATTTGTGTACGATGTTGCCGACGTCATCTTCTTTACCTTCCTGGACGTTGTACTCCCAGCGGCAGGCGTTGGTGCAGGTGCCCTGGTTCGGGTCGCGCTTGTTGATATAACCAGAGAGCAGGCAGCGACCGGAGTAGGCCATGCACAGTGCGCCGTGAACGAAGATTTCGAGCTCCATATCCGGCACCTGATTGCGGATCTCTTCAATCTCTTCCAGTGATAGTTCACGGGAGAGGATCACGCGGGTCAGGCCCATTTGCTGCCAGAATTTTACCGTCGCCCAGTTTACGGCGTTAGCCTGCACGGAAAGGTGGATCGGCATTTCAGGGAAGTGCTCACGCACCAGCATAATCAGCCCAGGATCGGACATAATCAGCGCATCCGGCCCCATTTCCACTACCGGTTTCAGGTCACGGATAAAGGTTTTCAGCTTAGCGTTGTGCGGCGCAATGTTGACTACGACATAAAACTTTTTCCCCAGCGCATGGGCTTCATTGATGCCGAGCTGAAGATTTTCGTGGTTGAATTCGTTGTTGCGCACACGCAGGGAGTAACGCGGCTGGCCCGCATAAACAGCATCTGCGCCATAAGCGAAAGCGTAACGCATATTTTTCAGCGTTCCCGCCGGGGAAAGGAGTTCCGGTTTAAACATAATTCTCTCGTTCTGATGACAGGTCAGATCCGCTTCACCTGATGAAGCGGTTAGGGGAGTGTCCCCACTTTAAGGGCGGGCATTGTAGCGCAATCGGTGGGGTTGGCTCCAGTGCAAATGTCTGGTCGTCTCCTGGTTTTGGTAAGGATGCGAATAACGATAATTTCTTCGGCACTTGCAGGAAATAAATAACGTGGCGTTCAAAAAGAGGAACAAAAATTCTTTCACCTAATATGAAACTTATCCTCCCATTATTTTAATGGCGCGGATTGATCCTTAGCATCAATAAGTCAGTGTGTATTAGAAATAAAGCCGGACGCGTCATCCGCGCCCGGCACAATGATTAAGTCTTATCTTTCACCGTCTGGCTTACGCCATTGGTTTTTACAGAGGCAATTCCGACTTC
Source organism: Escherichia sp. E2661 (assembly GCF_004745185.1). Classification (NCBI taxonomy): domain Bacteria; kingdom Pseudomonadati; phylum Pseudomonadota; class Gammaproteobacteria; order Enterobacterales; family Enterobacteriaceae; genus Escherichia; species Escherichia sp. E2661. Next base: position 18,544 of record NZ_PDIG01000036.1, read on the forward strand.
GCGTGATTGAGCGGTAGCATACATCTGGCTGGAGCCAATTATCTGATGATTGGCCGCTTTCAGATTGAAATAAAACTTGCCGTTGCTCGCCGTCTTTTTCTCATAGCGTTCATCCTGCGGACTGTTGCTTTGTACCGAGGCGATGCCCTTTTCCGCAGAGGCTTTTGAGGCATACAATTCGCTTGTGAGAATGATTTCTCCGTTTCCCGCTTTTAACACAAAACGGAACTGATTATCACTGCTCTTATTAAGTTCAAACCAACCAGCCATATTGACTCCTTGCTTGAAATTGCGTATCGAAAACAGTATGTAACGATTTAAGTATGGGTGATATTCAGGTGGTTGCCAATCAGGGGAATACCCTCTAATGCATGGGGGAGATTACTGATAAATATGCTGAAATCTGAATACGAGCTCGGCTTTATCCCTCTCTTTTTCAGAGAGGGTAATAATACTCAGTGGGCGACGGAACGGTTCGCGTTGTAGTTTGAGACTGCCATTAAAGGAACAGGTTAAACAATACGGCAGGCGTCAGCTTCCCAACGGTAACCGACACCGTAAACGGCACGGATAAATGACTGCTCGGCGTCGAGAGATTCCAGCTTGCGACGCAGGTTTTTAATGTGGCTGTCGATAGTTCGGTCGGTTACCACGCGGTAGTCGTCGTAAAGATGATTGAGCAATTGCTCGCGGGAGAATACTTTACCCGGTTCATGGGAGAGCGTTTTCAGCAGACGAAATTCCGCAGGCGTCAGGTCAAGCATTTTGCCACGCCATGAAGCCTGAAAACGACCTTCGTCGATAATCAACGGATTTTCGGCATCCTGTTGCTGCAACTCGCGCTGCGGTTTGCAGCGGCGCAAAATGGTTTTGACGCGCGCCACTACTTCACGCGGGCTGTACGGCTTGCAGATATAGTCATCAGCACCAATTTCCAGCCCCAGCAGGCGATCGATCTCTTCGATTTTCGCCGTCACCATCACAATTGGGACATCGGAAAAACGACGAATTTCCCGGCACAGCGTCAGACCATCGGTGCCTGGCAACATCAGATCCAACAGGATCAGATCCGGCGGCGTCTGGCGCACGTACGGCAGTACCTGATCGCCGTGGCTGATAAGTATTGGCGCGTAGCTCGCGGCACGCAGATAATCAATGAGCAACTGCCCCAGCTTGGGTTCATCTTCCACGATTAAAATGCGTGGCGTGTTTTCGTCGATGGGTAACTCGGTCATGCTTCTCCCTGTAAATCTCGTTCCAGCGGTAACTCTACTGTAATGCTTAGCCCGCCAAAAGGCGAATGGGCGGCAAGAATGCGGCCATTATGCGCTTCAACAATGTTCAGGCAAATCGCCAGCCCCAGCCCGGAACCGCCGCTGGCACGGTTGCGGGAACCTTCGGTGCGATAAAAACGCTCAAACAGTTTTTGCAGCTGATCATCACTGACGCCCGGCGCGCTGTCGGCAAAGGTCAGGCGCACCGTTTTGTCGTGCTGCTCGGCAGAGATTTTCAGGCTGCCGCCGCTGTCGGTGTAGCGCAGGCTGTTTTCCAGTAAATTATTGAACAACTGCATTAAACGGTCGCGATCGCCAAATACGGTAATGCTGTCTGGCAGGGAAAATTGCAGTTTCAGGCCACGGCTGGCGAATCGTTCGCGAAATGCGCCGCCCGCCACTTCCAGCAGTGGGATCAAATCTACCGGTGCTTTTTGATAGGCGAGAGCGCCTTCATCAGACATCGACAACTGATGGAGATCGTCAACCAGTTTCGTCAGTGTGCCGACCTCCGCCTGTAAAGATGCCACCGTCTCCGGCGTGAATTTACGCACGCCATCCTGAATGGCTTCCAGTTCACCGCGCAGCACCGCTAATGGCGTACGCAGTTCGTGAGAAATATCGGCCATAAAATCGCGGCGCATTTGCTGGTTTTTTTCCAGCGTGCTGGCGAGCTGGTTGAAGTCTTGTGCCAGTTTCCCCAGTTCATCTTCGCTGGTGGGCGTCACGCGAGTGGTGAAATCGCCCGCCGCCAGTTTGTGCGTGCCGTCAACTAACCGTTTTACCGGTGCCAGCAAACCGCGTGCCAGTGGAAATGTCGCCAGCGCCGCTAATAAAGTAGATAACGCCACAATCAGCCAGCTGGTTTGCCGCTGTTGCTTGTCAAAATTGATATCGGTGTTGCGCGTCAGGCGTTCAACGGGGGAAGCGATCACCGCGCCGACTTCCACACCATTGACCAGAATGGGCCGCCGTGTGCCGTCCGGTGGAATGGGTGCGCGTGGGCCAACCAGCACTTTGTTATTTTGATCGACCACCCAGAACTGGGTACGCCAGCCGTGTGGTGGCATACCGGGGCCGGGCTTATCGTCGTTGCTATCGTGTTCAAGCGAACGCAGGATCTGAAATACGAAGCGATCGTTATTACGCAGAAAGCGCCAGTTACCGTGCTGGGCGTATTGCTCGCCAAGCGCGTCGCCAAGCATTTGCAGCCGTTGCTCATTACCATGCTTGATGTAATCAATGAAACCACGCTCAAAACTAATACGTACCGCCCAGTGCATTGTGATCAGCAAGACGATGCAGGTGGCGAAGATCGCCAGAAACAGTTTGCCGGTAATACCGGGCCGCCAGAACTTCATTCAATGCTCCTTTTGCGCCGCGAAATAGCTACATTTTGATGCGTATCGTTCGGCACTCTGGCAAAGATGAACGCCGGAAGGGCGATAAGAAACGCCATACTAAGCCAGGTGTACATAAAGACAGTTTGTGTGGTGCCGCTGTCGACGCTGACATGCTGTGAACCAAAAAGCCCCAGCAACAGCCCGGCGATGGTGACCCCGATACTCATCGACAATTGCATAATCATCGACAGCAGACTGTTGCCGCTGCTCGCCAGATTGTCCGGGAGATCTTTCAGCGTCAGGGTGTTCATGGAGGAGAAACGCGTCGAGTTGACCATTCCTTGTAAAAACAGAACGAACGGCAAAACGTAGTACCAGCCCAGCAGCGCGGTGGTCATAAACAACAGGGTGACCAGCGACAGACCCAGCGTGGTCGCCACCAGTACCCGACGATAACCAAAGCGATTCACCACCTGTACCACAATTCGCTTCATTCCCATGCTGCCAAGCACCATCGGGATCATCATCAGTCCGGCATGAAACGGCGAGAAACCAAGGCCAATTTGCAGGAAAACCGGCGTCATAAAGGGCAACATGCCGCTACCGATACGTCCGGCAAAGCTCCCCGCCAGGCCCAGCGAAAAGGTACGAGTGCGGAACAGTTTCAGACTGAAAAGAGCGCGATGGTTATTTCTGGCGTGTAGCAGATAAAGCACCAGTGCCACCACGCCAACCGCTACCAGCACGGCGATGGTTAGCGGCGACAGTCCTGTACCTTTACTGCCGTCCAGCGCCAGCGTTAATACCGCCATGCCAACCGCCAGCAATAAAAAGCCGGAGAGATCGAAGCGCCGCGTCTGCATGGTGTAGTTCGGCATTAACATCAGTGTGGCGATCGCACCGATAATTCCCACTGGAATGTTGATCAAAAAGATCCAGTGCCACGACGCGTACTCCACCAGCAGACCGCCGAGCGCCGGGCCAAGCAGCGGGCCGACCTGACCGGGTAACGTGACAAAGGTCATCGCCGCCATATATTGCTCGCGCGGTACGATTTTCATCACCGTCAACCTGCCGACCGGCACCATCATCGCACCGCCAACGCCCTGTAACGCGCGTGCCAGCAACAGTTCGTTCAGCGTGCCGGAAAGCGCGCAAAACAGTGAACCGAGAGTAAACAGCACGATGGCGGTAAAGAAAATATTGCGCACGCCGACTTTGTCCGCCAGCCAGCCGCTGGCGGGCAGCATCACCGCCACGGTCAGCACATAAGAGACAATGACCATGTGCATATGCAGCGGACTTTCCCCGAGGCTTTGCGCCATTGAGGGAAGGGCGGTGTTTACGATGGTGGTGTCCAGCGACTGCATAAAGAAGCCGAAAGCCACAATCCACAATTGCCAGCGGGTGCTGTCGGGAAGATCTGTCATTTACTCGGTTACCGTTTGTTTAGGTTTACGCGAAAAACGCAGCCGCAGACGGTCGAAAAAGAGATACACCACCGGCGTGGTATACAGCGTCAGAAGCTGGCTCATTACCAGACCGCCGACAATGGTGATCCCCAGGGGTTGCCGCAGTTCCGAGCCGTCACCGCCCGACAATACCAGCGGCAGCGCGCCAAACAGCGCCGCCAGGGTAGTCATCATAATCGGGCGAAAACGCAGCAGGCAGGCCTGGAAAATAGCTTCCTGCGGCGTCAGGTTACCGTGCCGTTGGGCTTCAAGCGCAAAATCGACCATCATAATGGCGTTTTTCTTCACGATGCCGATTAATAGCATGATCCCTATCAGGGCGATTAGGCTGAACGGGGCATTGAACAGCTCCAGCGCCAGCAGCGCTCCAACGCCCGCCGAGGGCAGGGTGGAGAGAATCGTCAGCGGATGTACGTAACTCTCGTAAAGGATACCTAGCACGATATACACCGTGGCGATGGCGGCGATAATCAGGATCACCTGTGAGTTCATCGTCTCCTGGAACACCTGCGCTGTTCCGGCAAAACTGCCGCGCACGGTCGAAGGCACACCAAGCTGGGTCATTGCGCGATCGATCGCCGCACTGGCGTCCGAGAGCGATTTTCCGGTCGGCAGGTTGAACGAGATGGTCGACGCTGCCGATAATCCCTGATGATTCACCGACAGCGGAGCGTTCGCCGGTTGCCATTTAGCGAAATACGACAGCGGGATCGCTTTGCCTTCGTTATTGATAACGAACATTTTTTCCAGCGCGCTGATGTCCTGGGTATAGCGCGGATCCACTTCCATCACCACTTTGTATTGGTTCATCGGCTGGTAAATGGTCGAGATTTGCCGCTGACCGAAGGCGTTATTTAACAGACTGTTGGCGGCCTGTACGTCGATTCCCAGCCGCGCCATGGTGTCGCGGTCGTAAACCAGATTCATCTCCGCGCCGTTGTCCTGCTGATCGGAGTTCACGTCCGCCAGTTCCGGCAACGTTGCCAGTTTTTTGCGAATTTTCGGCTCCCATTCGCGCAGTGCCGCCAGGTCGTCGGATAACAACGTGTACTGGTAACTGGCGTTCGACTGACGTCCGCCAACGCGAATATCCTGTACCGCCATCAGGAACAGATTCGCTCCTGGCTCTTTCGCCAGCTTCACGCGCAAACGGTCGATAATTTGCTGCGCCGTTTCGCTGCGTTCATCGCGTGGCTTGAGGGTGATAAACATCATCCCGCTGTTCACTCGCGAACCGCCGGTAAATCCGGTGACATTATCCACTGCCGGATCGCCACGGATAATTTTCATGAAATCCTGCAACTTACCGCGCATTGCCTGAAACGAAATACTCTGATCCGCCTGTATCCCGCCCATCAACACGCCGGTGTCCTGCTCAGGGAAGAAGGTTTTCGGGATCGAGATATACAGCCAGATATTGAGCGCGATAGTACCAAGCAGCACCACGCCCACCAGACGGGTATGATTGAGCACCCATTTCAGCGACTTGCCGTAGCCTTGTTGCAGAGCTACCAACATGCGACCAAAACCACGTAGTCGCTTTTGCTCGCGCGGCTTGCTGGCTTTTAGCATCCAGCCGCACATCATCGGCGTTAGCGTCAGGGAAACCAGCAACGAAATACCAATGGCGACAGAAAGCGTCACGGCAAACTCGCGTAACAGGCGACCCGGCAATCCGCCCATCAACAGCAGCGGCAGGAACACCGCCACCAGTGACAGACTCATCGACAGCACCGTAAAGCCGACTTCGCGAGTGCCTTGTAGCGCGGCCTGTAGCGGTTTCATCCCCGCTTCCAGATGACGGGCAATGTTTTCCAGCACCACGATGGCGTCATCCACCACGAAACCAGTAGCAATGGTGAGCGCCATTAACGACAGGTTATTGAGACTGAATCCGCACAGGTACATCGCCGCAAACGTACCAATCAGCGAAACCGGCACGGCAACGGCGGGAATAATAGTGGCGCGACCCGAGCGCAGGAATAAAAAGACCACCAGAATCACCAGCGCCACCGAGATAATCAGCGTTTGCTCGACTTCTTCCAGCGAGGCGCGAATGGTGGGGGAGCGATCCTGGGCAATTTGCAGATCAATTGCCGCCGGAATGGTCTCCTGCAACTCCGGTAATTTTGCCCGGATGCTGTCAACCGTCTGGATAATATTGGCTTCCGGCAGCTTGCGGATCATCAGCAAAATAGCCGGTTTGGCGTTGGTCATCCCGGCGTTGCGCACATCCTGCACTGAGTCGGTCACCGTCGCCACATCGCCCAGACGAACCGCGCCGCCGTTGTTGTAATGAATAATCAACGGCTGATATTCAGCGGCGGTTTTTAGCTCATCATTGGTCTGGATCTGCCAGCGGTGAGTGCCATCTTCCAGCGCCCCCTGCGGTTTACGCACGTTGGCATTGCTGATGGCGGTGCGAACATCGTCCAGCGAGACTCCCTGATTAAACAGCGCCTGCGGATTCAGTCCGACGCGCACGGCGGGCAGTGAGCTGCCGCCGACATCGACATCACCGACACCGTCGATTTGCGCAATCGTCGGGGCAAGCTGTGTTGAGGCGAAATCGTACAGTTCACCTTGCGAATAAGTATCGGAGGTTAGCGTCAGGATCATAATTGGCGCATCCGACGGGTTCGCTTTGCGATAGGTCGGACGGCTTGGCATCCCGCTGGGCAGCAAACTTTGCGCGGCGTTGATCGCCGCTTGCACATCGCGCGCTGCGCCGTTGATATCCCGGTCAAAATCAAACTGCAAAATAATGCGCGTGCTGCCGAGCGAACTACTGGAGGTCATTTCACTAACCCCGGCAATGCGCCCAAGTGAGCGCTCCAGCGGTGTGGCAACGGAAGACGCCATTGTTTCTGGTGACGCACCGGGCAGCGAGGCGCTGACCATAATCACCGGAAAATCGACCTGCGGCAGCGGGGCGACCGGCAGCATACGGAAACCCAGTATGCCGCACAGGGTAATGGCAACCGACAGTAAAATCGTCGCCACCGGGCGGTAAATGAAGAGGGCAAAAAACTTCACTTACGCCTCCTCTTCATGACGAGCAAAGCGACTTTTGGTCCACAATGCCAGGCGGTCGAACAGCAGATAAATCACCGGCGTGGTAAACAGTGTCAGCACCTGGCTGACAACCAGACCGCCGACCATGCCGATACCTAACGGACGACGTAGTTCCGCGCCGACTCCGGTACTCAACATCAGCGGCAGCGCACCAAGCAGAGCCGCCAGAGTGGTCATCAGGATCGGACGAAAACGCAACAGACAAGCCTGGTAGATTGCATCGCGCGGCGACATGCCTTGCTCGCGCTCAGCAGCCAGCGCGAAGTCGATCATCATGATGGCGTTCTTCTTCACGATACCGATCAGCAAAATAATGCCGATAATCGCAATCACATCCAGCTCACTTCCGGCAATCATTAACGCCAGCAGTGCGCCGACCCCTGCGGTGGGTAGCGTCGAGAGAATGGTGATCGGGTGAATAAAGCTTTCATAGAGAATACCGAGCACGATATACATCGCCACCACCGCCGCGACAATCAGCCAGACAGTGCTGCCCAGCGCCGACTGGAAGGCGAGGGTGCTGCCCTGGAATTGCGTGGTGATATCCACCGGCAGATTCAGCGTTTTCTCGGTGTCCATAATCGCCTGCACCGCATCGCCCAGCGAATAGTTATCCGGCACGTTAAAGGAGATGGTCGTTACCGGGAACTGATCCAGATGGTTGATGGAGAGCGGCGCAAAACGCTGCTCAATTTTGGCAATTGAGCTTAGCGGCACCACGCCGCCGTCGCTGCTGGTCAGGCGAATAGTATCCAGCGCCGCAAGCCCAGGAGTATTTTCGGTATTGTGCTCCAGCACTACGCGATACTGGTTAGCCTGAGTATAAATAGTGGAAATCAGCCGCTGACCAAACGCGTTGTACAGGGCGTTATCGACGTCCGCCATGCTGATCCCCAGACGGCTGGCGCTGTCGCGATCAACATTGACATACGCCACCAGCCCTTTGTCCTGCCAGTCGCTGGAGACATCAGAAAGCTGTGGCAGTTGCTGGAGTTTTTCCATCAACTGTGGCACCCAGGTACTGAGCGCATCCAGTGACGTGGCCTGCAAGGTAAACTGGTACTGGGTACGGCTGACCTGAGTATCAATAGTCAGGTCCTGCGTTGGTTGCAGGAAGAGATCGACGCCCGGCACTTTATCTACCGCCGTTTGCAGACGGGCGATGACTTTTTGCACTCGGTCATCACGTTCATCCAACGGTTTGAGGTTGATCTGCAAACGCGCACTGTTCAGCGACGGGTTAGTGCCATCAACGCCAACAAATGAGGTCAAACTTTGCACTGCCGGATCCTGCAAAATCACGTCCGCGACCTGGCGTTGTCGCTGGGCCATATTGGCAAAGGAGCTGGATTGCGGTGCCTGCAAAGTGCCCTGAATAATGCCGTTGTCCTGTACCGGGAAGAAGCCTTTCGGAATGAACACCCACAGCAGCACGCTAAGCAGCAGCGTGCTGAGCGCCACGCTTAAGGTCAGCCACGGATGATTCAGCACTTTCGCCAGTCCACGACCATAGGCGGCGATTATCCTGTCGAACATTTTTTCCGAGGCACGGGAGAAGCGGTTCTGTTTACGCAGCGACTCCTGGCTGAGCATCCGCGCGCACATCATCGGTGTCAGGGTCAGCGACACCACGGCTGAGATCAAAATCGCGACTGCCAGAGTAATGGCAAATTCGCGGAACAGTCGCCCGACGATATCGCCCATAAACAGCAGGGGGATCAACACCGCAATCAGTGAGAAGGTCAGCGAGATAATGGTAAAGCCGATTTCACCCGCGCCCTTGAGCGCCGCCGCCAACGGTTTTTCGCCTTTTTCGATATAGCGGGAAATATTTTCGATCACCACGATAGCGTCATCGACCACGAATCCGGTGGCGATAGTTAACGCCATCAGCGTCAGGTTATTGATTGAAAAATCGAGAAACACCATGACCGCGAAGGTGCCGATTAACGACAGCGGCACCGCGACGCCGGGAATGATGGTCGCCGGAATATTACGCAAAAACAGGTAGATAATCATGACTACCAGCGCGATAGCCATCATCAATTCAAACTGAGTATCATCGACGGATGCGCGGATATTGGTGGTACGGTCAGAAAGTACCGTCACCTTCACCGATTTCGGCAGACTCTCGGTGAGCTGTGGCAGCATCTGCCGGATGCTGTCGGCGGTGGAGATAATGTTAGCACCGGGCTGGCGCTGAACATTCATCACAATGGCCTGTTCTTTGTTCGCCCACGCGCCGAGCCAGCTGTTTTCTGCACCTTGCTCTACAGTTGCGACATCGCCCAGACGAATCGGCGCGCCGTTCTGGTAGGCGATGATTAGCTGGCGATACTCTTCGGCGGATTGCATCTGGTCGTTCGCGGAAAGCGTGACCGCACGGGAAGGGCCGTCGAGGCTACCTTTTGCCGAGTTAACGTTAGCGCCGGTAATGGCGGTGCGCACGGTTTCGCTGGTCAGGCCGAGGGCGGCAATCGCCTGGGCGTTAAGTTTGACGCGAACAGCCGGACGCTGACCGCCGGAAAGTGTCACCAGTCCGACGCCGGAAATCTGCGAGATTTTCTGCGCGACGCGGGTTTCCACCATATCTTCTACCTGGGTCATCGGCATGGCGGTTGAGGTGACAGCGAGCGTCATGATCGGCGGATCTGCCGGGTTCACTTTGCTGTAAACCGGCGGGTTAGGCAGATCGCTCGGCAACAGGTTAGTGGCGGCGTTAATCGCGGCCTGCACTTCCTGCTCGGCGACATCCAACGGCAATGTTAGCTGGAACTGCAAAGTGATAACCGACGCACCGCCGGAACTTTGCGATGACATTTGTTTCAGGCCGGACATCTGCCCGAACTGGCGTTCGAGCGGCGCGGTGACGGCAGAGGTCATCACATCCGGCTGGCGCCAGGGTAGAGTGTAACCACCTGAATAGTCGGATAATCCACTTCCGGCAGTGCCGAAACGGGCAGGGCGCGATAACCGATAATCCCGGCGAGTAAGATCGCCACCATCAGCAGCGTGGTGGCGACAGGACGCATAATAAACAGGCGCGACGGGCCGCCTGTGCTGCTCGGAGGTAACACCTGCATCAGGAGCTCGCTCCTTTTTTCGCGTATTCGCGGCTGGTGGCTTTCTCTTCCGGTGCGGTGGCGCTCTGGGCTTCCACCACTTCCACTTTCGCTCCTTCGGTCAGACGATCAATGCCGTCCGTCACCACGCGGTCGCCCGCAAGAAATACCTGCGCGGATCACCACTTTCTGACTGTCCTGAATGCCTGGTGTCACCAGATGTTTGCTGACCTTGTTTTCGCTATTCAGCACCCAGACAAAATGGCCTTCATTGCCCATTTGCAAGGCGGCGGTGGGGATCACCACGGCGTTTTGTTCGGTGTCGACTAACATGCGCGCGTTAACAAACTGATTGGGAAACAGCGCATCATCCTGATTATTAAAGCGTGCTTTCACTTTAATCGTACCGGTAGTGGCATCGATTTGGTTATCGAGACTTAACAGCGTGCCTTCACTTAATTTCTTCGAGTTAGTGCGATCCCAGGCTTCTACCACCAGCGGTTTCCCGGCTTTTTGCGCCTGCACGACGGTAGCGATATCGCTTTCCGGCAGGGTAAAGAGCAAATCGATAGGATGCGTCTGGGTGATCACCACAATCCCGGTGGTATCACCACTGGAGATTTGGTTACCAACATCAACCTGCTTGAGACCAACGCGGCCATCGACTGGTGCAGTAATCCGGCTCCAGTCGAGTTGCAGCTGTGCGCTGGCGACGCTTGCTTCATCAGCCTTAATGGTGCCTTCGGTTTCACTGACCAGCGCTTGTTGGGCATCCAGTTCCTGACGGGAAACGAGATTGGTTTTTGCCAGTTGTTGATAACGCGCCAGGTCACGGCGGGCGTTGGCAAGCGTGGCTTTATCTTTTGCCAGTTGGCCCTGGGCTTGTGCTAATGCAACTTTGAACTGGCTGGGGTCAATTTCTGCCAGCAAATCGCCTGCTTTGACCTGCTGGCCTTCCTGGAAATGTAACGCCATCAGTTGACCGTCCACGCGGCTACGCACCGTAACAGTATTAGCAGCGGTAATAGTGCCAAGCCCGGTGAGGTAACGCGGAACTGCCTGTTCTACGGCGGTCGCCGCCTGAACCGGGGCTAATGGGCCGGAACGCATACCACGGCGACCACTCGCAGGTGGATGTTGCGCTTGTTTCGTCGCACCTGGGGCTGCGCTCTGGGATTCATTGCGGCCTTGCCAGAACCAGAATGCGGCGATGGCGGCGATAACCACCACGATTACGATTACCCAACGGGATTTATAACTGCCTTTCATCGTTAAGAGTTTCTCTTCCTGAAACGTTTCGCGGAATGATACTAGTGTAGCCAGCCAATAAGGGCGAAAAATGGAGGAATTATGAAACAGTTTCGGGAATCGTCTGAATGACGGTGCGCTTTGCGAGCATGCATCCAGTAATGACACAGGAAACTATTTTATTCGCAGGTTAGCGATAGACTGCGTACATGGCAATAAGGAGGTAACCCGACGATTTCAGCGGGACGCTGAAACGGGAAAGCCCCTCCCGAGGAAGGGGCCTTAAATAAGGAAAGGGTCATGATGAAGATACTCATCATCGTGGTGCTCTTAGTGATTAGCTTACCGGCTTACTAAGACTACCAGGGCGGGGGAAACCCCGCTCTACCCTCACTCCTGAAAGTATGCCTTCACTGTCAGATTGTCAATCTGCAGGCTTTGCAGTCTGCGATCCTGCCAGCAAATATTCTTTGCGAGACGTTACGCAATAATCACATGGGAAACTATTTTGTTCACGCGTTAGCGATAGACTACGTGCATGGCGAAAGGATGTAAGCCGACGATTTCAGCGGGATGCTGAAACGGGATACCCTCTCCCGGAGAAGAGGGGTTAAAAAAGGAAAGGGTTATGATGAAGCACGTCATCATACTGGTGATACTCTTAGTGATTAGCTTCCAGGCTTACTAAGAACACCAGGGGGAGGGGGAAACCTCTCCCTAACCCTCACTCCTGAAATTATGTCACTCCGCCCTTAGTGTCAATCGACGGCTCTCCGTTCTTGCGAGGCGAATAGCAAAATTATCTACGCCGCCGGGCCTAATTCTGAAAATGTCTTCGTTTGCTCTTCTTTCATTATTGCAGTCGGTATGATACCGGACCTCAATAATTCTCTAAGAAAGGATTTCTTATGAGCGAACAAATCACGTTTGCCACCAGCGATTTTGCCAGTAACCCGGAACCACGTTGCCCCTGCATTTTGCTGCTGGATGTTTCTGGCTCGATGAGCGGCAGACCCATTAATGAACTTAACGCCGGATTGGTTACCTTTCGCGATGAGCTGCTTGCCGATCCGCTGGCTTTAAAAAGAGTGGAACTCGGCATTGTGACGTTCGGCCCGGTGCATGTGGAACAACCCTTTACCAGCGCCGCTAATTTTTTCCCACCTATCCTGTTTGCTCAGGGCGATACGCCAATGGGCGCCGCCATTACCAAAGCCCTGGATATGGTTGAAGAGCGGAAACGTGAGTACCGCGCAAATGGCATTTCGTATTATCGTCCGTGGATTTTCCTGATCACCGATGGCGCACCAACCGATGAGTGGCAGGCTGCCGCCAACAAAGTGTTTCAGGGGGAAGAAGATAAAAAGTTTGCCTTCTTTACCATCGGTGTTCAGGGGGCGGATATGAAGACGCTGGCCCAAATCAGCGTCCGTCAGCCTTTGCCATTGCAGGGATTACAATTCCGTGAACTGTTTAGCTGGTTATCCAGTTCGTTACGTTCGGTTTCCCACTCCACGCCGGGAACAGAAGTTGTACTGGAAGCACCAAAAGGCTGGACGTCAGTGTGACCTGGCGTCTGGTTTATGCATCCGCTGTTGGAACGTCGCACATCAGCGCGGACTTGCCTTGCCAGGATGCCTGCCAGATGCAGGTTGCCTGGTTAAACGACCAGCAACCATTACTGGTGATATTTCTTGCTGATGGTGCGGGAAGCGTCTCGCAGGGGGGCGAAGGCGCGATGCTCGCCGTCAATGAAGCGATGGCTTATATGTCGCAAAAAGTGCAGGGTGGGAATTGGGGCTCAATGATGTCCTCGCTACGGATATTGTGCTGGCCGTTCGTCAGCGACTTTTTGCCGAGGCGGAAGCCAAAGAATTAGCGGTTCGCGATTTTGCCTGCACGTTTATGGGATTGATTTCATCGGCTAACGGCACCTTGATTATGCAGATTGGCGATGGCGGCGTGGTGGTAGATTTTGGTCATGATCTGCAATTGCCGCTTACGCCGATGGTAGGTGAATATGCCAATATGACGCACTTCATTACCGATGAAGATGCCGTTTCCAGACTGGAAACTTTCACCAGCACTGAGCGTGCGCACAAAGTTGCAGCATTTACGGATGGCATTCAGCGACTGGCGTTAAATATGCTGGATAATTCTCCGCACGTGCCTTTCTTTACCCCGTTTTTCAATGGGCTGGCGTCAGCAACGCAGGAACAACTCAATTTATTACCTGAATTGTTAAAGCAGTTTTTGTCCAGCCCGGCGGTAAATGAGCGTACCGATGATGATAAAACGTTGGCACTGGCTATGTGGTTACCATGAAAACCACTTTATATACTGCTACTGGTGAGTGCGTTACGCCAGGCCGTGAACTGGGCAAAGGTGGCGAAGGCGCGGTTTATGATATCGAGGAGTTTGTCGATAGCGTCGCCAAAATTTATCACACGCCGCCACCCGCCTTAAAACAGGACAAACTCGCCTTTATGGCTGCGACAGCTGACGCGCAGTTGCTGAATTATGTCGCCTGGCCGCAGGCAACGCTTCATGGCGGACGAGGCGGGAAGGTTATCGGTTTTATGATGCCGAAGGTTTCAGGTAAAGAACCGATTCATATGATCTATAGCCCGGCACATCGTCGCCAGAGTTACCCTCATTGTGCGTGGGATTTTCTACTCTATGTTGCGCGCAATATTGCTTCATCTTTTGCTACGGTTCACGAGCACGGGCACGTCGTAGGTGACGTAAACCAGAACAGCTTCATGGTAGGTCGTGACAGCAAAGTGGTGTTGATTGATAGCGACTCCTTTCAGATTAATGCCAATGGCACGCTGCATTTATGCGAAGTCGGCGTGTCGCATTTTACGCCACCAGAACTGCAAACCTTGCCATCATTTGTCGGCTTTGAACGCACCGCGAATCACGATAATTTTGGCCTTGCCTTGCTGATTTTTCACGTCTTGTTTGGTGGTCGGCATCCTTATTCCGGTGTGCCGCTTATTGCCGAAGCGGGTAATGCGCTGGAGACGGATATTGCCCATTTCCGTTATGCCTACGCGTCAGACAATCAGCGACGTGGCTTAAAACCGCCACCACGCTCGATTCCGCTATCGATGTTACCGGGTGATGTTGAAGCCATGTTTCAGCAGGCATTCACGGAAAGTGGCGTGGCAACCGCGCGTCCGACGGCTAAAGCGTGGGTAGCGGCACTTGATTCTCTACGCCAACAGCTAAAGAAATGTCCCGTTTCGGCAATGCATGTTTACCCCGGTCATTTAACCGACTGCCCGTGGTGTGCGCTGGATAATCAAGGCGTTATCTATTTTATTGATCTCGGCGAAGAGCTCATTACCACCGGCGGTGATTTTGTGCTGGCGAAAGTCTGGGCGATGGTGATGGCGTCAGTGCCACCGCCAGCACTACAGTTACCATTACCCGATCATTTCCAACCGACTGGCAGGCCGCTTCCTTTTCCTTCAGGCCTGTTACGGCGCGAATACATCATTCTGATTGAGATCGCGCTGTCAGCGTTATCGCTACTGCTTTGCGGCCTTCAGGCAGAGCCGCGTTATATCATTTTGGTACCCGTGCTGGCGGCTATCTGGATTATTGGCAGTCTGACAAGCAAAGCGTACAAAGCAGAAGTTCAGCAGCGCCGTGAGGCATTTAATCGTGCGAAAATGGACTATGACCATTTAGTCCGCCAGATCCAGCAGGTGGGCGGCCTGGAAGGTTTTATCGCCAAACGGACGATGCTCGAAAAAATGAAGGACGAAATTCTCGGGTTACCGGAAGAAGAAAAACGCGTGTTGGCAGCACTTCATGACACCGCAAGGGAACGGCAGAAGCAGAAGTTTCTGGAGGGATTTTTTATTGATGTTGCCTCTATTCCCGGCGTTGGCCCTGCGCGTAAAGCGGCGTTACGGTCCTTTGGTATTGAAACAGCGGCAGATGTTACCCGTCGTGGTGTTAAGCAAGTGAAAGGGTTTGGCGACCATCTGACCCAGGCAGTTATCGACTGGAAAGCGAGTTGCGAACGCCGTTTTGTGTTCAGGCCGAATGAAGCGGTAACGCCAGCAGACAGACAAGCGGTAATGGCGAAAATGGCCGCCAAACGACATCGGCTGGAATCGGCGTTGACTGTCGGAGCGACAGAGTTGCAGCGATTCCGCCTTCATGCTCCAGCACGGACCATGCCGTTGATGGAACCGTTACGTCAGGCGGCAGAAAAATTGGCTCAGGCGCAGGCTGATTTAAGCCGTTGCTGAGCCAGTTTTCAATTAACGAAACACCACTTCCGCCCAGCGTGCCAGCCCGGCGGTGACGGAGCCAAAGTCATCGCCGCCTGCAATTGGAATGCCCGGCAACTGTTCTGCCAGAGCCTTTTTAATCAGCGGCGAACGGGCGCTACCGCCAGTCAGATAGATGACATCCGGTTTTTCCTGGGCGTTATCCAGCGCCAGTTGCACCTGTTCCAGAATCCGCGCCAGCGGTTGGCTGAGGGCGCTTTCCAGACCCTGCTGGCTAATCATCGTAGCCAGCTCATCGCTGATAAACGGCAGCGATGCGAGGGTTTCCGCTGCGCTGGAAAGCGCAATTTTGCTCTCTTCTGCGCTGCGCACCAGTCGATAGCTTAAACGCTGACGCCAGACTTTCTGTAACAGGGCCACTTTTTCCGGTTCGCGGGCATCGCGTACCAGATCGTTAAGCAGGCGACCGTTGGCACTACTGTAGAAATCACTTTGCGCAGGTACGTCGTTGATGGCAACCGCATTCCACCACGGCAGAATCGGCAGGGCGATGCCTTTTTCGGTTTCGCCTCCCATGCCCAGTAACGGCATCAGGTTTTTAAACGCCAGTGCGATATCCAGATCGTTACCGCCAATACGGCAACCACTGTGACCCAGCAGGCTGGCTTCACGATCGAGACGCGAACGCCACTGCGGTCCCATCAGCAGCAATGAACAGTCAGTCGTACCACCGCCGATATCCACCACCAGCACCCGTTTTTCTTCCTGTAAGGTGGCTTCGTAATCCAGCCCAGCTGCTACCGGCTCGTACTGGAATACCACATCCTTAAACCCGGCACGCTTTGCCGCGCGTTCCAGAATCCCTTGTGCCTGGGCGTTTGCTTCATCGCCGCCCAGCCCTTGGAAGTTGATCGGGCGACCAATCACCGCTTGGGTAATCGCTTCTGGCAACTGCGCCTGCGCCTGCTGGCGAATGTGCAACATCATTGCGCAGACCAGATCCTCAAACAGCGCTACCTGCTGCGGTTTTAAGCCGCTGGCACCGAGGAACGATTTTGGTGATTTCACAAACCAAACTTCTTCCGGATCATCAATGTACTGTGCCAGTGAGGAAAGACCGAACTGCACGCTTTTCGCCGTAACATCGATATCTTCTTCGCGGTTATAACGAATCGCCCGACGCAACAGCGCCTGCGTTTCATCGTCGTCTGCCGGAACATCATGATGGCGGTACAGCCATTCGCTTACCGCTTCACGCGTTGGCGCGCAAAGCATTGAAGGCAGCAACGTGCTGTCGTTTTCCATTTTCAGTAATTGCGGTTTACCGTCGCGCATGACCGCCACTGAACAGTTTGCTGTACCGTAATCAAAACCAATAAACACGAAATAATCCCCATGCCGGTGAAGAAGGGGCGTGACTTTAGCGAAATGTTGCCGTCGCGACAACCGGAATATGAAAGCAAAGCGTAACGTCTGAATAACGTTTATGCTGAAAGCGGATGAATAAGGAGATGCGATGTATACCCTGAACTGGCAGCCGCCGTATGACTGGTCGTGGATGTTGGGATTTCTCGCCGCCCGTGCGGTGAGCGGTGTGGAAACTGTCGCTGACGATTATTATGCCCGTAGTCTGGCGGTGGGCGAATATCGCGGTGTGGTGACTGCTATTCCGGATATCGCCCGCCATACTCTGCACATAAATTTAAGTGCAGGTTTAGAACCCGTTGCCGCTGAGTGCCTGGCGAAAATGAGCTGCTTATTTGATCTGCAATGTAACCCGCAGATTGTTAACGAGGCGTTGGGCGAGTTAGGCGCGGCGCGGCCTGGATTGCGTTTACCCGGCTGTGTTGATGCTTTTGAGCAGGGCGTGCGGGCGATTTTAGGCCAACTGGTGAGCGTGGCGATGGCGGCAAAATTGACCGCCAAAGTGGCACAGCTTTATGGCGAACGGCTGGATGATTTTCCGGATTATGTCTGCTTCCCCACGCCTCAGCGGCTGGCAGCAGCCGACCCGCAGGCATTAAAAGCGTTAGGCATGCCGTTGAAACGGGCAGAGGCACTGATTCATTTAGCCAATGCAGCACTGGATGGCACCTTATCGATGACAATCCCGGACGACGTAGAACAAGCGATGAAAACGCTGCAAACTTTTCCGGGTATCGGGCGCTGGACGGCGAATTATTTCGCCTTGCGCGGCTGGCAAGCGAAAGATGTTTTTCTGCCGGATGATTATTTGATTAAGCAGCGATTTCCAGGAATGACGCCAGCACAAATCCGCCGTTATGCCGAGCGCTGGAAGCCCTGGCGTTCTTATGCGCTGTTGCATATCTGGTATACGGAAGGCTGGCAACCAGAAGAAGCATGACGCTGGTCGCCGGATGCGGCGCGGCCTACGGAACGGACGAATTGTAGGCCTGATAAAACGCGTTAGCGTTGCATCAGGCGATGGGGAAACGCTCCCTCAATTAATCGCGAAATAACTGCTATTAACCAGCAAATCCAGAGGCTGGCCCTCGGCGATCACATCGCCATAAATCAGATCAACACCAATGTCAGAAAGCGTATCCAATACCAATGGCAACGCTACTGGCCCAGCGATGGTTTTCACACCCAACCGCTGGGCATGCCCCTGAATAATCGAAATCAGCATCTCATCCATTAAATTGCCCTGTACGCTGGCGCATAACTCGGCGTCAAGCAGTAGATAATCCGTCATATTTGCTTTGAGCATATTGAATATTTGTAGGTCGCGCCCTACCTGGCTGAGTACGATCCGGCAGCCGGCCAACCGCAGTTTTTGTACAGCCAGCCCGTGGTCGAAAATCGCTTCTGCCGGAATTACCAAATGGAACAACCGTGGTGGTAATGAACTTTGTTCCAGTTGCTCAAGCAATTCGTCTACCAGAGTGACGCTGCCTAGCCCTGCAACGGAAAGGGGGAGGGCGATGCTTAAACCTTTATTGGCAACCGCTTTTGCTGTTTGTTGGAAAAATTCACGTAATACCCGGCGGTCAAGCGCGTGGCTGAGTGCCGGATCGCTGAAGCTACGGCGGAATGCCTGTTCATCAATCAACTCGCCTTTGCTGCTCCAGAGCTTAAGCGAAATCAACCACAAATTCCGCGTTTCCGTGATTCGCGGCGAAGCGATGCCGTGGGCAATCATCATAAGCGGATTCTCTTTAGTCATCCGCCACTGTTCATCGAGCGACATCACTGTCCGTTCATTATGTGCAGTTGCCTGCTGTGGTTCATAAACTGTGACCTGACCACGACCACCATTTTTCGAAGCATAACAGGCGATATCGGCCTGGGACATAACTTCTGCTGCCTGGTGATTACTGTCGTTTATTAACGTCATCCCGGCGCTTGCTCCTACCCGATGTAACCGACCGTCCCACATAAAGTGATAATCATTGATCGCATTGATAATGCGCGTCGCGATAAAACGGGCACTTTCGACATTACAGTCTGGCAGTAACAGACCAAATTCATCACCACCAAGTCGTGCCAGTAGATCGCTGGAGCGCAGCATACTCAGCATCAACGAAGACAGTTCGCGCAGCAAAGCATCGCCGGCCGCATGCCCGGCGCTGTCATTTACCGCTTTAAAGCGATCAAGATCGATAAATACCAGTGCATGTTGCTGATGCGTACTGTGAACGGTTTGCAGCAGTATTCGCAGTTGTTTCTCAAAACTTGCACGGTTCGCCAGATGCGTCAGGGCATCGTGAGAGGCGCTATAGCTAAGCTGACGTAGCATTTTGCGTGCTTCGGTGACGTCCTGAATCACCAGCACCGAACCAATGCTACTACCATCCAGGGTGCTTAACGGCGTAATACTGTAATGAACGTCATAACTGCCACCGCTACGGCAGTGGAGAACCACGTCCTGTTCAATAGCAGAACGTGAGGTGTCGGCACTGTAAATGTTCTCAATTAACGGCCCAGTGTCACCAGTTGTAAGATGCAATACCGTCAGCAGCGGAACGCCCAACGCCTCTTCTTGCTTCCAGCCGCTCATTTTCTCCGCGACTGGATTCATAAAGGTGATTTTCATCGCCATATCAATACAGACCACGGCTTCACCGATAGAGTCCAGGGTGATATGCAGACGTTCTTTTTCCTGGAACAGCGCCTCGTTGAGTTGTTTTACTTCTGTCATATCCATATTGATGCCAAGCAGGCGTTCGACTTCGCCTTCTTTATTCAGAACCCGATTGGCGAGTGCGCGGATATGACGAATACCGTCTTTTACCGTAATGCGAAATTCCAGTTTAAAAGGCAAACGAGCCTGCAGCGAATCGCGGATGACTTTCTCGGTGTGTTCTCGATCTTCCGGCAGCACGCAGTCATACCAAACCTGCCAGTTTGGTTTGATATGCGGGGAAATTTCGTAAAGTTCAAACATCCGCTTATCCCAACTGAAAATATCCGGCTTCAACTCCCATTCCCAGATACCAATCCCGCCCGCTTCGTTAGCCAGCGTGATGCGTTCCATCAGTTGCTTATTCACCTGCTCGGTGCGTTTTAACTCGTTAATGTCTTCTATCTGCGCAATGAAGTAGAGTGGCGTGCCATCGGTGTGGCGCACCAGTGAGACGGCAAGCAGCGCCCAAACTACGTCGCCGTGGCGGTTGTAGTAGCGTTTCTCCATTGAGTAGGTATTGATTTCACCGCTAATCAACTTCTCAACGTGTTGCAGATCTTTATTGAGGTCTTCCGGCCAGGTCAGCTGTTGAAAGGTGAGAGCACGCAGTTCTTCCTGGCTGTAGCCGAGAAACTGGCACAGGGCTTTGTTGCTTTGCAGCCATTGTCCCTCAGTACCCACCAACGCCATGCCGATAGCAGAATATTCCATGGCGTTCCGAAAGCGTGTTTCGCTTTCGGAAATATGCTTACGTTCCGCGCGGAAGGCGTACATCACCATGGTCATGATGTTGGCGGGAAGCAGAATCAGCAAAAATGGCAGCCACGGCATATGGCTCATCAGGTACGCTCGCGGCGTGGCAAGCAGAGTAGGGTCGGCAGCCATCATTAACGAAACCATCATCACTGTCGTGAGGAAGATCAAAAAGGCTTCCATTCGTGGCAGGCGCACGGCGCTCCACATCAGCAGCACAATAATGAAAGTAAAAGGCCACGGCAGGTACAGCATCGAAAGCCAGCTTAATGTCAATGTGATCGCTAACGTCAGCAGCGTTTCAAACAACAGTCGTGGGTTACGATGGCGTAATAGATAATGAGGTTTAAACAACAGGCCCAGCGGTACCAGCGCCAGGGCGCCGATGGATTCTGAAAGTACCCATATCAAAAAAGCCCTGAGAGGATCGTCTCCGGGCGTCAGCAGGACAACCAGCCCCCCTCCCAACAGAGGTGGAACGATGGCGCTGCCAAATGCAAGACGAAGCCAGTCAGCCAGATTTTGTAGCGGGTTATACCACGGTAATAATTTTCGCAGCAGCATTGCGCCCACGACGGCTTCAATAATGTTGATAGCCGTCCAGGTCATATTGAGCGAACTGGTGGAAAAGAGCAGCACGGATGCGGCTATGTTTCCCAGTGAGCAGGCTAACGCGATACCAGGCCACATGCGTCCGGCATGGCGGTAAAACGCCACCATCATAATGGAAGTGGGGAACCATAGCGGCGCAAGCTGAGTGCCAAATTGTGAAAGCTCAAGCGAGAAAAGGGTAAAGATAAACGAGACTAAACCTAAACTGACGAGGTGAAGCAGAGGATGAGGTAAGGTAATTAAAACACGCTGTGATGGTTTACTCATTACCGCTCTATCCGCATGGCCAGGCCGTCAGTATTGGTATCTGTGTTTATGCTAGTACAAAAGTTTTACATTTTATATGCAAATTGCTCATAAAGTGACGTAATGGCGGATAATTTGCGCAACTATGCATAACATTTTTCACTTTGCGTCATAACTGAGCAATTAAATTTGCATCAGGGAATTGATCGTCAACAATTAACTCTGAGAGCAAGGCAACGCTATTCGACTGGTATCACGCGGATGAAATCCCTATAATTGCCGCGTTTGGCGCTTCGGCGCCCCCTTCCTAACATCCAGGTTATTCAGGTCGCTAAATTTATGACTGATCAGTCTCATCAGTGCGTCATTATCGGTATCGCAGGCGCATCGGCTTCCGGCAAGAGTCTCATTGCCAGTACCCTTTATCGTGAATTACGTGAACAAGTCGGTGATGAACACATCGGCGTTATTCCGGAAGACTGTTACTACAAAGATCAAAGCCATCTGTCGATGGAAGAACGGGTTAAAACTAATTATGACCATCCCAGCGCGATGGATCACAGCCTGCTGCTGCAACATTTGCAGGCGCTGAAACGCGGCTCGGCTATCGACCTGCCGGTTTACAGCTACGTTGAACATACGCGTATGAAAGAAACGGTGAAGGTTGAACCGAAGAAAGTCATTATTCTCGAAGGCATTTTGCTGCTGACGGATGCGCGTCTGCGCGACGAGCTGAACTTCTCGATTTTTGTGGATACCCCACTGGATATCTGCCTGATGCGTCGCATTAAGCGCGATGTTAATGAGCGTGGTCGTTCGATGGATTCTGTAATGGCGCAATATCAAAAAACCGTGCGCCCGATGTTCCTGCAATTCATTGAACCGTCTAAACAGTATGCAGATATCATCGTGCCGCGCGGCGGTAAAAACCGCATCGCGATCGATATATTGAAAGCGAAAATAAGTCAGTTCTTTGAATAAGCTTGGTAAATTGTGTACCGTTCAGTGATAACCTGGTATGCCCTTGACGTAACTGGCGTTAAGGGAGTGATGCGCGAAAGGAGAAAATGCCATGCGTCTGTGTGACCGAGATATTGAAGCCTGGCTTGATGAAGGCCGTTTGTCGATCAACCCACGTCCACCCGTGGAGCGTATTAATGGCGCGACGGTGGATGTACGCCTGGGCAATAAATTTCGTACCTTCCGTGGTCACACGGCAGCGTTTATCGATCTGAGCGGTCCCAAAGATGAAGTGAGCGCCGCGCTTGATCGGGTGATGAGCGATGAAATCGTGCTCGACGAGGGCGAGGCATTTTATCTCCATCCGGGAGAACTGGCGCTGGCGGTGACGCTGGAGTCGGTTACGTTGCCAGCCGATCTGGTGGGCTGGCTGGATGGGCGTTCCTCACTGGCGCGTCTGGGACTTATGGTGCACGTCACTGCGCACCGTATCGATCCGGGCTGGTCTGGCTGTATTGTGCTGGAGTTCTACAATTCCGGTAAGCTGCCGCTGGCCCTGCGTCCGGGTATGCTGATTGGCGCGCTGAGCTTTGAGCCGCTTTCAGGTCCGGCAGCGCGTCCGTATAACCGCCGTGAAGATGCGAAATATCGCAACCAGCAGGGCGCAGTCGCTAGCCGTATCGATAAAGACTAATTCAGGCCCATTGAGGATACCATGAGACGATTTCTGACGACGCTGATGATACTCCTGGTCGTGCTGGTGGCTGGGTTATCTGCGTTAGTGTTGCTGGTGAATCCGAATGATTTCCGTGACTATATGGTCAAGCAGGTTGCTGCACGTAGCGGTTATCAATTGCAGCTCGACGGGCCACTGCGTTGGCACGTCTGGCCGCAGCTTAGTATCCTCTCTGGTCGCATGATATTAACGGCCAACGGGGCCAGCCAACCGCTGGTACGTGCCGATAATATGCGCCTTGATGTGGCCTTGTGGCCTTTATTGAGTCATCAACTCAGCGTTAAGCAAGTCATGCTCAAAGGGGCAGTCATTCAACTGACGCCGGAAACAGAAGCAGTGCGCAGTGAAGACGCCCCAATAGCCCCGAAAGACAATACGTTACCTGATGATGCGGAAGATCGCGGCTGGTCGTTCGATATCGCCAGTCTGCGAGTCAGTGACAGCGTGTTGGTGTTCCAGCATGAAAATGACGAACAGGTTACGGTACGTGATATCCGCCTGCAAATGGAGCAGGACCCACAACATCGCGGTTCGTTTGAATTCTCTGGTCGGGTAAATCGCGACCAACGCGATCTCACGTTAGCGCTCAAGGGGACTGTTGATGCTTCTGATTACCCGCATGATTTAACGGCAGATATTCAACAGATTGACTGGCAACTGCAGGGCGCTGATCTTCCGAAGCAGGGGATTCAGGGCCATGGTCAGTTCAGGACTCAGTGGCAGGAAGCGCAAAAAACGTCTCTCCTTTGAACAAATCAATTTAACCGCTAACGACAGTAATCTGACCGGTCAGGCGCAGGTAGCGCTGCTTGAGAAGCCAGAATGGCTGCTCAGACTGCAATTTGCCCAGTTAAATCTGGATAATTTGCTGCCGATGAATGAGGTGATGACTAAGCAAAATGGCGTTGCTCAACAGGGGCAAAGCCAACCGACGCTGCCACGTCCGGTAATTTCCTCACGCGTTGATGAACCTGCGTATCAGGGGCTGAAAGGCTTTGCGGCAGATATTTTGTTGCAGGCCAATAACGTGCGCTGGCGTGGAATGGATTTTGCCGATGTCACTGCGCAAATGACCAACAAGGCGGGGCTGCTGGAGATTATCCAGTTGCAGGGCAAACTTAACGACGGTGTCGTGTCGTTACCGGGTACGCTGGATGCAACAGCCTCACATCCGCGTATAGTTTTCCATCCCCGGCTGGAAAATGTCGAGATTGGCACCATCCTGAATGCCTTCAACTACCCCATCTCATTAACGGGGAAAATGTCGCTAGCGGGGGATTTCTCTGGTGCTGATATTGATGCCAACGCATTCCGCCACACCTGGCTGGGGACGGCGCATGTCGAAATGGCCGATACGCGCATGGAAGGCATGAACTTCCAGCAGATGATCCAACAAGCGGTAGAACGTAATGGCGGTGATGTGAAGGCCGCTGAAAACTTCGATAACGTGACGCGGCTTGATAGCTTTACCACCGATCTGACGTTGAAGGATGGTGTCGTGACGTTAAACGACATGCAAGGTCAATCGCCAGTACTGGCGCTTTCAGGGGCTGGCACGTTGAATCTGGCAGATCAAACCTGCGACACCCAGTTTGACATTCGTGTGATTGGCGGTTGGAACGGGGAAAGCAAACTGATTGATTTCCTCAAAGAAACGCCGGTTCCTCTGCGGGTTTATGGCAACTGGCAGCAACTCAATTACAGCCTGCAAGTGGATCAGTTACTGCGTAAACACTTACAGGACGAAGCCAAACGCCGTCTTAACGACTGGGCCGAGCGGAATAAAGATTCCCGCAATGGCAAAGATGTGAAGAAGTTGCTGGAGAAGATGTAAGTTACCAGATGACCTGTCCTGTAGGCCTGATAAGACGCGTAAAGCGTCGCATCAGGCAATCACGTAGATTACTTTCAGCAAAGATGAATCATCAGTAAAAGCAAGATATTTCCGCGAGGGGGTTGGTCCGGCTGTAAATCGCCGAATCGTTTCCTGTAGGCCGGGGCAGCCCACATGGATGTGGGCTGAGGGCGCGTTTTACAGGGATAATGAGATGGACGCTCCAGATTTTACGGTATCAAAGTACCAGACTGGATCGTTGCAATACGTCCTGAAAAATTAGGAGCGTCCACATGAAAGTATCAACTCTTGGTATCGACCTGGCAAAGAACGTTTTTCAGCTTCATGGTGTCGATCATGAAGGCCATACTATTTTGCGTAAAAAGCTCACCCGGGCTAAGTTTGTTCAGTTTGTGATTCAACTGGAACCTTGTCTGATTGGCATGGAAGCCTGCTCATCCAGTCATTATTTTGCG